>NZ_JACJPJ010000082.1:0-151888 GCF_014696015.1 Oculatella sp. FACHB-28 | reverse complement strand
CACCGTAAAACCTTGTGCTACTCCAAATCCCTTGAGATGTTGAAATGTTCACTCCGTTTGCTGCTTCACTATTTGAAGTATCGAGCTATTCCTCTACCTACTTAACCATTACGGTTTCAGCAACGCCATAGCAGCAATTCCAACTCTGCGCCATTGGTAGCAGAGAGTGTTGCTTCACCCGCTGCGCTCAACGTCTGCCAAATTGCATTAATAGTGATGCCACCCATTAGTCTGCGAGTGACCACTGTGCCGTTAGAGGCATAGAGCAGTTTCCAATCGCCCAGAAGCAGCGATCGATTCTCAGGAGCGAGGGGTAACGGTGTGGGATTCAGAGTTTCTAGCTGCTGCACGATCGCATCCAGTTCACTTTTTTCGGTTGGCAGCAGCGCCTGTTGTCCTAAAGTGGTTGTCCGATCCAGTAAGTCTTGTTTTAGGATTTGTCGTGTTTCAGTGTTTAAACTCATGAATGAGGAGTCCGTCTCTGCTTGATCGCTAGAACAGTTTGTAATCTAGTATCCCTTAAACCGGTATTGTCTCCAGCTGCTCAGGAGTTGTATTGAGGTAAGCTAAGAGATACAACTGCTGCCGGATCGGTAAACTGGCAATGCCATCAACGACAAAATTGTGTTCAGTTTGAAATCGTTGAATTGCCACGATCGTGAGCGTATTGTAGAAGGGATAATTATCAAGAATATGTGTCCCGAAAACCTGGTTTAACTGGATATGAATCATACTCATCTTGCGCTCTGCGGTTGCCATCGTTTGTGAACTTGCAATGCCATCCGAGACGAGATGAAAATAGGTAACTTCATAACCATTTATTCCGGGCATTTGAATATCGAGAAAAATCAAATCGGGAACCAATCCTTGAACGCCGATCAATGCTGTTGACCCGTTATTAACGCAACGCACTTCATATCCTTGCTCATCAGCATGGCAGAGAGCAATCGAAGACTATCTAACGCATTATCAACGATCAGAATATCTCCCTTGACAGGTTGAGTACACACATCAGCTCAACAGCTATGAACAGTTGAACATTGGTTATTGAAGTGCTGCTGTTGCCTCAATCTCAACCAACATCTCTGGAGAGGCAAGTGAGGAAACACCGATACCAGTAACAGCGGGGCGTGATTCTGCCAGAAATTGCGCGACGATGGGTGCGATAGTTCCCATAAGGTTTCCAAGCTCACCCCGAATATAGATGCGAAGGCTAAGCAAATTCTCGACAGAGCTTCCTGCTGCGTCCAGGACGACCGTTAGGTTATTGAGCACGTTTGAGAGTTGCCCCTCGACGGTATGGCATGAAACTTGGTAGTCCGCGTCCCAGTCAACCTGACCAGAAATGTAAACGATACCCGATGCGGTATCAACAACAGCATGGGACATTCCATGTGGTTTTCCATCATAGAGTTGTGGTGGATTAACAAGTTGTTTTCTCATTGTGTCTAAGTTCTTTTTCTACTGATCTGGAGTGTAACCAGTTCTAATGCTCGGTTTCTTTCAGATTCTTACAACGGTTTATTAGATTTTTATGGTGTTAGCATCGTGTTAGCGAACTTGCTTGGGTGTCATTCCAGTGATTCGCTTAAACTGTTGTGTTAAGTGGTTTTGGCTGGAAAAGCCGACTTGTAAGGCAATGTCTGCGATCGCCAAATTTGTTCTCTTCAACATCAATTTCGCCTTCTCTACTCGCTGCTGAATCACGTACTGATGGGGCGAAATTCCCATTGCCTGTTTGAATAAACTTGCGAAATAAGTGGGGCTAATATTGATTACGCCTGCAACCTCAGCCAGTGACAAATCTCAATCGAGGTGAGTTTGGATATAATCGATCGTGAACTACGGAAGCGAACAGATCTCCATGCTTTGAATCAGTCCATGCTCAATGGTGAAACGATGTCCCACATGCTCATCGGCAAGGATCGTTCCAGCCAAGTCGCGTACAATCTGATGCACCTCAACTACAATACGTCCGGCATCCTCCGGTTGGAAGATCGTCGGCTCCACATGCGGGTCGATCTCGCTCCATTGCTCCGTCCAATAAGCGCGGACTTCCTCCGATCCACGAACAAATCCACCCTTGAACGCTCTCGGCCAAGCCACGTCGGGAGTCATAAGGGCAAGGGCAGCATCGATGTCTCGCGCGTTGAAGGCGGCGTAAGCTGCGTGCAGCAGCTCAATTTCTGGTACAGGTTGATTTGACATAAAGTAGATGGTTGAAGACGAGAAACAGTGTCTAACTATCGTAGATCAGGTGCTATCTCCCTGAAGTGTAATGAGTTTCAACGCTCTACTTCTTTCAGATTCTTACAGTGATTTGTCGATTTTTATAGTGTTAGCGAATCTGTTTCGATATCATTCCAATAAATTGCTTAAAAAGTACTAGACAGTGATTCCGCCATCAACGCTCAACCTAGAATAAGGACGAATCCCCAGAAAAGAAGCTGTGTTAACGATCGCACCGCCGCCAGATTTGAGTGTGACTTCTGTCATGGGAGCAGATTCGGGAAAAACACCCGCGTTGTTGAAGCCAATGTCTGACCTGCCGAACGATTCCAGGTTTTTTGCTACCATTGCGCCAACATCAGCTTCGATTGAGACATCCGCTTGGACGAAAAGTCCTTTACCACCCGCTTGCTCAATTAGCGCAATGGATTCTGCGCCCTCACCTTCTCGTCGTCCAACAACGCTGGCTCCTTCTTGAGCAAAGGCAAGAGCAGTGGCGCGTCCAATACCAGAGATGCCGCCGGTAACAAGAACTACTTTGCCGATAAATGCTTTCATCAGGCTACACAAATGAATTGTTATGGCGATCGTGTAAATGAGAAAGTGAATCTGTAATGAGTCATGGCTAATGTGCTTTCTCAAGATGCAGAGTGAACCAGAAATTTAATGAGCAATTGATTGACCTCTGTCGGTCGTTCTTGCTGAATCCAATGTCCCGCATTGGGCAGCAATACCTGTTTTCTCAAGTTCGGCATTGTTGTTTCTAGCTGGTTGATCAGATCTTGATTCATCATCACGGCTGCATCAAACTCTCCCCCAATAAACAAAGCAGGTTGTTGCAGCTTTGCGCCACTCAGAAAGGACGTGAGTTCCCAATCTCTATCCAGGTTGCGATAGCGAGCCAGCCCACCTCGAAATCCGGTTCGCTCAAACTCTTGGGTGAGAAAATCAAGGTCCTGCTCACTCAACCAGCTTGGTAGCTGCTCCGGTTCAGCCATACTGTCCAAAGATGTTTCTGATTTGTCGAATAGAAACCGCCACCGTTTTTCAGCAGGTGCATTCCCAGAAGCGGAATAGAGCATCCTGCGAAGCGATCGACGAACGTTATCTTCTAGTTCCGCCTCTACTTTGCCCAGTTCCTGAAAATACAACACATAGAGCTGTTGTTCACCCGCCATCCGTTTTAGTATTTCTGTCGGAGGGCTACTGTCCCAGGTTCTGGCACGATAAGGAACACTCAACAGGGCGATCGCCTTGAACAAATCTGGGCGCAATAATGCACAATGCCAAGCCAAAGGGGCACCTTGATCATGCCCGACAATCATCGCTTGTTCGTGATCCAGTGCATGAACAAGCCCAACGATATCGCTCGTAAGCTGAAGAATGTTGTATGCCTCAACAGACTTTGGTTGATCGGTTTGTCCGTAACCCCGCAGATCTGGCGCAACAACGTGAAATCCAGCTTCTGCAATTGCACCAATTTGATGCCGCTAAGTGTACCAGCACTCCGGAAACCCGTGACACAGGATGACAAGATCGCCTCGACCTTGTTCAGCAATATGCATTTTGATGCCATTTGTCTCGATGAAGCGATGATTTATGGCTTGCATCATTTTCCTCCTAAGTCATCCAGTTAACCTGAAACAGGTAAAGCTTTTCCCTGCAACACCGCTAAATCTTCCGCATCCAGTCCTGTTGGGGTACCGCTGTAAATCAGCTCAGCAAACTCTTCATTAGGCACCATCACTGTCAAAGTATACAGACGGTTTTTCCTATGTTCCCAATGATATGAGTGCCGCGCAACGAGATGGGTAGCGATTCGGTATCTTCGAACAGAGTCTCTGGCTCAGACTACTGAAAAATCAGACTTTGTCATTAACTAAATAGCGATCGCCCCCATTAGAATCAGGGCTAATAGAGGCAGTCAGTGCCCCTCCGCTAGAGAAGGCTTGATAACAGTGGCGCGATCGCGTGCGGCAATTCTCACGGTGTTAGAACGTAAGGTATAGATCCCTGGTTGCGGAGGAACAGTAATTTCTGTAATCAAAGGCGTTAATCGCGCCAGCGATAATCCATAGGCACCCAGGCATAACCCTGATCTTCTGCGCGGATGTGCCCCACGCCTGGAAAGGGCAAATGTGCCGTAGCGACTAGACGGCGTGATTCTGCTAAACGGCTAAACTGTCTAGCTCGTTGCTCTGCTGCGGCATTAGCATCGACATCGTAGGCAACAGTAATTTCAGGATTTGGAAATTGGATCGAACCGAAATGAAGAATATCGCCACAAAACTCAATGCTCTCGCCCCTACTTTCCACGACATAAAAGCTGTGTCCGGGGGTGTGTCCGGGGGTTGGCAACGCAGTGATGCCCGGTAAGATAGTTGTCTCGCCAGAAAACATTTCCAGCTTGCCTGCATCAAGGTAGGGTTTTACCGTTGTGACGGCTTCATCAAAATATCTGCGATCGAGATGCGATCGCTCTGCATTCACGGGATCGAGCCATAAATCAACATCAGGCTTGCCCACATAAACAGTGGCAGTTGGAAACATGAGTTGCCCGTTTTCGACCAAACCGCCACTGTGATCGGAATGAATATGAGTCAGAAGAATCATGTCGATCTCATCGGGTGTGTAGCCTGCTGCCTCTAGCGACAGTTGCAGTTTGCCACCTTGCCCGCCAAACAATTGTCCAACCCCTGTATCTATCAATACCTGCTTATCTCCGGTATCAATTAGAAACGTATTAATTGAGGCTTCAACAGGGTTTGTCAGGAAGTTGCGATGGAGGAGCTGCTCAACCTCTGCCGAGTTTGCGTTTGTTAGCACCTGATTGAGATCTTGCGATACTGTACCATCGCTCAGTGCTGTAATCGTGAATTCTCCTAACCTAAATGAGTAAACGCCGGGTACTTGAGTTTTTGCAGTTTCACCTGTAGCACTTCCTGAGGAAATGGATGAAGTTGCAATAATCAGTGCTACGGTTATCACAGCGAAAATCGCTCTAAAGAGCATGATAAATGTACTCCAGAATCTTTAACAAGAATTGTGGAAAAGGCAGCTACAGTGGTTCTGAAGTCGCTTCTACGTCCTATTTACCTGATAGTGTAATGAGTTCCAATACTCAACTTCTTTCAGGTTCTTACAACGCTTTATCAGATTCTTATGGTGTTAGCCTGAACGTTCACCTTGCCCTTGAACTTTTCGGAGTGGTTGCTTCGCAGTTGCGCTTCGCGCTAAACGCCGCAATCCTGTCAACCGACTGCAAGCGATCGACAAGGGGATGAATGAACTGGGGCAATTGCTGATTTATGTTGCTCCGTCCCATCGCCTGTTCTAAACAATTGGGCGAACTGAAGCAGCAAAACTCACAGCTCCAGCTCACCCGCGACAGATTGCCAATCTGGAACTGATTTTAACTGAATTTGCTGGGCGACGAAATGAATGGCTCCTTTGGGCGCGGTCGCTACTCCCTGTCAAGTCGGCTCTACTGGAGTCTGCTCAACTAGATTCAACTAGCGATCGCTCTCCCTAACAAAGCAATCTGCTCTCAATAGAATTTCTACTCATAGGATTACTTTATGAACGATAGGCGAACGCGGCGTTGAGGGCAGCACTGCTCTGACAAAATGACACATCATCCTTCGGTTAGGTTTTCTCTAAAAATTGATGGCTTAAAAAACCTTAAGACCTTATCCTGCAAAATTTTGAGCCGAAGAGCGGTTATGACCTTCCTTCCTTCAGTTTTGGCACTTATTCCTTCGCTCTACAAATGCCATGATCCGAGACAACAAAACCTGGCCATCTCCGGCTCAGCCCGCTGCATCACCAACTTACGACAAGATAACGGGTCGCTAAACCCGTCATCTTGCCATGAACGTCTACAGATTAGAACTTTTTCCTGCTTTCCTCTTGACTCCCAAGACAATCGCTACTTCTAGCTGAATGTTCCTGTAGTTTGCTCTGAGGAATTGGAGGAAGGAATAATCTGCTGTGGGTTAAATTCTTTGCCTAAAAATAGTGTCCAAACAATCCAAGCGACAACTGCCAGTGCTCCCAGGGTAAACCCGATCGCAATCAGTTGAGACACCAGACCTGAGATCCCTAAAGAGGGGCGCATTAGAGCTCTTTTGGGCGTGATGCTGGTGTTGTGGGTAGGCGAAGCTGCTGGAATGGAAGTCTTTTTAATTCCAGTTGTGGCAGTTTTGGAGCTAGTAACAGGTTTAGTGGAGCCAACAGCTGTCTTGGTACCCACCTTTGCCCGTAGCTGCTGGATTTTTTGAATGACGGCGATCGGTCGCTGTCCGCTACGGCTCCACTGGATCAGCCCTGAGCCAGGAATGGCACAAAGATTATCAACCTGCATGTCATAGACTTTTTGCTGCAACTCGCGATCGCTTGCAACCAGCACAATCAGATTTTGCGGAAACTCTTGCGCCAGCCCATACGCACACTTTGCAACGGCCAGAGACACCCTGGCCCGTTTTGTTAAAGCATGGGACGTATTCGTTTTGAGTGCCGCGTGATGCCCCACTACATCTGTAATCTTCCAGCCGCTATGGGGATAAAAGCGGTTAAATTCCCGTGAAATTCTCTCTAGATCAGGATCAGGAGAGCGATCAAACAAAAGTCGCATTTCCTCATAAATTACTTGAGGAATACAACAAGTCCCTACCCGCGAAAACTCTATCCACTCCCGTGGAGTAGCCGACGAAAGCGTACTAATATCCAAGACCAGCATAACAGGAGGAATCGCTGCCATTCCTAACCTCCAATTCCGAGACGACCCGCCAGACTGGGGGTGATAGGGAGTAAAGTCGCTGCCATTAAAAACAGAACTAGTAATCCTAAAGCTGCCCTCGCATCATCTGGCTCAGAAAGTTCATTGAGACTGGGACGCTCCAGGTCGCGTTGTAGAAATAGAAGTACAACCGCCCAATAGAGCGCTAACGGATTAACCAAAGATGCCAAACCCAGTACAATCAAAGTCGCGATTGTAGTGCGTCTGGCAACTTTACGACCATAGATAGAAAGAACAATCCTTCCACCGTCCAACTGTCCAGCAGGCATCAGGTTGATAGCTGTGATGACTAACCCTAGCCAGCCGATCACAGTGAGTGGATGAATGTCTACCAGGGGCTGTTGAAGAGCAGATCCTAACACAACCCGTGCCAGCGTCCCAACTAAAATCGAACCTTGAAAAAACTCTGCTGGAATTTGGAACTGACTCCCCTGATGGGATAATAATAACCCGATGATTAGCATACCGAGCGAAATTATTCCAGCGGCGGCCGGTCCGACAAAGGCTATGTCAAATAGCACGCTGCGGTTTGGCAAGTTTGACTCAAATCGGGTGAGCGCTCCAAAGGAGCCAATTTGCCAGGTGGGGATGAAATAGGGAGGGCTGATTCGTGCCTGATGGTAACGAGCGCTGATTCGCCGCCCAATTTCGTTAACTGCCAGGACTATGAGAATGCCGCTGGCAATCGGTAAAACTTCTCGAACTCGACCTAGCTCCATTGACAGGTCAAAGCCCAGCAGCAAACCAGCCGTTTCTAAACTGGTGGCGATCGTTGCTAATAGCAGAATCAATGCAATGTTCCACTGCACTAGAGTAGTTGGCTTGGGATCGTTAGTGCTGGGCAGGATGACGACGACTGGCTTGCCGTCAGGGCCTTCGACAAAGAATAGACGGTAGCGATCGCCCACTCTTTCCTTCAAAACTGCTGACAGGTGACTATAGCTCGACTCCACTTCACCACGCAGATTGCCCTTAAAGATCGCTCCATTCTGATAAGGGATCGTCTCGGTCGCAAAGAACGTATCCGAACCAAAGATCCCCTGAATGGCTTTGAGGTCATCCGCCGGAATCGCCATAGCATCTTCACGCACAGCGGCAACGGGTTCTGCCTTTTTCTCTACAGGTGCAGCATCAGCTTGATTATCGGGGTTAGCCCCTGTCGTAGCCGGATCTGCCTCACTGGAGGGTGGGGCATCTGTAACGGCAGAAAAGTTTTTTAAGGCAGCGAGATCTTGCCCCGCTTCCCTCAACCGACCTCCTAGAAAAATGTACAGCCCAATAGAAACCACAAGCAGCAGCAGCACACCCGCCAAATTCAGGTAAATTCCTGCTGCAAACAGACCAAAAAACACCAGCCAGGGAGCCATCAGCACTACGGACTGAAGCCACGCCAAAATACCCAGCTTGCCAAACGGCCTAGCTCGGTAGAAGCCCCAACCCAATACCCCTAAAGCAATTAACAGAATTAAAACAGTGACCATCGTTAAATTTTCTCTGTTCTATAAGACAGAGCCAAAGCAGGACAAGCCAATGGAGATGTCACGCTTGCCTTACCCTAAACCTAGCAAGCCACCCACCGTAGTTCAACGGATGGAGCTAGGATAAGCGATCTTGGTCAGCAGTGGAAGATTGCTGTAACCACTGTGTTAACAAAGCTTTCGGTTGGGATTAGAGGCTGAATGCTGAGGGTTGTTTTGCAGTAAACGGTTTACAAAACTTGAGATTTTGGGGCAACAGGGGTGGGGATTAGACGCATCCTACTGTTACAGCAAGCTTAAGGTGTTGGGTTACGCTCTGCTCCACCCAATCTACGGTTTTACTACAAATTCCCCCTTCTTCCCTCACAGCCGTTTTTACATGGGTCGTGTAGCAGTGTAGGTTGGGTAGAGGAACGAAACCCAACAAGTGCAAAGGTTGTGTTGGGTTCCGCTTTGCTTCACCCAACCTACAAATTCTCTATTTGCTAAGCTGTGCCTAAAAATGGCTGGTTGCTTACTCCACAGGTGCCTTCATGACAGGACTTGAACCCTTCTTGCTGGAAGCTGCCAAAGGTCTGACAGGACTGGTGATCAAAGCGGGATGGGAAATGGCAAACATCCCGATCGATAAACCTGTCAAGCAGTTAATTTTTAGAGCCTCGCAGCAATATGTTCGCAGCTACACTGAGCGACACGGCATCTTGAAGGTGCTGGGAATGCGGGAGCCAATTCCGCTGGGGTCGGTTTATGTGGCGGTGCAGTGTTTGGATAACGCGACGCTGCGCGGATATGAATCAATTGAAGGTTTAGAGCAGGCGTATCGGGAAAGCAAGCGGCGACAGTTTGGGGTCAGGGAGCCGTCGAAGCAGCCAGGGTTAACCATCGCGAATCAGAAGCAATACCTGATGGTGCTGGGTGGGCCAGGAATGGGGAAATCAACTTTCCTGAGAAAAATGGGGCTGGAAGCCCTGAAGGGAAGGCGGAAAGAAGGATTTCATCATGCTTGTCTGCCTGTCTTTGTGGAACTGAAGCTGTTTCGGGCTGGGGAGATCGATATTCAGAGTGCGATCGCCCACGAGTTCGCCACCTGCGGCTTCCCCGACCATGAGCGGTTTACCAACACGATGCTAGAGCAGGGCAGACTGCTGATTTTGCTAGATGGGCTGGATGAAGTGCCCACCGATCGCATGAGCGATGCGATTACCAAGATTCAGGACTTTGTAGACCTTCATGACAAAAACCGTTTCATTGCGTCGTGTCGGGTTGCAGCTTATCGTCACAACTTTCGGCGGTTTACAGATGTGGCGATCGCAGACTTTGATGATGACCAGATTCAAGCTTTTATCGCCAACTGGTTTCACAGTCAGCCAAAGCTAGGGCAGGAATGCTGGGAGAAGTTAACCAGTGCTGAGTATGCCGCCGCAAAGGAGCTAACACATACGCCGCTGCTGCTGACTCTAGCCTGTCTGCTGTATCAACGGGCAGGACAGTTTCCAACGAATCGCGCCACTCTCTATGAACGAGCGCTGCGGGTGCTGCTAGAGGAATGGGCGGCTGAGAAGGAACTGCCGCGAGACAGTTTTTACAAAGGGTTAGACACTAAGCGCAAGGAGTTGATGCTGTCGGAGATCGCTTACGAAGCGTTTAAGGAAGACCGTTTGTTTCTCTCGAAGCGGGAAGTGGTGGAGCAGATTGAGCGATCGCTCAAGGACATGTTGCCGGATGAGAAGTTTATTGATGGGGCAGCGGTACTCAGGTCAATTGAGGTTCAGCATGGGGTGCTGGTAGAGCGAGCAGAGGGAATTTACTCGTTTTCGCATCTGACACTTCAGGAGTTTTTGACGGCTCAACATATTGTGGAAGACCATCGCCAGGTTGAACAACTGGTGGTCGATTATTTGAGTGATGAGCGCTGGCGAGAAGTATTTCTGCTGCTAGCTGGATTGAAAAAAGCAGATGACTTACTGGTGAAAATGCAGCAACAGGCTCAAACTTACCTCACCCCGAAGCTGCAAGAGTTACTGCGTTGGGCTGACTGGATAACAACTGGTTCAGAAGGAAATTATGACCCTGTTGCTAAACGTGCTGCTGCAATTTATTTCACTCGCGCCCGCGCCCGCGCCCGCGCCCGCGCCCTCGGACTCGCCCGCGCCCTCAACCTCGACCGCGCCTTCGCCCTCGCCCTCAACCTCGACCGCGCCCTCGCCCTCGACCTTGACCACGACCTCAACCTCGACCGCGACCTCAACCTCGACCTCAACCTCGACCGTACCCTCGACCTCGACCTCGCCCGCGCCCTCAACCTCGCCAAAATCTTCAAGAATGTGAACTTTAAAAGCTTAGTCGCTAAATTAGAGGTTTTGAGAGCGCGGTTCTCAAACCGAAAGCTGTCCGGAGAAGAAGCCCTTAACTTGGCTAAAGACATTCAGAAGCTCTGGTTCGATGCTCTACATCTCAATCCAGAGCTAGTCAATTTGTCCGAAGCAGAGGTAGAGACACTCACCACCTACCTGAATGCTAATCTTCTCCTGGTGGAGTGCAGGCAGTCTGCCGTTCGGGTATCTACGGCAGTATGGGAGGCGATTGAGGCGCAGATGCTACGAGCTTAAAGGTAGGACGAGCAGGCATTGCTGATTTGATGCATGGATCTTGTAGGGGCGTTTCGCGAAACGCCCCTACAGTTGGAATGAATACTTGGTGAGTGATATCTACGTTCAGCAATGCCACAAGTGAGTTTGAGGACTTGGGCTTTAGAATGCAAGTGCTGTACCTAGAAGAACGATCGCCCCTATCGCCCCTATGGATGCCTTACCGTCGCTCTCTCTGCTAACTGCTCTAGCGGTTTCTGTTGCTTTGACTGGAATTGTTTTTATGGTGCTGGTGTTGCGCGATCGCTCCTCAAGCTAGTTTTACTGGGGCGATCGGAGGTAGGGGCGAAGCGTTTGGACACAGAGCTTGCAGCTCGATCACAATTTCCCTGCCGAACGCTTCGCCCGTACACAAGGACAATGCCTCGTTACGAAGTCGATTCTGTATTAACGTGAGTTCGGGATAAGAAATCGTCAGAACCCCTGATTTTTCGTACCTCATTTCGTTGCAGTGAATCAAGCTATTGTCAGCAAGGTCCACAGATGCAATTTTTCTCAATAAACAACCTTATTGAGAAGAGCCTACAGCAATACCCTTTGCCTAAAGCCTTTTATACCAAACCTTGCAGCGTTTAGCTTAACCCGAACTCACGTTGTATTACAGGGTTGTTAAGTCTTTGCCATTCCGCGCGGAAGGTTTAGTCTGTACGTTGCATCACCCGCTATCGACGGGCATTGATTCAGGAGCAGTGCAAAATCATTCAGGAGCAGTGCGGAATGATTCAGGAGCTATACAAAACTACTCAGGAGCTATACAAAACTACTCAGGAGCAGTGCGGAATGATTCAGGAGCAATGCAAAACTACTCAGGAGCAGTGCAAAACTACTCAGGAGCAGTGCAAAACTACTCAGGAGCAGTGCGGAATGATTCAGGAGCTATACAAAACTACTCAGGAGCAGGATTTTCTAGAAGGGCGTAGCATTCGGGCAAAAATTTGGGGCGATCGCAAAGGTTATCTGCCGAATGCTGCGCCCCTACGTTGTTTCCTGAACCTCCAGAATCCCGTTAAAGAAGGCGTGACCTAGACCGCCTTACTCTGCAATGCCTGACGCAAGTTCCCCTGATGGTCTGCCAACAGCCGATCGCCCTCTTCCGCACTCACCCCTGCCCAATGCATCAGTAGGGCTAGCTTGACGCGGCGATCGCTCTTCTCTAGCAGGACGGCGGCGGCTTCGCGGTTCAAACCGGTCAGGTCTTGGATCATTCGCATCGCTCGGTCGTGCAGCTTGCGATTGGTGACAGCGACATCAACCATGCGATTGCCGTAGACTTTGCCCAGCTTCACCATAACTCCGGTTGAGAGGGTATTGAGGGCGAGTTTGGTGACAGTTCCAGCTTTGAGTCGAGTGGAGCCAGCCAAAATTTCAGCGCCGACCAGCAGGCGAATGTCGATGTCTACCCCAGCGCTGACCTGCTCAGCGGGCACACAGGCGATGAAGATGGTGGTGGCTCCGCGCTGACGGGCGGCTTGCAGTGCGCCATGCACGTAAGGGGTGGTGCCGCCAGCGGTGATGCCGACAACGACATCCAGGTCGTGAATTTGGTGATGGGCGATCGCCGCTGCGCCATCTTCTGCAAGATCCTCTAGCCCTTCGGAACTGCGAACGAGTGCCCCTGCACCACCTGCAATAATCCCCTGCACTAGCTCTGGCGGGGTGCAAAAAGTAGGAGGGCACTCTGCGGCATCCAACACGCCCAGTCGACCGCTGGTGCCTGCACCGATGTAAAACAGCCTTCCACCCTGACGTAATGCTTCAGCGGTGTGGTCGATGGCAGCCGCCAGGGGTTCACGGGCAGCGGCGATCGCCTCAATCACCTGGGCATCTTCCCGGTTAAACAGATCGACTAGCTCCAGGCTGCTAAGCTGGTCAAGATTTTGGCTATTAGGGTTGCTTTGCTCGGTCAGCAAGTGCCCCCGCTCGTGGGTCGGTTCAATGTCCGGCACAGATTCCTGCATGAACTACAGCAGTCCTTCTAGCTGACGGCGAATTCGGTCTAGTTCAGAATTGGAGAATTCTGGCTTCTCAGAGGCGCTCGTTCCCGGCTCAGAGAATTCGGGAGGGTCCGCCTCAGGTCGCCAGTCGGGGCTGTCTACATTGGTTTCGGGGGGAACGGCGAGCGAGCCGTCGGGCACCAGTTTAGATTCGTACCCGGCGCTCTGGCAAAACTCTTCGACTTCTTCAGCCTCTAGACCTTCCACATCGGGACTGCCAAAGTCCTGCGCCTCTAGCATCATGGCGTAGCGGGTGGCATCGTCCTCCGTCTCAAACATGAGAACGACATTGCGATCGCCAATCTTTAGCGTGTGGATGCCTTCGTTTTCTGTTCCGGCGTTGTAAAGTAACACAAAAACTTGCATAGATCTTTAAGCTTGGTTAGAACTAACTGAATTTGAAACTTCTGAGCCAAGATTTCATTCGTTTATCTATGTTCGTCCATCAAGTGGGGATCAGTTGTTTCTGGTTTAGAAACGTAGCAAATTAGGACTTGCAGACCTGTTAAGATACACGTCTCAACGTCTAAGATGCCTGTCTCAATGTTCGTACTGCTGGCTTAATCTACCGTAAATCGTGACTGATTGAGCGATCGCTCCTCAAATTAGATTCAGAAATTTGTAGGTTGGGTAGAGTTTTGCAAAACCCAACATCCCTGGAACCTTGGGTTTCATTCTTCAACCCAGCCTACGCAGGTTCTTCAGCCCGCAATTCTGAGATTCAGAAAAACAACTTCTCTTCCCCAAAATGCAACTTAATTTGGCGATACCTATATAGATCCACTCGTTTAAGGAACGTTTAAGAAGTCCAACCTTGAGCTCAAGAATACGTAGGGGTCATAGACATTCGGGCAAGGAATCCCGGCTCTCTAGGATTGACCTGCCGAATGCTACACCCTTACAGAGGATCTTGTTTACCTCTCAGCTCCTCTCAAGCCCTCTACCAAGACTGCATGACTTCAAGCAGGGATGCTTCAACTCGGTGCAGCTTCATTCCGAACGACGCAAATAACTTCCTGAAAAAGTACAACCTGATCTGTGGAAATAGTTGGCTCCTCCGTTATTCTGTCTTTGGCAGCATTCTGGTTGAGTCTGTAAAGTTCCCCTGTATTTCTCAGCACTAGGTTTTATTGCCCGTTTGCCCGTCAGCGATGCAGCCTTTTTCGCCATCAACCCTTGAGTCTTAGACACCTGGTCATCCCCCAAGAACGACATGACGAATTCGCCGAATTCAGGTCATGAACCTGAACCCACTCCACAACCCACTCCAGAACCGACTCCACCTAGAAGAAATCGTCGTTTGAGGAGGTTCTTGTTTCGCACGACCTTATTGTTCAGCAGCATTGCCGTTGTCGGTGGGGCAGTCGGGGCATGGTGGGTCTGGATTTTTATTCAAGAGCGACTGTCTCCCCTGGTCGAGCAAAATCTCACCCAGACGCTCAATCGTCCGGTCGATTTAGGAGAGGTCGAGAGCGTTTCGTTCAACGGAATTCGCTTTGGACCGTCCTCTATGCCCCCTACCGAAACTGATGCAGATCAGATTTCGGTAGAGGCAGTCGATGTTGGCTTTAGTCTGCTTCCCGTGCTGTTAGACCGCAGGCTAGGGCTAAACATTACCCTGATCCGTCCCGATGTCTATGTAGACTCTGCACCGGACGGTCGCTGGATTGGTACCCAGATTCGGACCCAGGAAGGCGAAGGGGGACTCAAAACCGAGCTAGAAACGATTCGCTGGCAAAACGCCAAGCTGGTGCTAGCGCCTGAGCCTGAAATTGTTGAACCAGAGATCGAAGAAGAAGTTGAAGCCGCCGAGGGTTCGGATAACGACGCTGCAACACGTGACACTGCCAGAGATGAGCAGGCTGCGGAAGAAGCGGTTACCACTCCAACTTTGGTAACGGTTGAGAATCTGAACGGGGTTGCCAGCTTTTATGACAACAACGATCGCATTGCCTATGAGCTAACCGGACAAATTGCCTCCGGCGGTACACTCCAGCTTGATGGTGAAACGCTGGTGCCAGATCAGGCAACCAATTTAGTGGTGCAGGGTCAGGAGCTATTAGCCACCGATGTTGGGGCGCTCTTGCCCTTGCCCTTGCGGTTTCGGGCAGGACGCCTGGGCGGCAATTTAAAAGTTCAGTTTCGGGCAGACCAACCGATTGAGCTATTTGGGGCAGCTCGATTTCGCGACGTGACAATGGAGATTCCTGGCGTTCCCAACCAATTCAGCGAAGCGGACGGGGGACTGCGGTTTGAGGGACAGCGAGTGGCGCTGGAGGACATTGAAACGCTGTATGGGCAAATTCCGGCGCGAGTCGGCGGCAGTTTGCACACTCAGGAGGGCTATGACATTACCGCTCAGGTAGAGTCAGCTAGCGCTAAGGACGTACTGGAAACCTTTGATTTAGAGTTTCCGATCGCCACTTCAGGCAATTTCAGAGCTGACCTTAACCTCGTCGGCCCGATTGACAAGCCGCAACTGAATGGCGTTGCCGTCAATCGGACGGTCGCTAGGGTTGACCGAGTTGACCTATCAGCAGTCCGTGCCGAATTTAGCGTCACACCTCAAGCACTGACCTTCACTCAAATTCAGGCGACTCCTGCCGATGGCGGCTCGGTCAGTGGCAATGGCGAAATTGCCTTTGGCGACAATGGCGGACTGGTGTTTGATTTTGAAGGCAGAGATTTGCCGGGAGATGCACTCGCTCGTTCCTATGGCGCAACTTCTTCCAACTTTACGGTTGGGACAGTTGGCGCTGATGTGCAGGTCTTTGGACCGCTAGGAGATTTTCAGGTGGTGATCGATTGGCGTGCCCCTGGTGCAACCTATCCCGGTCAGGGCGAAATTTTGTATGCGGGTGGCGGACTTCAGTTTAGAGATACCGTGCTTCAGGTAGCAGGCGGGACGGTCACGGGCACTGGCTCCGTTTCTGAGGGACGCTGGCAGGCGGCGGTGAGAGGGGCAGGCATTCGGTTAAGCCAGTTCTCTGACCAGTTGCAGGGGCTATTTAGCGGCAACTTGACGCTGTCGGGCAGCCTGGATGCACTAAATCCGGCAGGCGTTCGGGCAGAGGGTCAGGTCAACTTTTCAGAAGGACTTGGACCGCTCAATCGTCCCATCACTAGTGCGATCGCCTGGAACGGGGAACGGCTCCAGATTCGTCAGGCGACCGGTCCTGGCTTTAGCGCCAATGGCTTTATTGCTGCACGGCTCCAGGGTGCAGGTGCGCCTGCGGTTTCTAACATCGACCTGAACGTGCAGCTTCAGGACTACAACCTGGCAGCGCTGCCTGTACAAACTCCGCAAAACATCCAGGTTGCAGGACTAGCTGACTTTGCCGGACGCATCACGGGCACTCCCGCTGCGCTCAACGTGGTCGGAAGAACCGGGCTGAATAATTTCGTGCTAAATGGCGTCGCCTTTGATCCGGTGCTCTCTGGCGATGTTCGCTATGCCGGGGGGCAAGGGTTACGGCTCGACCTGAGGGGCAACCAGGATCGGATTGCAGTAGCGCTAGATGGCAACAATCGCCCAATCTCCTTCTTTGTGCAGCGCGATCAGGCGATCGCCCAGGGTAGACGGGAGGGCGATCGCCTCCTGGCAAATCTGGAAAGATTCCCGCTAGAAATTCTCAACCTCACACCAGCCGCCACTGTTGGGCTAGGAGAAGTGGGTGGCGAACTGACGGGCAATCTGGATATTAACCTGAATACTTATGCAACTGTGGGTGAAGTGGCGATCGCCCGTCCGGCTTTGGGCTATCTCAGAGCCGATTCCTTTGCCGGACGAATTCACTACGCCAATGGGGTAGCCAGCCTGACAGGTGGTGAACTGCTGCGCGGTGGCAGTCGTTACCTGATTACGGGCAATGTTGACCAGAATGCCGGTTCTCAGTTTGAGGGGCAGATTATTGCCGACCAGGGCACGGTCCAGGACATTCTCGAAACTCTGCAAATCTTTGAACTGGCGGACTTTTCCAGGGGCATCGCGCCACCCACCTATGGCAATGCCTCCGCCGTTGCACCGATTCCGATTAGCGTTCCAGATGAACCGCTGATTACCCAACTGCGCCGATTTTCAGAAATTGTGGCCCTGCGGGATCAGCAAATTGAGCAGCGGGAAGAAGCCTCAATCTTGCCTGACCTCTCAGAACTGGAAGGCACCTTTACGGCTGAGCTCAATCTTTCCGGCTCACCCCAAACAGGCGTAGCGCTGGACTTTAACCTATTGGGCGAAGGCTGGACCTGGGAAAACTACGACATCGATCGCGTCATTGTCGATGGCACCTTTGCGGAAGGCGTTCTCACCCTATTGCCCCTGCGATTAGAATCCGATGAAGCGCTGCTAGCCTTCTCAGGACAGGTCGGCGGCGAACAGCAGTCCGGTCAGTTGCGGGCTGAGAATATTCCGGTTGAGGCACTGCGCGATTTGTTTGAGGTTCCGGTTGATGTAGAGGGTGGGTTAGACGCAACTGCAACGCTGGCTGGCAGTTTGGGCAACCCTCAAGTATTGGGTGAATTTAGCCTGAATAACGGAAGTATCAACGACACGCCTGTGCAAGAAGCGCGAACGGTGTTTGGCTACAACGATGCGCGACTCAACTTTGACGGTCGAGTGGTAGTGTCAGAGCC
Organism: Oculatella sp. FACHB-28; assembly: GCF_014696015.1. Classification (NCBI taxonomy): domain Bacteria; kingdom Bacillati; phylum Cyanobacteriota; class Cyanophyceae; order Oculatellales; family Oculatellaceae; genus Oculatella; species Oculatella sp. FACHB-28. The sequence continues at coordinate 134,109 of NZ_JACJPJ010000082.1, read as the reverse complement.
AGAACCTTTGACGATCGCAGGCAGCATTCCCTATGCGCTGCCGTTCATGGACGTAGAATCAGACGACAAGAGCATCCGGCTAGATGTCGATGTGCGAGATGAAGGACTGGCGCTGTTGAATCTGTTTACCGACCAGGTCGCCTGGGAAGGTGGGGAAGGCTTTGTCAGCCTGGAAGTAGACGGCACCTTGAAAGAGCCGATCGCCACTGGCATTGCTGAGTTTGATGGCGCGACTTTTTCGGCTAGAGCGCTGCCTGACCCACTCACTGACGTTAGAGGCAGGGTAGAGTTTAACGGTAGCCGCATTCAGGTTGCCTCGCTTCAGGGGCAGTTGAGCAACGGTCAGGTGACGGCTCAGGGGATCATTCCTATTTTCAATCCGTTTGATACAGAACTTATACCGGGAACAACCACTCCAGCCAATCCGCTAGTGGTGACGCTTGACCAACTAGCGCTTAATTTCAAAGGACTTTATAACGGTGGCGTGGATGGTCAGGTGACGGTGAGGGGTTCGGCGATCGCCCCGGTCATTGGCGGTGAAATTCGGCTGGCAAACGGTCGCGTCTCTCTGGCAGGCAGTGGTGAAGATGCTGCCGCACCCCCTGTCGTCACAGAAGAACCTGCTGAAGAAGGCTTTACCTCCCCTCCCCGTCTAGATGACCTGCGAATTGTGCTAGGCGATCGCCTGCTCATCACCCGTGAACCGCTGCTCAACTTTGTCGCCACCGGAGAGCTAAACATCGACGGCACCCTGGATGACCTGCGGCCCGACGGCACGATTAACCTGCGAAGCGGTCAGGTCAACCTGTTTACCACTCAGTTCAACCTGGCACGAGGCTATGAGCAGACGGCAACCTTTGAACCCAGCCGAGGGCTCGACCCATTCCTGGATGTGCGACTGGTGGCTTCTGTCCCAGAAGTTACCCGAACCCCCATCACCACCACCTCCCCCTTTGTCAGCTCCGAGATTGCCGATACTAGCTCAGTTACCACCTTTGGTGCAGTAGAAACGGTACAAATTGAAGCCTCGGTTGTTGGCCCTGCCAGCCAACTGTTTGACAACCTGGAGCTAACCAGCAGCCCCTCCCGCAGTGAGAACGAAATCATTGCCCTGATCGGTGGCGGCTTTGTTGATACGCTGGGCCGAGGAGATACGACTTTGGCGATCGCCAACCTGGCTGGTTCAGCCCTGCTCACCAACGTACAAAACCTGGTTAGCGACGCGTTGGGTCTGAGTGACTTCCGCCTCTTCCCCACGACGCTTACTTCTGAGGAGAACGAATCTACCTTTGGTCTTGCTGCCGAGCTAGGAGTCAACATCACCGGCGACCTCTCTGCCTCAGTGCTGCGAATCCTCACTGCTCAAGAACCCACTCAGTTTGGTCTGCGCTATCGCCTGAGTGACGAATTCTTGCTGCGTGGCTCTACTAATTTGGATGACGACAGTCGAGTCATTTTGGAATACGAGACCCGATTCTAATACGGAATCTGTTTCGTAAAGAGACACTATCTTTGTGTAGGGGCGAAGCATTCGGCAAAAGAATTGTGCTTCAGTTGCAAGGATTGTAACCGAATGCTTCGCCCCTACCGATGTCGCTACTCCACAGACAGATTTGGTATGAAATTTAGGTTAATGACTATCTGAACCATCCAAAGCCGATTTCACCTTGGCATCCCATCCTAATGGCTGCATCCATCCTGGATAAACAGGACGAGGAGCGGTTAGCTGATCAAGTTGCTCAATCTCTGTGGTGGAGAGGGTAAGATCTGCGGCTTTCAGGTTGTCCTCAAGCTGGTGCATTTTGTTTGCGCCAACAATGATTGAGGAGATGAAAGGTTTAGTGAGAATCCAGGCGATCGCCACCTGTGCCGGGGAAGCCCCATGTTCCTGAGCAATTTGGCGAGTCACGTCCACCACGTCATAGCCCTGTTCCACATCAATCGGGGGAAGTTTAAACTCATTTAACCTTCCTCCCTCCGGGTTTGGATTGTCGCGAGTGTATTTACCGCTCAAAAAGCCACCTGCTAAGGGACTCCAGACCAACACGCCAATTCCCGCATCTTCCACAAAGGGAACCACTTCATACTCCAAATCACGTCCCAACAGTGAGTAATACATCTGAGCCACAACAAATGGAGCATAGTTGTACTGTTTCTGAATTCCTACCATCTTGGCCGCTTTCCACGATGGGAAGTTGGAGTAGCCGATATAGCGCACCTTACCCTGCCGCACCAAGTCCTCTAGAGCGCGTAAGGTTTCCTCTAAGGGGGTAATCGGGTCAGGAATGTGAAGCTGGTAGAGGTCAATATAGTCTGTGTTTAGCCGTTTTAGGCTGGCTTCGGCTGCCACCATGATGTGACGATAGGAAGAACCTGTATCAGTAATCGCGTTACCTACTCGAAAGCCCGCTTTAGTGGCAATGATTACCTCATCTCGGTGATTTGCCAGGGCTTTGCCGAGGATAACTTCAGATTGTCCATTGGTGTAAGCATCCGCCGTATCAAACAGGTTAATTCCAGCCTCCAGAACTCGTCCGATCATTTGATCTGCTGCCATCTGGTCAATATCGTTGGTCACTCCAGGCACAAGTTGACCTTCGCCAAAAGTCATTGCGCCAAAGGAAAGGCGTGAAACAACTAAACCTGTTTTTCCAAGTGTGGTGTATTGCACAAAAAAGATCCTCTACTACACTAATCGGTCTGGGATGGGCTTCAGATCATAGGTCTTCCAGAAAAATGCGTCAGCCACGTGTTGGTTTCCAGGAAAATTGATGGCTTCTGCAATGCGGCTATTTTCAATCCGGAATAGCAGCGACCATAGCTCATCAATATTTTCGCCTTGTTCCAAATTACTCCAACCGCGATGTACATCTACAACATAATTATCGTTACCCCCAAGAAAAAGCACCTCTGCTCTAAACTGTGCTTTGGCAAGCTGATCAAAAAAAGCAAGTACTTCATCTACTCCACGCTTAGTTCCAGCGAGAGGGTGATGACCTGGAATAGTCCATGTAATATCTGGAGCAAAAATTTCTCGAACTGCCGCTAAATCACTGCGCCCATAGGCTTGATAATAGCGCTGCACGATCACCACATTAGGGTGATCAGTTGATGGAGTTTGGGCAATCGCCTCTCTAGAAGAACTCTGGCTTCCCAGAAATAATGAAGCAGCAGAAACGGCTCCAAATTTCAGAAAATCTTTGCGGGTTTGTCCATTAGCCATTGTTATGTTCTGCGTAAGTTATTTTGTGAGATAACCGCCTGTTGCATCTAAATCTGTACCTGTGATGCAGCTTGCATCATCAGAACTGAGAAACATAACGCTTCTCGCAATCTCCTCAGGCATAACAATTCGCTTAATCGGATAGTCTTGTGAAACAGTTTCAAAGTCAGTATTCCATGCAGCTAGAGCACGTCGTAGCATGGGGGTATCGACTGCACCTGGAGCAATTGAATTGATGCGAATGTTTTGATCTGCATATTCTAGCGCTGCCACTTTCGTGAGTGAGAGTACAGCGTGTTTACTGGCACTGTAAGGAGCAATTGTGGCAAAGCCGACATGGCTAGAAACAGATGCATTATTGACGATCACTCCACCTCCCTGACGCACCATGTGGGGAATTTCATACTTCATAGACAGGAAAACGCCTGTAGCATTGGTCATCATGACGTCCATCCAATCAGATAGGGAGCGATCGGCAATGGTGTTGGGAGAACTTTCAATTCCAGCATTGTTGAAGGCGATGTCGATCTTTCCGTGTTGCTCCACACAGGTATCAACAAAAGATTTCACATCCTCTTCAACCCGCACGTCAGCTCGTTGATAAGTGGCATTGCCGCCGCCATCCCGGATACTTTGAGCCACCTGCTCTCCTAAGGTTTCGCGCCGACCACAAAAGTGAACGGTAGCACCTTCAGCAGCAAAGGCGCGAGCGGTGGCTTCTCCAATTCCAGATGTGGCTCCTGTAATCAGGACGACTTTACCCGCAAAGCGACCATTAGGATTCACACTTGCCTGCGGCTCTGGCGGATTTTGGGTGTTGGCTTGAGCGGTTTGAGTGGCTATCGCCGCTGCAAATCCAGCTGCCCCAATTGCTCCCGTAGTCAGGATTCGGCGACGACTAATATCTGACATCATGCTTCTACCTATCTTGCTCAAAAATCGGTAATCAGCAGGATACAGGCAATGTTCTCAAACAGTCTAGGAAATTCTTGCTATTTTGTTGCTAGGGCGATCGCCGCTTTAAAGTTGCGCTTTAAATTCATGAAGATTTTAGTAGTAGAAGATGACAAACTCACAGCCGAAGCACTAGTCGCAACACTTGCCAACCAAAACTATACGGTCGAAACAGTCGCAACAAGTGAAGCAGCCTGGGATTTAACAGAAGCCTTTGCCTATGACCTGATTTTGCTAGACGTGACGCTGCCTAAACAAGATGGGATTAGCCTATGTCAACAGTTGCGATCGCACGGACATCAAATGCCTATTCTCCTGCTAACGGCTCGAAATAGTAGCCAAGACAAGGCGATCGGCTTAGATGCAGGCGCAGACGATTACGTCGTAAAACCCTTTGACCCAGAAGAATTAGCCGCCCGAATTCGAGCCTTGCTGCGTCGCAACCAGGGAATCGCCCAATCAGTGTTGGAGTGGGGAGACTTGCAGCTTGACCCCAAAAGTTGTGAGGTAACATATCGTGACAAACCAGTATCGCTCACAGCTAAAGAATACGCACTGCTAGAGCTATTTTTGCGAAACAGCCGCCGTGTATTTAGCTGTGGGGCAATTTTGGAAAATCTCTGGTCATTTGGAGAAATTCCCAGTGACGAAGCCGTTAGGACTCACATTAAAGGACTGCGACAAAAGTTAAAAGCAAAAGGTGCCCCGCCCGATTTGATCGAAACAGTTTATGGCATCGGCTATCGCCTGAAACTTGGAAAACAGCAAGTCGAAAAAAGCCACCCAGACTCAAAAGAGCAGCGAGACACAGAAACACTCCATTCTTCTATCCAAAATTCACTCGCTCAAATTAGTCAGCCGACTCAACAGCAAACTCTGGCACTGGTCAGCAAAGTCTGGTATCGGTTTAAGAAGCGGGTGGGTGAGCAGGTTGGGGTATTAGAAACAGCCATTTCCGCGCTACAGCAGCAGCAATTAGACTCAGAATTATGGCAACAAGCCAAGCAGGAAGCTCATACGTTAGCAGGTTCTTTAGGCACATTTGGCTTATCCGAGGGGTCGCAACTAGCCCGATGGATTGAACAAACGCTCAAAACCGAATCGCCCTTGAGCCAGGATGAAGTCACCTATCTGCAAGAGTGGGTCAGCTTGCTGCGGCAGGAGGTTGAGCGTTCCACAACTGAAGATACAACCCAAACCCCAATCGAAGACGAGCATCCATTGCTGTTGATTGTAGATCGCGATCGCCCCTTAGCCAACCAACTCATTGCTGAAGCGCCAGCCTGGGGATTTCGGGCCGAAGTTGCAGCGAACTTGACCCGTGCTAGAGATAAGATTCATCTACAACCGCCCGATATCGTGCTCCTAGATCCAGCCATTTCTCCAACGATGGCAGAAAGCCTCACTTTGTTGGCTGATTTAAATAAACAGGTTCCTCCCATTCCGGCGATCATTTTCACCGAACATAATGAGTTAACGGAGCGCTTGGAGGTAGCACGATTGGGAGGACGCACCTTTTTGCAAAAATCGCTGCCGCTTTCACAAGTGCTGGAGTCGATCAACCAGGTTCTACATCAGGCAGATCAAGCAAAAGCGGGCGTGATGGTGGTTGATGATGATCCAAAGCTGTTGGCAATTGTGCGATCGCTGCTAGAACCCTGGGGACTCAACATCACAACCCTTGCCGATCCACGCCAGTTTTGGGAAACCTTGGAAGCCACCTCCCCTCGCCTGCTGATTCTAGATATTGAAATGCCGCAAATTAACGGCATTGACCTCTGCCAAATCGTCCGAAATGACTCCCGCTGGAGCAGCTTACCGATTCTGTTTCTCACCGCGCATACCGATGCTGACACTGTAAACCAGGTATTTTCGGTCGGTGCCGATGACTTTGTCAGTAAACCGATTGTCGGACCAGAACTCGTCACACGCATCATCAATCGTCTAGAACGAATCCGGTTCTTGCAAAACTTAGCTGAAACTGACCCACTCACTCAAGTTTCAACTCGGCAAAAGGCAGCTCAAGAGCTGGATAAGTTGCTCCGGTTGGCAAAACGGCATAATCAACCCCTATGCCTATTTGTTCTAGGTTTAGAGCAATTTGAGCAGGCTGGCGATCGCCCCCATCACTCCCTGACAAGTCACTCCCCGGCAAATGAAATACTACGCCAAACTGGAGAACTGTTGCGCCGCTCATTTGAGCCAGAAGATGTAGTGGCTCGTTGGAGTGAGAAAGAGTTCGTGATTGGTGTGTATGGCATAGACAAGCAAGACGGTGCACAGCGGTTAAAGAATCTGCTAAACGCCTTGCGGCAAGAGTCTTTTGCAGATTCTGGCATGCCTAACTCTAATACACCTAACTCTAATACGTCTAAACGGGCAGCCCAATCGCTCGATACTTCTCGGCTGACATTTAGTGCAGGAGTAGCTCAATATCCCGAAAATGGAGACAGTTTAAACACACTGTATCAAGCTGCAAATTCAGCACTTCTATGAGCAAAGACGACTGGTAATGGTCACATCACCGGAGTGTAGCTTAGACTACACCAATGGCTATAATTTAGCCTTCTTTCGAGAGGTATTATGCAGGATTTAATGCAAGTTTTTACTGCTGAGAGATTTATTCCCCACGGGCATTGTTACCTTTGGAAGCCAGAGTTGGTTTGGCTTCATGTCGTATCAGATACTTTGATTGCGATCGCCTACTATTCAATTCCTCTAGCCCTAATTTACTTTGTAGGCAAACGAAAAGATTTACCCTTTAATTGGATCTTTTTGCTCTTTAGTAGCTTCATCGTTGCCTGTGGTACGACTCATTTAATGGAGGTATGGACGCTCTGGCATCCAACCTACTGGTTATCAGGGACGCTCAAAGCAATCACAGCTGCAGTCTCGCTCTACACCGCAATTTGCCTCATCTTTTTACTTCCTAAAGCACTGGTTTTTCCGAGTTTGGCAGCCATTAATCAAGACCTTGAACGGGAAATGGGCGATCGCCAACAGGTAGAAGAAGCCCTAAAAGTGAGTGAACAGCGGTTGCGGCTAGCCTTAGAAGCAGTTCAAATGGGCACCTGGGACTGGAACTTGTTAACTCACCAACTGATCTGGTCTGAAGAACATGAACGTTTGCTAGGTCTAGCTTCCGGTACGTTTGATGGAACTTATGAAACCTTTGTTGCCTGTCTCCATCCAGAAGACCGTGAGAGTTTAACAGAAGCAGTCGATCGGGCCCGTCAAGAACAAACTGACTACAACCAAACGTATCGAGTTATCTGGCCCGATGGCAGTACTCACTGGATTGAGGGCAGAGGCAAATTTTTTTATAGTGAAACGGGTGAACCTGTACGAATGATAGGTACTGCCAGGGATGTCAGCCCTCGCAAACAAGCTGAAACAGCCTTACAAATTGAAAAAAACAATTTAGAACTGAGAGTTGCAGAACGCACTGCAGAACTACTCCAAGTCAATGAGCGATTGCAATCAGAACTGGAAGAACGGAAGCGTATTCAAGAGGCTCTGGAGGTTTCTCAGGCTCGGTTTGCTGGAATTTTGGATATTGCAGAAGATGCCATCATTTCCATCGACCGCAATCAGCATATTACTTTATTTAACCAGGGAGCAGAAAGAATCTTTGGCTATTCCGCAGCGGAGGTAATCGGGCAGCCGCTCGACATCCTATTACCCTTAGGCACTGCTCAAATACACCGCCACCATGTAGCTGACTTCGGGCACTCTGAGGTGCAGTCTCGCCGCATGGGAGAACGGCGCGAAATTTTTGGTCGCCATAAAGACGGTAGCGAATTTCCAGCAGAAGCCTCTATCTCCAAGCTGAACTTAGACAGAGAAGTATCCTATACCGTGTTTCTGCAAGATGTTACCGATCGCAAACTAATTGATCGGATGAAAAATGAGTTTGTTTCTGTGGTGAGTCATGAACTCCGCACCCCTCTAACCTCCATTCATGGTTCGCTAGGAATGCTTGCCAGTGGGCTACTCAAGGCAGACTCACAGCAGGGCAAACGAATGTTGCACATTGCAGTAGACAGCACCGATCGCCTGGTGCGCTTGATCAATGACATTCTCGACATTGAGCGCATTGAATCTGGACAAGTGCAAATGGAGAAACAATGCTGCAATGTTGATGACCTCATTACAGAAGCCGTGAATGTGGTACAAGCCCTGGCTGATAAAGGTGAAGTAACGTTGTCTGTTGCCAGTTTATCGATCCCACTTTGGGCTGACCCCGACCGGATTGTGCAAACCCTCACCAATTTACTCAGCAATGCAATTAAATTTTCTCTAACTGGAAATACAGTTTGGTTAACCGTTCAACAGCAGCAAGAACTGGTTTTGTTCACCGTTAAAGATCAGGGGCGCGGCATTCCTTTAGATAAACTGGAGAGCATCTTTGAGCGCTTTCAGCAGGTAGACTCCTCCGACTCGCGCAATCATGAAGGCACCGGCTTGGGACTAGCGATCTGTCGCAGTATTGTGCAACAGCACGACGGTCAAATCTGGGTTGAAAGTGTTTTAGGTGAGGGCAGTACTTTCTATTTCACTCTTCCAATTCACCCCTCTGATTCACCCTTATGAACAGCAGACCTAAATCAGTGACTCGGAGGAAATGATGACAGCAAAACGGATTTTGGTGGTGGATAACGAGCAGTATATTCAGGAGGTAGCGCAGGTATGCCTGGAAACTGTAGCGGGTTGGGAAGTGTTAATTGCCAGCTCTGGTCAGGAATGCTTGCATCAAGCCGAAGCTGAGCAACCGGATGCCATTCTGCTGGATGTGATGATGCCTGATATGGATGGCATTGCAACCTTTCAAAAACTTCAAGAAAATCCAGCCACAAAAGCGATTCCCGTAATTTTATTGACGGCAAAGATTCAATCTTCTGACCGTCGTCGCTATATACAAATGGGGCTGACTGCGGCGATCGCCAAACCCTTTAACCCGCTCGAACTGGCTGGTCAAGTTGCTACTGCGTTGGGTTGGACATTAGAACGCTGATAGCATGGACGTGTGGGGGAGATTGATAGAAGCCATAAATTAGGACAAAAAGATGGGTGATATCGTCATCGGACTGGATTTAGGGACAGGGGGTGTACGGGCGATCGCCGTCGATCTGCAGGGGAGGTTAGTCGCGCAGGCAGTAGGCAGCTATCCATTGCTTACCCCAAAACCAGGTTGGACAGAGCAACATCCATCCGACTGGGTAACGGTCAGCCTAACTGCCTTGTCCACTCTGGCTCAACAGCTAGAAAGTCATCGAATCATTGCCCTGGGGCTATCCGGTCAGATGCACGGCATGGTTCCTCTCGATGCAGCAGGAAATGTGATTCGTCCGGCAATTTTATGGAATGACCAGCGTACCGGCAAGGCAGTAGAAGAGATTGAACATATCATTCCCCGACAGAAATTAATTCAACGCACTGGCAATCCTGCCATTACTGGGTTTCAGCTTCCTAAATTAGTGTGGCTGCGGACAGAAGAGCCACAAGCCTATGCTCAGGTACAACAGATTTTGCTGCCTAAAGATTATCTGGGCTATGTACTAACTGGAGAATCGGTGACGGAGCCATCTGATGCATCGGGTATCGGCTGTTTAAACCTGGCAAAACGCCAGTGGGATACTGATTTACTCGATGCACTACAGATTTCACCGAACTTGTTTCCTCAGGTCATTGCGTCTACAGCGATCGCAGGTCGCTTAAAACCTGATATTGCCAGTCAAATAGGACTTCCCGCTGGCTTACCCGTAATTGCAGGTGGGGGCGACAATCCCGCTGCTGCGATCGGGCTGGGTATCTCATCCAACAACTTGAACCGGGGAGGGTTGAGTATTGGCACGTCAGGGGTAATTTTTGTTCCGTGCGATCGCCCCACCCCAGACCCAGAGGGACGTGTGCATCTGTTTTGTCATGCGGATGGTGGCTATCATTTATTGGGAGTCACTTTAGCGGCTGGAGGTGCGCTGCGCTGGTATCGTGACACATTTGCTCCCAAAGTAGACTTCAAAGAGTTGATGGTGTTAGCGGAGCAGTCTCCACCGGGGGCAAATGGCGTTTTGTTTTTGCCACACCTATCTGGAGAACGCAGTCCCTACCTCGACCCAGATGCCCGTGGGGCCTGGGCAAACCTATCTCTCGCCCATACACAGGCAGATTTAGTAAGGGCAGTGTTAGAAGGTGTAGCGTTGGGCTTGCGCGAGGCATTGGAAATCGTGAATGCGATCACATCAGTGCATCAACTTACGGTTACTGGAGGTGGAGGGCGATCGCCAGTATGGGTCAAAATTCTGGCTGATGTTCTCAGTACAGAACTGGTCATGCCCCAAACCGAAGAAGGAGCCGCCTATGGAGCCGCACTACTAGCAATGGTAGGGGTTGGAGCCTATGCCGATTTAGAAAGTGTGTTTAAACTAATTCCCGATAGCAGCGCAAGAGTTCAACCTGAACAAAATTCTGTTTATGACACAGCACTTAAGCAGCATCGATCTTTGTACAAAGCCTTTAAAGCTATCCGCTAAGGAATGAAAATTAAATAACAGGCAGAATTCGTAGTAGCGCAGCAAGTCTAAAACGTTGGGTTGCGCTGCGCTTCACCCAACCTACGGTTCTGCTATTTGTAGGTTGGGTGGAGCAGAGCGAAACCCAACATCTTAAGTTCGACATACTACTACTGAATGTGGCTCTTCCTGCAAACAATGATGCTCTTGAGAAGGTGCGATCGCTCTTCCTAACCTACAGCAATGATCAAATGGTTAAGTCCCGTAGGTAACGGCACGCAAACTGCCCTTACAGAAATTTGTGGTTTACCCAAGCGAAAACCACTGCAAGGAAAGCGACCGTATGAAACGAGGTTAGTTAGCAATGGCGATCGGTCTTTGCCTCGTTTCCAGGCTTTACCTGAAAATGCCAAGCTGGAGGCTCTGCCTCCTCTAGCTGTAGGAGGCAGAGCCTCTAGAACTGCATTGCTGGCTGGAAGCCAGGAACGAGAGAGCAAACGAGAGAGCGAGGGATATTTCCCACGCTCAAATTTTGCTGAGAATTGCTTCAGCGGCGGCTTCGTCAGTAATCAATCCGGTGATCAATTTACCGCGCAGAGCCGCTAAGATTGCATCGGCTTTTTTAGCGCCATTCGCTAAACCGATTGTTAGCCGCTTTGCCGGTTGTTCCAGCGGAACGCCAGCCACTCGGTTGTTGGTTCCCTGTTTCAGCAAAATGCCGTGCTGGTCGTATGCCCATCCAGCAATTTCACCCGTAGCGCCCAGTTCAATCAGTTCGGTGAGTTCGTTGTCATTAATGAATCCATCATTGTGCAGCGGGCCATTCCAGGCAATTTGACCAATACCAACATAGGTTGCTTTTGCCTGCTCTACCAATGTTTTGACCGCAATAAACGATCGCTGCGTTTGCAGTAGATCTCGTTCTTCAACACTGGTAGCCACGACCGGAGTTGGAACTGGGTAAACCTGAGAACCGACGCGATCAGCTAAGTGAATCACGACTTCGTAGCGTCCCGCTCGCCCATACTGAGACATGTTGCCAATGATGGAGACAATTTTGTGTTGGGGCTGGTACATAGACGAGATTTGATCAACCATTGCTCGCAGTGTCCGACCTGACGAAAAGGCGATTATCGTCGGCGTTTTGTTGACCAGATAGGATTCTAAATGAGTGGCTGCACACACTCCAATTCCTGTCAGGTTATCCTGATTAGCTGCATCAGTGGGCACGACTTCACACAGCGCCAACCCAAACTTATCGCGCAGAGACTCCGCTAGCGCAATGCACTCACTCAAGGGATGATCGAGCCGAAACTTAATCAGCTTCTCACTCACCGCCAGGGCAACCAATCGCTGTGCGGCTTGGCGCGACACATTGAGTTTTGTCGCGATCTCTTCTTGAGTGTTTCCAGCAATGTAGTAGAGCCAGGCCGCATGAGCTGCCAGGTCAAGTTTGCGATCGCGCCGTTCTGTCCAGGGTTCTCTCATATGCCGTTGATCGAAAGGAGGGCTAAGAAGACAATCACTTTCACCGTCAAAATATCGTCTATGCCCAAAATTATGACGTTTCTAAAGCAACTCAGAGAGAACATCTACTGAATGAGAGATTTACGTTCTGGGCATATCAACAAGTATGAAGCTTTTGCTCAAGAGGCGATCGCCTATATTCCCCCTGTCACCTCCAAGTTGAATCCTGTAATATAGCTCGACTCATGGCTCATCAAAAAAGCGACCCCATTGGCGACTTCCTCCAAATGCCCCAAACGTCGCAATGGAACAGAGTTAATCATCTGCTGCTCAACTACTTTGGGGTCGGCATCAAAGTACTGAGATCCTACCGCTGCCTGTAGTTCGGTCTGTCGTGTCCACATTGCCCCAGGTCCAATCAAGGCGGGAGCAAGCGAATTCACCCGAATTCCATAGGGAGCCAAATCCCTTGCAGCCGTTTGCGTCATCCCCACGACTGCAAATTTAGAAGTGCCATAGGCCAACATATTAGGGGGACCAGAAACCCCTGCATGACTCGCCATGTTGACGATCGCTCCCCCACCTGATTGGCGCATCTGTCGTGCTGCCGCCTTCAGCACATGAAAGACCCCAAGAACGTTAATCTCTATCACCTTTTGGAAGTCATCTTCGGGATATTCATCTGTTGTAGCGAATACTCCCTGATACCCTGCATTGTTGAACACATAATCAACTTGGCGATCGCTCTGTTTCAATTGTGCTGCCGCTTTGGTAAAGGCTTGGGTCACATCGCTGGAACTCGTTACATCACAGCACAGCGTGACAACGGGAACATCAAAGCTTATTAATTCCTGTGCCACATCTGCCAGCTTTGCTTCATTCAAATCGACCAGTACCACACCTGCCCCATTTGCTGCAAAGCGATGGGCCGTTGCTCGCCCAATATCTCCAGCACCACCCGTGATCAGAATGGCTTTACCTGAAAAGTTATAGGTTGCTTGAGTCGTCATCTTTTAATTCCTTGTGAATAAATATTGCAAATGTTGCTTTCTTTCTCAGTAATCTTCGAGAGACGGATATGATTTCAATTATTGAGCAAATGCTCAGCATTGGAGCATAATATCAACTTCTGTAACAAAGAAAGCCCCTCCACATTCAACTTAATGCTGCCAATTTAGATTCAGTTGTGCGGACGTTTCATGCACAGTTTGTCGTGATTGGATTTTTAATAAAAAAAGGAGTCGTGCGATGCGTCAATTTCGCTTCGCTAAAATGATTGCGGCATTCCTGATAGGAATTCTGCTAGTCCAAATCCATGCCTGTTCGCCCAGTTCACAGGATTCCGAAGGAGCATCGGGTTCGCAGGCAAATGAGAATACAACTTTGACGATCGCCACAGTCAACAACAGCGACATGGTGGTCATGCAAGATCTTTCAAAACAGTTTGAGGAAGAGAACCCTAACATCAGCTTGAAATGGGTGGTGTTAGAGGAAAACGTGCTGCGTCAGCGCGTCACCAACGACATTGCCAACCGGGGTGGTCAGTTTGACGTACTCACTATTGGCACCTACGAAACACCTATCTGGGCAGAGCAGGGCTGGTTACTTCCGTTTGAGAATTTGCCCGCAGAGTACGACGTAGAAGACATCCTGCCACCTGTGCGCGATGCACTTTCCTATGAAGACAAGCTCTATGCGCTGCCTTTCTATGCGGAAAGTTCAATGCTTTACTACCGCAAAGACTTGTTTGACGCAGCAGGTATCACGGTGCCCGATCAGCCGACCTATGAGCAGGTGAGAGAATGGGCAGGAGCGGTACATGATCCTGATAATGGCGTGTACGGCATTTGTTTGCGCGGTAAGCCCGGTTGGGGTGAGAATACGGCGTTCTTTACCACAATGGTGAATACCTTTGGCGGCAAATGGTTTGATACAAACTGGCAGCCTACTTTGGATAGCCCACAGTGGAGAGAAGCGCTAACGTACTACGTTGATATTCTTAACCAGTATGGACCGCCGGGAGTCAGTTCTAATGGGTTTAATGAAAACTTGGCTCTGTTCTCGACCGGCAATTGTGGGATGTGGATCGATGCAACCGTTGCTGCGGGTAAACTTGCCGATCCAGATGAATCTCAGGTAGCCGATACGGTTGCTTTTGCTCGTGCGCCTGTCGCAAGCTATCCCAACGGTTCTAACTGGTTGTGGGCATGGTCGCTGGCGGTTCCTGCTTCGACCCGATCGCCTGAAGCGGCACAAACCTTTATCCAATGGGCAACCTCTAAACCTTATGTGCAACTAGTGGCTCAAGAGCGGGGCTGGGTTGCTGCACCTCCCGGAACTCGACGCTCAACTTATGAGCAGGCAGAGTATAAAGAAGCGGCTCCGTTTGCTGATATTGTGTTGACCTCGATCGAGTCTGCTGACCCTAGCAAACCAACCGCTGACCCGGTGCCTTACAAAGGAGTGCAGTTTGTTGCAATTCCTGAATTCCAAGCGCTTGGAACCCAGGTCGGACAAACGCTTGCAGCAGCTCTAACGGGGCAAGTTTCGGTGGATCAAGCGTTGCAGCAAGCTCAAGCTAATGCAGTAGAAACGATGAAACGAGCAGGTTACATATCGTAGCTTAGTTCTCGTTATCGGGTAGGGTGCGTTAGCGTTCAGCGTAACGCATCTCGGTTAGCTCAAATCACGCCTGATGTAAGGCGATCGCAACAAGTATGCCTTCAATTACAACGGTGCGTTACGGCGCTGCCTGACGCACCCTACGGGATTCCCACATTAACTCTTAAAAGCTATGTCCTCTACATTGGCAGTTAAGCCTCACAATACAAAGACCTCTAAACGGCAGGTAGCAACGCTGCCGCTGGTTGCACCTTCTGTCTTGGTTTTGCTGATCTGGATGATTGTGCCGCTGTTGATGACGCTGTGGTTTTCACTTCAGCGGTACAACCTACTTAACCCAGCAAATACTGGTTTCGTAGGGCTAAACAACTACATTTCGTTGCTTTCCACTTCGTCACTGTGGATCTCGATCTTCAATACGCTGGTACTGGTGGGTTCTGTCCTGGTCATTACGATCGCCCTGGGAACTCTTTTAGCCGTTCTATTCAACGAAGAATTTTGGGGACGCAGCATTGCCCGACTGTTGGCGATCGCCCCTTTCTTTGTGATGCCAACAGTGAGTGCCTTGATCTGGAAAAATATGCTGATGCATCCGGTCAACGGACTGTTCGCCTTTGTGACGCGATCGCTAGGCTTGGGGTCGATCGACTGGTTTGCCCAATATCCCATGCTGTCGGTGATTTTGATCGTGTCGTGGGAATGGTTGCCGTTTGCCCTGTTGATTCTACTCACAGCAATTCAATCTTTGGATCACGAACAGGTAGAAGCCGCTCGCATGGATGGGGCAAAGTCAACGGCAATTTTTCGGTTTATCACCCTGCCTCACTTGGGACGGGCGATCGCAGTTCTGGCAATGATTGAGATGATATTCTTTCTCACCATTTTTGCCGAAATTTTCGTCACCACCTCCGGTGGTCCTGGACTAGCAACAACAAACCTCGCCTATTTCATCTATCTCAGAGCCTTGTTTGAATTTGATGTCGGTGGCGCGTCTGCCGCAGGTTTAATTGCCGTCATTCTGGCGAACATTGTGGCGATCTTCTTAATGCGTCTTGTTGCTCGTAATCTAGACGTTTAGTGAGGGAATTCAACTCATGTCATCCGCATCCTCAAAACGCTATCGTTACCTATTTGTAACTGTTCTGGGCTGGCTGGCAGCCGCACTTTTGTTTTTTCCAATTTTCTGGATGGTTCTCACTAGCTTCAAAACTGAAGTTGAAGCGATCGCTCTTCCTCCCAAACTCTTTTTTCAACCGACCTTTGAGAATTACATCACGATTCAGGAACGGGCAGATTATTTCTCATTCGCCATGAACAGTATTGTCATATCCGTTGGCTCTACGCTGTTGGCGCTTATCCTAGCGATTCCTGCTGCTTACGCAATGGCGTTCTTTCCCACGAAACGCACCAAAGGCACATTGCTGTGGATGCTCTCCACAAAAATGCTGCCGCCTGTGGGGGTATTGGTTCCGATCTACCTGTTATTTCGGGACTCCAATTTGCTTGACACACGAATTGGATTAACCATTATTTACACCTTGATCAATTTACCAATCGTGGTCTGGATGATTTACACCTTCTTTAAAGACGTTCCCAAAGATATTCTCGAAGCGGGACGGATGGATGGTGCATCCCCTAAGCAAGAAGTGTTTCATGTGTTAATGCCGCTGTCGTTACCGGGTATTGCATCGACCGCACTACTTGCCATCATTCTGTCTTGGAATGAGGCTTTTTGGAGCTTGAATTTAACCACCACTAATGCTGCTCCATTAACCACTTTTATCGCGTCCTTCTCCAGTCCTCAGGGCTTGTTTTGGGCACAGTTGTCTGCTGCCTCTACGCTGGCGATCGCTCCCATCCTAATTTTTGGCTGGCTCAGCCAACGGCAGCTTGTTCGGGGTCTGACTTTTGGGGCTGTGAAATAGATTCTGGTTAAATGCATCAATAGGAGTCTTCTATGTCAACCGTTACGTTACGAGATATTCGCAAGCGGTATACCGACGCTGATGTAATCAAAGGAGTTGATCTCGATATCAACGATGGTGAGTTTGTGGTGTTTGTAGGTCCCTCTGGATGCGGCAAATCAACCCTGCTCCGCATGATTGCTGGATTAGAGGAAATTACGTCTGGTGACTTGCTGATTGATAGCGATCGCATGAATGATGTGCCGCCCGATAAGCGGGGATTGGCAATGGTGTTTCAAACCTATGCGCTGTATCCACACATGACCGTTGCTGAGAATATGGCATTTAGCCTGCGCTTGGCGGGTGTGCCCAAAGCAAGACGGCATGAACGGGCACAGGACGTTGCCCGGATTTTGCAGTTGGAACCGTTGCTCAATCGCAAGCCCAGAGCATTGTCTGGAGGACAGCGACAACGGGTGGCGATCGGCCGGGCACTGGTGCGAAATCCAAAAGTATTTTTGTTTGATGAGCCTTTGTCAAACCTGGATGCAGCCTTGCGGGTTCAAATGCGAATTGAGTTGGCTAGCCTGCACGACACTTTGAAATCGACCATGATCTACGTGACTCACGATCAGGTAGAAGCAATGACTCTGGCAGACAAAATTGTGGTACTGCAGGGTGGCGTGATCGAGCAGGTAGGTTCACCCTTAGACCTGTATCATCATCCCCATAACTTGTTTGTGGCTGGATTTATTGGTTCACCCCGCATGAACTTCTTGACGGTAACCGTCACAGATGTCAACAGTTCTGCAACAATGGTCAAACTTCCGGGTGGCGAAACGATTTCTATTCCCGTACAGCCCAGAAACCTAACCGTGGGCGATCGCCCCACGCTTGGTATTCGTCCTGAACACCTGCGGTTTGATCGCACCAATGCCACCATTCACGGGGAAGTCAAAGTGGTTGAGCGGCTGGGAGGAGAAACTTTTGCCTACGTCAACTTACCTGGTGGCGACACGATGGTTGTGAAAACGGACGGAGATACTCCGGTGCAACTCCACGATCAGGTGCCGATTTATCTGAATGGCGATCGCTGTCATTTATTTGACCCTCAGGGAATGACTATTCCTAGAGCCGAATTACGTCCTCTCACTGTTTGAATAAACCGCGTAAATAGAAAAACTGTGTAAGTAAACGATATGAATACTCATCGCACAGCAGTGACAAAGCTGAATGAGCAATCTCTACCCCATTTACCCGATACCGTTCAAATTCCTAAATACGATCGCCATCAGGTCACAAATGGCATTGTTCACATTGGGGTCGGTGGATTCCACCGCGCTCATCAGGCGTTATATCTCGATAACTATCTACATCAAACGAGCGATCGCCACTGGGGAGTTTGTGGGATTGGCTTGCTGGAATATGACAAGAAAATGCGGGATGCGCTTCAGTCTCAGAACTGCTTGTACACATTGGTGGAGCGATCACCAGAGAGCGATCGCGCCCGCGTCATTGGTGCAATTACAAAATACCTGTTTGCTCCGGACGATCGGCAAGCCGTGATTAACGCAATGGTTGATCCAAAATGCCGAATTGTCTCACTCACCATTACCGAAGCAGGATATTACTACATTGAAGGCACGGGCGAACTGGATGTCAATCATCCCACCATTCAGCACGATGTACAGTATCCGAATGAGCCTATTGGGGTGTTTGGTTTTCTGACCGCTGCCCTCAGTCAACGCTTGCAAGCAGGATACAAGCCATTCACCGTATTGTCCTGTGATAACTTGCAGGGAAACGGCAAAATTGCTCAAAAAATGCTGATTTCCTTTGCCCAGTTGCAAGACCCAGAATTAGCTCATTGGATTGCTGAGAATGTCACCTTTCCAAACAACATGGTCGATCGCATTACACCTGCAACGACTCCTGCCGACGTTGAAATGGTGAGAACTCAGTTTGGCATTGAAGACGGGTTTCCAGTGGTTGCGGAGCCGTTTTTACAGTGGGTAATCGAAGATAATTTTTGTGCCGGAAGACCTGATTGGGAAAGTGTTGGCGTTCAAATGACCGACGATGTTCATCCCTACGAGATGATGAAAATTCGCCTGTTGAATGCCAGTCATCTGCTGATTGGTTGTCTCGGCACATTGGTCGGTTACACCTATGTGCATGACGTAATGGCTGATCCACTGATTCGGCAAGCAGTCGATCGCCTGATGAACGAGGTCACGCCTACCCTGCAGCCAGTTCCTGGCATCGACCTGGATGATTATAAGAAAACTTTGATTGAGCGGTTTGCCAACCCAAAAATTCGTGACCAACTACCGCGTTTGTGTCTCTACAGTTCCGCCAAGATTCCCAAGTTTCTCTTAGGTTCGGTGCGAGATGCATTGAACCAGAATGGAGCAGTTGAATACATGAGTTTGGCGATCGCCGCCTGGTTTCGCTATCTCAAAGGACAGGATGAGCAGGGCAACCCCATTCCCATTGACGATGCAATGGCAGATGTGTTGACCCAGCGGGCTAACACGGGTGGCTCTGATCCTCACTCTTTGTTTGAACTCACTGAAATTTTTGGAGACTTATCCCAGTCGTCTCACTTCGTCAAAACGGTTGCAAAACACTTACAAAATTTTGATCAACTTGGAGTCAAAGAAACCCTCGCTCAACTCATGCAGCATTAACTGTAGTAGTACGTCTAACCTAAATTTGTAGGTTGGGTGAAGCAAAGCGAAACCCAACACAATCTTTACGCTTGTTGGGTTTCGTTCCTCAACCCAACCTACGTCTGCCTGGTAACTCTAAGTCTTCTGACAAAGATCGCTCAACCAAGCAACGCGATGTATCCCAATTTGCTGTAGGCTGTTTGACTATATATCTAGTCAGACTTGCTCTATAGTACTTGGGGCGAGTTGCCATTCTTGTTGTGCTGTGAAGGAGTGCCCCGATGAGTTACCGCATGGATCGCCGTGCCTACGCTGAAACCTATGGACCGACGGTAGGCGATCGCATCCGTCTAGCTGACACCGAGTTAATCATTGAGGTGGAAGAAGACCGCACGACCTATGGTGATGAGGTCAAGTTTGGCGGCGGTAAGGTGATTCGGGATGGCATGGGACAATCTCCCATTTCCAATGCAGATGGAGCGGTAGATGCAGTCATTACAAATGCGCTAATCCTGGATTGGTGGGGCATTGTTAAAGCAGACATTGGGATTAAAGACGGCAAGATTTTCAAAATTGGCAAAGCTGGAAATCCTTACATCCAAGACAATATCGATATCATCGTTGGACCTGGAACAGAGGCGATCGCTGGAGAAGGGTTAATTCTCACTGCGGGTGGAATCGATTCTCACATTCACATGATTTGTCCCCAGCAAGTTGAGGTGGCGATCGCTTCTGGCGTAACAACCTTGATCGGTGGCGGCACCGGACCCGCCGCAGGCAGCGCGGCCACAACTTGCACACCTGGACCCTGGAACATTTATCGAATGATGCAAGCTGCCGACGCGTTCCCGGTCAACATTGGACTGCTTGGCAAAGGCAACAGTTCTCAGCCCAAGGGATTAACCGAGCAAGTACTCGCTGGCACAATCGGCTTGAAGCTGCATGAAGACTGGGGAACCACTCCCGCGACAATCGACACCTGTCTCAGCGTTGCCGATGACTATGACATTCAGGTCGCAATTCACACCGATACTTTAAATGAGTCTGGATTTGTCGAAAATACCGTTGCTGCGTTCAAAAATCGCTGTATCCACACCTACCATACGGAAGGAGCAGGCGGTGGACATGCTCCAGATATCATTAAGGTTTGTGGTGAGTTAAATGTTTTGCCCTCTTCCACCAATCCGACCCGTCCTTATACCCTCAATACCTTAGAGGAACATCTGGACATGCTGATGGTTTGCCACCACCTCGATCGCGGCATTCCAGAAGATGTGGCGTTTGCTGAGTCACGGATTCGACGAGAAACGATCGCGGCTGAAGACATCTTGCACGACTTGGGTGCTTTCAGCATGATTTCTTCTGACTCGCAGGCGATGGGGCGGATCGGAGAAGTGGTGATCCGCACCTGGCAAACGGCTCACAAGATGAAAGTGCAGCGAGGTGCATTAGCTGAGGACTCCGATCGCAACGATAATTTCCGTGCCAAGCGCTACGTGGCGAAATACACGATCAATCCTGCGATTACTCATGGCATTGCTGAATATGTTGGCTCCGTTGAGGAAGGGAAAATCGCCGATTTGTGTCTGTGGCGACCGGCGTTCTTTGGGGTAAAACCAGAGATGGTGATCAAAGGAGGTTTGATTGCTTGGGCACAAATGGGCGATGCCAATGCCAGCATTCCTACGCCACAGCCTGTTCACATGCGACCAATGTTTGGTAGTTTTGGTGGGGCGATCGCCACTACCTCTTTCACCTTTATTTCTCAAGCGGGTTTAGACAACGATATTCCCAAACGCCTGAAGCTACAAAAAGCCACCCTTCCTGTTTCCGGGATTCGCAAACTTACCAAGCGCGATATGAAACTGAACGATGCGCTACCGCAGATGGAAGTCGATCCCGAAACTTACGAAGTTCGAGCTGATGGGGAGTTGCTCACCTGTGAACCCGCTACTGTTTTACCAATGGCTCAGCGATATTTTCTGTTTTAGGAAATTGTTTTAGAGTTCTGATACCCTACATCCTAAATATAGAGATTCTCAATTGCGTGGCATATAGCGGCGATACACCTCACTGCTGCTGTATGCCACATTTCGTATTCCGCTCAAGTAACCGCTCATAGAGCTTACACAGTATTTACTGCTATTCCAGAGACGGATTTAGGATTAGATTCTGAAGCATCTCTCACTTCTGTTGCTCTAGCTTAAGTGACTAGACTTCTGAACTGGCGCGAGAATTTAATTTCTTATTGGGAAGAAATCTCAATAATTAGGGGTACAATACTTCATGCTTATGACACGTCCCAGGTAAAAAGCTGGGGAATTAATGCATTTTTATTCCAAAAAAGCAAGGAGAAAACTGTGGGGAAACGGCTAAAAATTTGGACAGGAATTGGTACCTATGCCCTGGCTCATGCAGGGGCGATCGCCTTTACCATTGCAGATCCTGCCAATGCTGAAGTTTCAGAGAGTCTGAGCGAAACACCTGTGCTAATCAGCCAGAGCAATACTTGCGCCGCTGTAGCCGTTGAAGGGGGCGGTGAAGGCGGTGAAGAACCCGCACCAACTGAGCAAGTCCAAGGTGGCGAGGGCGGTGAAGGTGGTGAAGGTGGTGAAGGTGGCGAAGCTGCTGCACCCACTGGACAATCCGAAGGCGGTGAAGGTGGCGAAGGTGGTGAAGCCGCTGCACCTACCGGACAAGCCGAAGGCGGTGAGGGCGGTGAAGGTGGCGAAGCTGCTGTACCTACTGGACAAACCGAAGGTGGTGAAGGTGGCGAAGGCGGCGAAGGCAGCAGCGCTACTGGTGCACCAACGGGTGTAACAAGGATATTTTTACCGCCTGCAAGACAATTTCGCGATCGCCAAATCATTACAGATTTTGTTGACCAACTGATCATCCCCAACTACCAGCTTTTGACAGAGCGTTCGGGTAACTTAGCCACCGCAATTGATGCATTTGTCAGCAATCCTGATGAGACAACGCTAGAAGCTGCTCGTCAAGCATGGTTGGCGACCCGCGCCCCTTGGGAGCAAAGTGAAGCATTTGCCTTTGGCCCAGCCGCATCCCTGGGACTAGATGCAGAGTTGGATGACTGGCCGCTGAACGAGGCAGATGTGCAAGCTGTTCTCAATAGCTCAGATACACTCACGCCAGAATACGTTGACAGTTTGCAAACTAGTCAGAAGGGCTTCCATGCCATCGGATTTTTGCTATTTGGCACCGAAAGTGATAAGTCTTTGCAGGCATTTACTCCTCGCGAACTGGAGTATTTGGGGGCGATCGCTCCCGTTTTCGACCAGACCGCCAATGATCTGTTGAGCAGTTGGACAGAAGGCGTAGACGGTTATTCCGCTTATCGTAGTGAGTTTGTCAACGCGGGTGAAGGCAGCAGCGCTTACCCCACCGTGCAGGCAGCTGGGGAAGAAATCGTTCAAGGCATTATGGGCATTTTGGACGAACTAGGTAACGTCAAAATTGGCGAAGCGCTAGAAGCCCAAAACCCCTTCCTGCTAGAGGGACGCTTTGCCCAAAGCTCTCTGCAAGATTTTCAGAATAATTTGCTCAGTGCCAAAAATGCTTATCTGGGAGAATTTCCCGCAGCAGGTACGGATGGTCGCAGCCTCAGCGATTTTGTTGTAGCAATCGATCCCAGCCTGGATGCCCAAATTCGTCAGCAGATGGAAACCGCATCAACCGCATTAGCAGAAATTCCTGCACCGATCGAGCAAACCCTGTGCGATCGCAGCGCCCGACCACAAATTGAAGCCGCTCAAACCAGCGTCATCGAACTGTTTGAAACGTTTGAACAGCGTGTTTTACCTCTGGTGCAACAGTGATAAATAGAGAATAGGGTGTAAACATAAGTCCTTTCAGCCCCGTTAGGTCCCCATTCTGAGGTACTTGGAGTCACTTTAAATCCTTTATGGATGCGGCTCAAAAGTCCTTCAGAATGCGGAGTTAGGGGCGAAATGAGAGGTTTGAGTCCAATCACAAGTAATGTGTTTACACGGTAGGAAATGAGAGGAGAGGAAATAGGGAAGCAATGGTAAGACAATCGATTCAGGGGAATAACAGAGAGCCATCTCACCACTCAAAGCAGAGACTCAGTTTCTCTGTACGCCCTATTCTCTTTCCTCAGCGCCATCTCATTCTGGGATTCGTGGCTGCGATCGCCGGAATCTTCCTCTCTACGCTGCTCCACCTGCCAGCACAGTCCCAAATATCACCCCCCTTGGCAGGAGGGGAAACAACCATCCAAAATCGCACTTCTCGTGCCTTTGAACAGCCTGCTCCAAACCTGGATGCCTATTGGCTTGACCGCCATGCTGTGGGGGATCTGGCTTTTGAAGCGGCGTTTGTGACAGCACCCGCCAACGTCAATCCAGGTTTGGGCCCCCTATTCAACGGCACATCCTGTGCTGGATGCCACATCAAAAATGGGCGAGGAATGCCAGAAAAAGGGCAGCGAGTCGTGCGCCTTAGCCAACTAACTGTTGAGCAGACAGCCGAGAATTCTGGCGCTCCCCCTGAATCCGGCTCTTTCCATGCCTTGGAAACCGAAGCACCAGGAGAAAATATATTACCCGTCCTGGGAATTGGTACTCAGGTGCAGGAACAAGGCGTATATGGATATGAACCAGAAGCGGTGGTGCAGTTAGACTGGCAAGAACAGCAGGGCACCTATGGAGATGGCACCGCTTACTCGTTGCGATCGCCCCAAATACAACTGTCCCTCTGGGATGGCACACCTTTTCCAGAAGGGGTCGCTATTTCCAACCGAATTCCTCAACCTGTCTTTGGGGCGGGACTATTAGAAGCGGTTCCAGAATCTGAAATTTTAGGGTTAGCAGACCCTGAAGATGGCGATCGCGACGGCATCTCTGGTCGCCCAAATCGAGTGTGGGATGTAGTTCAGCAAGCCGAGGCATTGGGGCGATTTGGCTGGAAAGCAAACACACCCACCTTGCTACAGCAGTCCGCATCCGCCTACGTTAATGACATGGGGGTTACCAATCCCCTGTTTCCAGACACAGATAACACCCAGGATATTAACCAAGACATCCTCGAAGCGGCTGCGGTCTACGTGCAAACAATCGCGGTTCCTGCTCGTACCCTGTTAGACAGTCCACAGGTGCAGCAAGGAGAACGGTTGTTTGCTGCGAACTGTGCTTCCTGCCATGTGGCTGAGCTACACACAGGCGAACACGAAATTCCAGCTTTGACGAACCAAACCATTCATGCCTACACCGACCTGTTGTTACACGATATGGGAAGCAAGTTAGCAGATGGTCGTCCCGACTTTCTTGCTGACGGAAATGAGTGGCGAACACCACCCTTATGGGGCGTTGGACTGACGCAAACTGTATTACCCTATTCGGGTTATCTACATGACGGTCGTGCCCGCACCCTGGAAGAAGCTATTCTTTGGCACGGGGGCGAAGCCGCTACCGCAAAAGAGTCTTTTCGCACCCTATCAGCAGAAGACCGTGCTGCCTTGATTCAGTTTTTGCGATCGCTTTAGTCCACTTTCCTAGACTTAGGATAGGAGAAAAAAGGGACAAGGAAAAGCCTTGTCCCTTTTCTCTCCTATCCCGTATGACTCAGCTATAAGTCACACCTCAACCCACTTTCTCAGTAAATTCGCATGAGTTTTAGAGAGCAAATCAAACTCTCTCGTTTTTCCCTGTTGCTTGAACAATGCCTGCCGTGCCGTATCCAGGTCAAACAAGATTTCTCGCTCCTGCGGGTCACGGATCAAGCTTTGCACCCAACTGACTGCCGCCAAACGTACTCCACTCGTGACCGTTTCAACCCAATGAAGTGTAGAAGATGGATAAACGATCATGGCACCTGCCTCTAGTTTGTAGGGTTGTTCGCCTTGAGTGCTGTCGATTACCAGTTCACCCCCCTGATACTCTTCTGGTGAGTTAAGAAACAGCGTAAAGGAGACATCCGATCGCATCAACTGCTGTTGAGAATTCATCAATGCATCGTCGGTGTGGACCCCATAAGCCATACCAGTTTGGTAGCGGCTGATCAGCATTGGGTGAATTCGCTTTGGACGCACCGCCATCTGAAATAACCGATTGCGCTGCAACGCTGCGCTAATCAGCTTGCGAATATCATCCAGTTCTGGTGCGTCTTTGGGAAGTTGAGTGTTGTGCTTGACCAGGCTGGCGTGCCAACCTGCTGTTGTTTTGCCATCGACAAACTCAGCTGCTTCAACCATTGACGTAATTTTGCTTAGTTCATCAGGCGTTAAGACATCGCCAATGCATACAATCATGCAACGTTAGATTAGTTGAGAATACTCCCTCTAGCGTATCTTGATACTGGCAATTTGATAGCAATCTTTGCTTCGCCCACCTACGCTTAATCCACTGTTTTAGCCATGCTTTAAAGCAGGAGTTGGGTTCCGCTCTGCTCCACGCGACCTACATCAGAAGATTTGTCAGTCAATCAGCCGTTTCTGCATTCTGCTTGCCAGACTGCAAAGTCAACCAACCGATCGCCAAAATTACAGCGTTAACGATTAGAAAGCCTATATCCCAAGCCAACTCATGGGGACCTGACTTAACATGATGAATTCCTAAAACTTGATGGTCGAGGATGCCTTCAACTACGTTAAATAGTCCAAAACCCAGCACAAAAGCACCGAGAAAAGTTTGCGTGGAAAAAATTACGTTGCCCTGCCTGCCTGCCCGCCAAAGCAAAAAAATTCCTGTCAGTGTAATCAGCCAATCTGCCAGATGAAACAGCCCATCTCCAAGCGTGTTTAACTCTAATCCCGAAACGGTTGTATCGGTGGCAACACTGCTAAACATGTGATGCCATTGCAGCAGTTGATGCAACACAATGCCGTCAAAAAATCCTGCTTGCCCAATACCCAAGACTATTCCCGCTAAAACGATGGGGCGATGGGTAAGAGTCTTCTCCACTAGCTTTCCCTGATCTACGTTCAACACAAGTTTTAAAGGTGTTTAGTTTCATTCCGACAGGCAAGTTGAATTTGACCAACTCTCCAAAGACGTAGATCTTTGAGATTCTCATAAAGTTGTTACTAATTGCAAACTTCCCTCTTCAGTCAGAGGTCCAGCATTGCTCCAACAACCTACGTTTGGAATCACGATTAAATTGACATCGTCGGTTAGTAGGTTGGGGAAACGGTTTAGATGGAATTTGATGTTGTTGTCATTGGGGCAGGTCACAACGGTTTAATTTGTGCTGCCTACTTATTAAAGGCAGGTTATCGAGTACTGTTGCTGGAAAAACGAGAGTTTCCGGGTGGAGGAGCAACCACAGAAGAGCTACTGCCAGAAGACGCTCCTGGTTTTCGGTTTAATCCTTGTGCGATCGACCATATCTTTATCCATCTTGGCCCCGTTGTTCAAGAATTAGAGCTGCATCGATACGGGTTAGAGTATCTGTTCTGCGATCCGGTTGTTTTTTGTCCGCATCCAGACGGCAAATACTTTCTGGCTCACCGCTCAGTTGAAAAAACATGCGCTGAAATTGCACGATATAGCGCTCGTGATGCTCAGAAGTATGCTGAATTTACTGACTTTTGGCAACGTGTAATTGGGATGTTGACTCCTGTTTTTAATGCACCTCCCAAATCCATTGTTAACATTCTGAGTAACTATGACATCGGCAAGATTAAAGACGTATTCTCGCTGGTTGGTTCACCAAACAAAACGTTGGATCTGGTCCGTACCATGTTCACCAGTCCAATGGATGTAATTGATGAGTACTTTGATTCAGAGTTCCTGAAAGCTCCTCTGGCTCGACTAGCGGCTGAACTCAGCACTCCTCCTTCTCAAAAGAACATGGCTATTGGCTCGATCATGATGTCGTTGCGGCATGACCCTGGCATGGCACGACCTAGAGGTGGAACTGGGGCATTAACAGAGGCGTTGATTCGACTGGTGCAAAGCTTGGGCGGTACGATTTTGACCGACCAGCAGGTTAAGCGAATTCTGGTAGATGATGGTCGAGCCGTAGGGGTGCAGCTTGCCAACGGGCAGGAATACCGGGCAAAGCAAGGTGTTATTTCTAGTCTGGATGCAAAACGTACCTTTTTACATTTAATGGATGAGGCGGACGTCAAAGCTGCTGATGCCCAGTTGGGCGATCGCCTCTCTCGTCGCATCGTCAACCACAATGAAGCCATTCTCAAGATTGACTGTGCTTTATCAGAAGCGCCTCGCTTTGAACATCACAATCACCAGGATGAGTACTTGATTGGATCTGTTTTAATTGCAGATTCAGTTAATCAGGTAGAAGTTGCTCACACTGATCCAAACGTCGGTAAGATTCCACTCGAAGATCCTTCGATGTATGTGGTGGTGCCAACCATGCTTGACCCCTCAATGGCTCCTCCCGGTAAACACACGTTGTGGATTGAATATTTCGTGCCCTACGAAATTGCTGGAGCGGCAGGTACGGGAATAAAAGGTACGGGTTGGACGGAAGAGCTAAAGAATCAGGTCGCCGATCGCGTCCTTGACAAGCTAGCAGAATATGCTCCCAATGTTAAGAGCAGTATCATTGCGCGCCACATTGAAAGTCCACCAGACCTAGAAGAACGGCTAGGAATGCTGAAGGGCAACTACTATCATTTAGATATGACTTTCGATCAAATGATGTTTTTCCGTCCGTTGCCAGAACTGGCTAATTACGCCACACCGATTTCAGGCTTGTTTCTGACAGGTGCTGGAACTCATCCGGGCGGCTCTGTTTCGGGAATGCCAGGACGTAACTGTGCTAGGGTATTTTTACAACATCAGCGATCGATAACCAAAACGCTAGCTAATGCTGGAACTTCTCTAAAATTGACGGCAAAATCAGTCTTTAACCTGCCCTAAAAATTTGCTTGAAGCCCTTTTCCTTAGAGACTTTTAAGGTGATAAGAGTAAAGTGTTTCGAGATAGCTTGTGAGCGGGAACACAAGCATACTTAACATAGATAAGCGTAAGACACCACCTTTGGATCTAGATTAAACAAAAAGGTGAACTGTACAGTGTAAGGGTAATCAACATAACGTGTAAACACTCTCTATCCTGTTACTTCACTCGTCTGGATGCTCAAGGGAATGTTTGCAAAGCCGCAAAATATTATGGTTTCCGCTCTTAAGGCTCCCAAAATAGGATATTCTCGCAGCAATCAATTAGATATTGCAAACTATGCGCAAGCTGAAAAGTATCTAGACAGTCTATTTAAGCAGAATTCTAATCAAGTTCTATCTCTATCTTCACAGGTAGAGTTCTTTCAAAATACGGTGTCTGAAGCGATACTAAAAGCATTTGCATCTGTATTGTCAGGAGCAGATAGAAAAACACCAGGTTCGCACCTTGCTCATCGATTTTTACAGAGAATTCTGTATCAGATCAACGTTCAGCTTAGTCGTCTTAACGCTGATCATTCACAGTTTCTTACGCACGAATGCAGCACTTACTTACACAGTTTGCGGAACCAGATTGAAAAGGTTTGGCAACGGTGGGAATTAGCTCAGTTTGAGCTTGATGCATTAAAAAAAGTGAGTGTTGAAAAAACACTAAATGAGCGAATTGCAGCGGATTCAAATTCTATTTCGGCTGAAAATGATCGTTTCTTTCGCACTCAAATGACTCAGGCTGGCTATCAACGCTTGCTGGCGATCGCCTCTATAGACGGATTAGCCGCAGTCAGTCATCTTTGTCGTACTCTAAACGCAACCAGTAAAGATCACTCCATACCAACTGAATTCACAAGGTTATTTCTTCAAGAAAATTACCTTGCCCCTTTAAACCGTCAATATTCTACTTATTTCAACAAGATGCTTGCCGCCCTTGGTATGGATACAGAACCAGAAACCTATTTTGATGTGGTTCCGTGGGAAGTGTTTGCTCTGCACAATCAAGCCTTTCTGCTGACCCGAGAAAAAAATTATCTTCTCCAGTATGTAGGTGGATTGCTCTATCTGGAGGTTGCGGTGCCAGCAGCATTTACTCACTATCAAGTAGCTGCCCAGCGTCTCAGGCTCCCATCGGTTGTAATTAACTATTGGGATTTACATACACGGCTTCATACAGAAGATGGTTACCAAATGTTGGATAAGGTTGTCCTACCTGTGGCAAACCAATGTCCTCAACAGGCTTGGGAACTAGTTTTAGGATATGACCAGCAGCGAGCAATGAGTAGACGAGCGGTGGCAGCGATCGCCTCTTCTGTGAGAGCCGCAGAACGAGCAGAACGAGCCATCGCGAAATCTTCCGGAGCAAAAAATTAGGAGTATTTAATTAGCTAGGAGTACCAATATGATTCCCTGTTGCACTTACCTCCTGCCAATTCGCAGGGTAAGCGTATCAATGGCGGAGTTAGCGGACTTTGCTAACTACTTTCAGATGTTAGCTGAGGCGGGTTGTGAAGTATTAGTTGTTGATGGTTCACCTCCCAATGTTTTTGCAGAAAATGAGCGGGTATGGGGCAAGTTATGTCGCCATGTTACGGTTGATCCGCAATACCCTTACCTGAATGGAAAGGTGAATGGAATCCACACTGGGGTTGCGCTGACGGACTGTGAGCGCATCATTGTCGGAGACGACGACATTCGCTACACACCCGAAAATGTAGCTCGAATGGTTGCCTTGCTTGAGCAGTATGAACTGGTGCGTCCCCAAAACTACTTCAAACCGCTACCCTGGTGGGGAAGGCTAGAAGCAGCTCGAATGTTGCTCAACCGAGGCATCTTACCAACCGGCGATTATCCCGGAACCTGTGGTTTCAGACGCAGTACGATGCTGCGAGTGGGTCACTACGACGGAGACGTGCTGTTTGACAACGAGGAAATGGTGCGTCACTTTGTCGTAAAAGGAGCAAGTATCGGTTACGCCACAGACTTCTTTATCCAAAAGCTTCCTCCAACCCTGCAAAAATGGTGGGAACAACGCCCTCGTCAGGCTTACGAAGATTTTGTCATGCGATTTAAGACGACCCTATTTCTAGCACTCATTCCCGTTGGCATTCTGCTGGCGTGGCTTTGGGGTACAAAAGTAGCGTTGGGGTATGGACTGGGAGTGGCGATCGCCTCTATCCTCATCGCGTTTAAAGGACGCAGCGGAGCCGAGCCATTTTTCCCAATTAACATCTGTTTTTTTGCGCCACTTTGGGTAATGGAGCGATCGCTAAGTATATATTGGGCGGGTTACTGGTGGCTGGTTCACAAAGGTTATCCCTTTGGTGACAAAGTCATTGCTAAAGGCACAGGGCGAGACTGGATAGCAGGGGCAAGATAGGAAAAATGCAGGTGGCATCGCTCACCTGCATTTTTCTTACGTGTCATAATTGTTAGGGTTTCAACAAGACTTTGATACAGTTATCTTTTTTGTGCTTAAAGATCTCGTAGCCTTGCTTTGCTTCCTCTAGTGGTAAATGATGAGTAAACACAACGGAGGGATCAATTTCTCCCTTCTGAACGCGATCGACCAGCATGGGAATGTACTTTTGTCCAAACATCTGCCCCATGCGGAAGGTTAGTCCTTTGTTCATCGCTGCGCCCATCGGCATCTTGTCAAGGAAGCCTGCATAAACTCCCATAATCGACAGGGTGCCGCCCTTAGCACAGGACACAATCATCTGCCGCAATACGTGGGGGCGATCGGTTTCCAGTCGCACAGACTGCTTGGCTTTGTCATAGAATCCTTCTAAACCCATACCGTGGGCTTCCATGCCGACGGCATCGACGCAGGCATCGGGACCGCGACCGCCCGTCATTTCCTTGAGTGCTTCCCCTGCGTCTACTTCTTCGTAATTAATCACTTCGGCCTTGCCAAACTCTTGCGCCATTTTCAGTCGCTCAGGGATGCGATCGATCGCAATCACTCTTTCCGCTCCCAACATGTAAGCGCTACGCATCGTGAATAGCCCTACTGGGCCACATCCCCAAACGGCAACGATATCTCCTGGCTGGATGTTACACAAGTCTGCTCCCATAAAGCCTGTCGGGAAGGCATCGGAGATTGGCAACAACTGTTCATCGCTAAGTTCTTTAGGAACGGGAATTGCACCATGATCAGCAAAGGGAACGCGCACATATTCTGCCTGCGCGCCTGCATAACCGCCAAACAAGTGAGAATAGCCAAAAATGCCCGCTGTGCCAAAACCAAACAACGGTTCTTGCATCCAGCTATTAGGGTTGGAGTTATCACAGAGCGACCACTTTTGATGCTGGCAATAGCGACACTGACCGCAGCCAATGATCGAAGAGACAACGACGCGATCGCCTATTTTCAGCTTCCTGACTTCTGAACCAATCTCGACTACTTCCCCCATAAACTCATGACCGATGATATCTCCTGCTTGCATAGAGGGAATATAGCCATCGTAAATATGTAAATCAGAACCACAAATGGTAGTGGCTGTTACCTTCAGAATGGCATCACGGGGGTTGAGAATCTTAGGATCAGGAACTGTCTCAACTCGAACATCATTGGCACCATGCCAGCATACTGCTTTCATTAGCTCACAGGAGATAAATTAGATTTTGATACCTGTCAAGGTAACAAGTGCTGATTGAGGCTATCGTCTTCCTTTGGAAGGAGAGTCCTGCCGTATTGTGGTAAAGTGGGCAACGCTCATTGTTTAGCCAGCATCGTAGGTTGGTTTGCGCATTCGCTTCACCCAACCTACATTTTCATCAACACCAAGTAACACAAGTAACTTTCATTTATGCATCGTATTGCTGCAACTCCGGGAGGATGGAATCCTGAAACTGAGGGTGTTGTTTTTATCGAACAAAATCCGGCTCCGCTGGTATTTTTAACAGCGGCTGATACAGAGATTCAAACGTTGGCAAAAGCATTGCCCCTACTTCCATCTGGCTTTCCAGAGTTGCGAGTCAGCAATCTGCTACAGCTTCAGCAGCAGTTGAGTATCGATACTTATGCTGAGGAGGTGTTGACAGAAGCAAAAGTAATTGTCCTGCGCTTACTTGGAGGAAGAGCTTATTGGTCTTACGGGTTGGAAGTGGTGAAACAAACAGTAGAGGAAACTGGAGCCGCTCTGTTTGTTTTACCGGGAGACGATCGCCCTGACCCTGACCTGATCAGCCACTCCACCGTTCCACTCACTGCCGTTAATCAACTCTGGCGCTACCTGATCGAAGGCGGCATCGAAAACACCATTAACGCCTTCAAATTCATCGCAAACACCAGTTTGGGTCAGCACTACGATCTGCGTCCCGCCCAACCTATTCCGCGTGTAGGTTTGTATGAATGGCGACCCCTTGCGAGTATCTCTCCGAGATCGCCCCAACCCCCAACCCCCAACCCCCAAATCGGTATTCTCTTCTACCGAGCCCACTACCTTTCTGGCAACACTGCCCCGATTGATGCCCTCTGTCAAGCATTAGTCGAACGACAATTAGAACCAGTCCCTGTCTTCGTATCTTCCCTACGCGATCCAGATGTGCAAACCGATTTACTCACTCACTTTCAGCTTAAGGATGGGTGTCCAATTCAGGTGTTGCTCAACGCCACCAGTTTTTCATTGGCTCGACTAGATAGTGAAACGCCCAATGTAGACCTGTGGAAACAGTTAGATGTCCCTGTAATTCAAGTCATTCTCAGTGGTGGAACGGTAGAGAAGTGGCGATCGCAGACCAGAGGACTCTCGCCACGAGATGTGGCGATGAATGTGGCATTACCCGAAGTTGATGGACGCATCATCAGTCGTGCCATTTCCTTTAAGACTGTTCAAGTCCGTAACCCATCCTTAGAAACTGATGTGGTGGGCTATGAACCTGTAGACGATCGCATTCAGTTTGTCGCTGACCTGGCCGCAAACTGGGCACATTTGCGTCAAACGCCAGTAGGCGATCGCCGAATTGCACTCATTTTGGCAAACTACCCCACTCGTGACGGTCGCCTTGCCAATGGGGTTGGGTTAGATACTCCGGCAAGCTGCATCGAAATTCTCAAAGCTTTAAAACAAGCAGGTTACTCTATTGAAAATATTCCCGCATCAGGCGACGAACTGATTCAACGCCTTACTCAAGGCATCACCAACGATCCCGAAGGACAAGACCTACGCCAAATTCATCAAAGCCTTCCTTTAGAGGACTATCAAAAGTATTTCGCCACCCTTCCCAAAGCCGTTCAGCAGGGCATTGGCGATCGCTGGAACACCCCACTTTCCCACTTTCCGATCTCCGGACTCCAACTCGGCAACATCTTCATCGGCATTCAACCTGCTCGTGGCTACGACCTTGATCCATCATTGAACTATCACGCGCCCGATTTAGAGCCGACTCATGAGTATTTAGCTTTTTATCACTGGCTGCGATCGCACTTTAAAGCGCAGGCGATCGCCCACATCGGCAAACACGGCAACCTGGAATGGCTCCCCGGCAAAGGAGTTGCGCTCTCCGAAACCTGTTATCCCGAAGTTGCATTAGGTGCATTACCTCACCTTTATCCATTTATTGTGAATGATCCGGGTGAAGGGGCACAGGCAAAACGTCGCGCCCAAGCAGTGATTCTCGATCACCTCACACCACCGATGACTCGTGCCGAACTTTATGGGGCTTTGCAGCAGCTAGAAGGCTTGATTGATGAATATTATGAGGCGCAAAGCCTTGACCCAACTCGGTTATCTGTAATTAGCGATCGCATCACTGCACTGGTGCTTCAGGAAAACCTACATCAAGATTTGGGAGTACAAAATGACAACCTGGAAACGATCGATCAGTCCCAACTAAAAACCTTTATCTCAGAATTTATCACACGTGCTGATAGCTATCTGTGTGAACTCAAAGAAGCCCAAATTCGTGACGGTCTACACATTTTTGGGAAATGTCCTCAGGGGCGACAACTGCGAGATTTAATTGTGGCGATCGCTCGTCATCCAGGGCAAGGCAGATTAGGGTTAACTCGTGCGATCGCTCAACACTGGCAGCTCGACTTTGACCCCCTCACCGCCAACCCTGCTGATTCCCTCTCATCTTTAGGAACTGTTTTTTGGAACGCGATGTGTTCAAAAAATTCATCCTCTCAATCCCCTACGCATCGCACTGTTGGTGACGCAATCGAACAGCTTGAGCAGCTCGCCGCTAGCCTGGTTGAATCCCTTCTAACTCCTGACTTTGATCGATCTGAAGATGTTTTTGAGCGTGAAGTCTTCGATTTCACGCTCAAAAACACTGCTTCGTTAAGCAATATTCCCGACCTCCACTGGATCGCCACTCACCTTCTCCCCAGCCTCCAACAAACCGAACAAGAAATCACTCACTTCCTGCATGGACTAGATGGGCGTTATGTTCCCAGTGGAGCCTCTGGCGCACCCACTCGTGGCCGCCCTGAAGTACTCCCGACTGGACGCAACTTTTACTCCGTAGACATTCGTGCCATTCCCACTGAAAGCGCCTGGGATGTCGGACGCAAAGCGGCTGAAGCGCTGATCGAACAGTACACTCAGGAACATGGCGATTATCCAAAAACACTAGCGTTATCGATTTGGGGAACCTCCACCATGCGAACGGGGGGAGATGATCTGGCAGAAGCACTGGCGCTGTTAGGAGTTCGACCTGTTTGGGATGGGTCAGCCCGAAGAGTCGTGGACTTTGAGGTTTTGCCGCTATCTGTCTTAAGTCGTCCCCGTGTGGATGTCACTTTGCGGATCTCAGGTTTCTTCCGCGATGCCTTTCCTAACTTAATCGACCTGTTTGACCAGGCTGTGAGAGCAGTTGCAGCACTCAATGAACCCGCTGAGCAAAATCCACTGGCAGCTCAGGTACAGCAAGAAGTAGAAACCTGGCAGACAGCCGGATTGACCCCGGAGCAAGCAGAACGGCGATCGCACTATCGCATCTTCGGCTCAAAACCGGGTGCCTATGGAGCCGGACTACAGGGACTGATCGAATCGCAAAACTGGACAGACGACCAAGATCTTGCCCGTGCCTACATTAACTGGAGCAGCTACGCCTACACCGGACAGGGAGAAGCCCGAACCGACCCAGAAGCCTTCAAACAGCGACTACAACAGCTTCAGGTCGTGTTGCACAACCAGGACAACCGCGAACATGATTTACTCGACTCCGATGATTACTACCAGTTTCAGGGTGGGTTGACTGCTGCGGTGCGATCTCTGACCGGCGCAAATCCCACCACTTATTTTGGCGATCACTCGTTGCCCGAAAATCCGAAAATTCGTAAACTTCAGCAGGAAATTGCCAAAGTTTACCGTTCTCGTGTGGTGAATCCGAAATGGATTGCGGGTGTGATGCGTCACGGCTACAAAGGTGCTTTTGAGATGGCTGCAACGGTGGACTACCTGTTTGCTTACGATGCAACCACTCACTGCGTTGAAGACCACATGTATCAGGGCATTGCTCAGGCTTACCTGTTTGATTCTGAAGTTCAACAGTTCGTTGAGCAAAAGAACCCTTGGGCTTTACGCGATATGGCAGAGCGACTGCTGGAAGCGAATCAGCGAGGACTATGGCAGAACGTTCCAAATAAAACGTTGGATGAATTGAAGGCGATCGCCCTTCAAGCTGAAGCAGTAATTGAAAGCAATACAGATAACCAGTTTCGTTAGCTTCCTGCAAGTTTAGAGTACTTCACTAGTAACTTCAGCAAGACCTGCATAAGTGGAGCAACTTTAGTTAAGCATCAGTGAGGGGCGATCGCTACACTCATCACATTCCCACCTGGAGAAACATTTGGTATTGCTGATCTGATGCATGAATTTCGTAAGGGCGTTTCGCGAAACGCCCTTACAGGAGAATGGATACCTGTGAATCATCTTTAGCAACGCCAAACAATTTACCCCAACATTTAGGTTTTCTCTGAGGGGATGATTCATCATGCCAAGAAGGAGTATTCAATGACAACAGTTGAAACCAATGAGAGCTTACTCAAACCTGATGCAGCGCAAAAGAAAAAATCCTTCAAACTAAGCCTTCAACAAAAGAATTGGATTTTATCCTTTCACATTGGCTTTGCGGCACTCTGGACTGGCACAGTTCTCAGTATGTTTCTAATTTCGCTAAGAAACCAGAACACCGTGAACTCAGACATTCTCTTTGCCCTGAATTCAGCGATTAATTTGCTTGATGATGTGATTGTGATTCCTGCGGCAATTGGTTCAGTGGTGACCGCAACTATCCTTTGCTGGCAAACTAACTATGGCTTCTTCAAATTTTATTGGGTCATTGCCAAGTGGATTTTGACGACTGGTTTGATGATTTTTGGCACTTTTTGGCTATTCCCCTGGGGAAACACGGCTGAAGGAATTGCATTATCAGAGGGATTAAATGCGTTCCAGAATCCTATTTAACGTGAGTTCGGGATAAGAAATCGTCAGAACCCCTGATTTTTCGTACCTCATTTCGTTGCAGTGAATCAAGCTATTGTCAGCAAGGTCCACAGATGCAATTTTTCTCAATAAACAACCTTATTGAGAAGAGCCTACAGCAATACCCTTTGCCTAAAGCCTTTTATACCAAACCTTGCAGCGTTTAGCTTAACCCGAACTCACGTTATTTATAGGTTTGATGCTGAAGGAATTCTGATTGGATCAGTGCTTCAAGTCTCATTCCTGTTCATAATCATTGCAATCTCTACCCTGAAGCCTTGGGGAAGACGAATTGCTAAATCTAAAGAAACACAAGAGTAGTACTATCAAATCCGTTTAATTTGCCCTCTGACTTGTTGAGCAATCTTGTGTAATCCAGCGATCGCCTCCACAGATTCTAATTGATTGCGATCGCCTCTTGTTCTTCCCGCAAGAGAATAAAAAACCATTTATACTCAAATTCTTCCCTCAACTAGCAAGAAGGGTAGAGATTGATTATGCTTTCGGTTGCCGTCTTCGTCTTTGTCGGTTGGATTATATCGGTTTGCCTGCACGAATTTGGTCATGCCGTTGTAGCGTATTGGGGCGGCGATACCTCGGTCAAAGAGAAAGGATATTTGACCCTCAACCCGCTGAAATATACTCATCTCTCCTACAGTTTGGTCTTACCCCTTGTATTCTTGCTGATCGGTGGCATTCCCTTACCCGGAGCAGCGGTCTACATTGATGTGAAGCGATTGCGGAGCCGCGCCTGGGAAAGTGCCGTTTCCTTCGCAGGTCCGGCTGCCAGTATCCTGGTCACCTTACTGCTAGCCCTTCCATTTTTTCTAGGACTCGCTCCCGCTGTGCCCAACCACTGGATCTGGGAGGCACTGGCATTTCTGATTCTCCTTCAGGTGGCGGGGGTATTTCTCAACCTGCTGCCTATCCCACCCCTAGATGGCTACGGCATTATCGAACCCTGGCTCGCGGCTAATGTGCGATCGCAGCTTAATGGTTGGAGCCGCTATGGAATCTTTGTCGTCTTTGGTTTGTTGTGGTTTAGCCCAGAGGCAAATCGGGCATTTTGGCAGACCGTCGAGACCGTTAGCACTTCCTTAGGGGTGCCAATGGAGCTGGCTTGGATGGGCTATGACCTATTCAACCAATGGGCAGCAGCCATGCTGGTCAGCTTAATTGTGATTGGGGTAGTGGCGCAACGAGTGATACCAGAACCCCTCCAGCACTGGCAGGAACAGGGCTATCAACTCTTGGAGCAGCAGCACTATGAATCGGCGATCGCCGCTTTTGACCAAGCGATTCGCAAATCTCCCGGTTCGGCTGAAGCCTGGTATCACCGGGGCAATGCTTTGAGGGGGCTACAACGCTATGAAGAGGCGATCGCTGCCTACGACCACGCGATTCAACACCAATCAGGCTACCGAGCCTGGTACATGAAGGGAAACACCTTAGCGGACTTGGGGCAGTATGAGGAAGCGATCGCTGCCTATGATCACGCGATGCAACATCAACCTGATTCGCTCAATTTGGGGTCACTGCGCGGACAACTGTTGACCCAACTCCAGCGACATGAGGAAGCACTCACTACTTACGATCGGCTGCTGCAATTCCACTCTGATCACGCTCACACCTGGATTCGACGGGGAAATGTTTTGCGTCATTTAGAGCGGTATGAAGAAGCGATCGCTGCCTATGATCGGGCGATCGCCCTCCATTCCAATAATTACCTCCCCTGGCTCAATCGCGGCTTGGCTTTAGGGCAACTCCAGCGCCATGAAGAGGAGTTAACTGCCTATCAAACGGCAAAGGAACTGGCTCCTGACGAGGCGGCAGTTGGGTATGCCGTGAGCCAGGTCTTGTTTGACTTGGGTCGCTATGAAGAGGCGATCGCCACCATTGACAAGACAATCTATTCGAATCCTGAGCTTTATCAGTTCTGGTATTTGCGAGGACTCATTCTATTCCATCTGATGCAACCCGAACGGGCGTTAGCTGCTCTTGATCAAGCCATTCAAATTCAGAGCAATGACGCTGATCTGTGGATAGAGCGGAGCAAAGTTCTACACGCTTTGGAACAACATGAAGAGGCGATCGCCAGCTACAATCATGCGCTTCACCTTTCGTCAAAGATAGGGATTGACTAACTCCACTGAGAGAAGATTTAATTCTGCAATGCAACTTTGACGGAATGAGTTCTTACAAAAATAGGAACTCCTGCTGCTCAGCTACACCACCGTTCTGCAATATGAGTATAGATTTCAACTGCTTCCTCAATTTTTGAAACGTAGCAAAACTCATTGGTTTTATGGGCCATTGTAGGTTCTCCAGGGCCCAAGATCACAGTGGGTGGATGACCAAACGCAGGGGTGAATACAGACGCATCCGTAAAGTAAGAAGCTCCTTTAGCAACTGGGGCAGTATCCAGATAGGGTTTAGCAATCTCAAAGATGGTTTTTATCCAGTCGTGAGAGGCTGCTGTTGCAACACTTTGAGCTTGATTAAGGCAAGTAATTTCAACCTCTTCACCTAAAAGCATTTGGAGTTGCTGTTGAATAGCTTGGTGATCCTGTCCTGGAATGGTGCGAATATCGACTCCAATCGTGGTCTCATCGGGAACTGAGTTAATGTTTTGCCCACCAGTAATGGTTCCGACGTTTAAAGTTGGTTTTCCTAAGAAGGGATGAGGCTCAATGCCAAATTCAAAGGACTGTAGTTTGAGAATCACCTGAGCCGCCTTGTAAATGGCGTTGTCTCCCAGTTCTGGCATGGAAGCGTGAGCCGTAATTCCTTTAGTGCGAATGGCAAAGCGAACGGCTCCTTTATGTCCAATCCAGGGGTAGTTGGTGCTGGGTTCACCCACAATCACGGTGCCTGCTTCATCCAGGACATTTCCTAGCCCTGCCAGGTGATACGCGCCTTCGCAACAAGTTTCTTCCCCTGCCGTCAAAATTAATTTCATTCCTGCTTTTCTGCCGGGCTGCTGGGCAAAACGGGAAGCGGCAATGACCATAGCAGCAATGCCAGCCTTCATATCTGAAGATCCTCTGCCGTAGAGTTTGTTTGCTTCGGTTTCACCTGCAAAGGGATCTTTTTCCCATGTGGTTGCTCCGAGCGGCACAGTGTCGATGTGTCCGGTAAAGCAAATGGGTAATTGCTCTTTTTCCCCGTTGAGGTGAGCGACAACAGTGGTGCGATCGCGCGCAAATTCATAACAGCAGGTTTGAAAACCGATGTCTTCCAGCACCTTGGACAGATATTTGGCGCAATCTCGCTCCTGTCCAGGTGGATTGGTGGTGTTAAAGGACAGCAGTTGGCGGGTGAGGGGGAGAGACGTGAGGTTGGTCATTAATTTTGATAAAGTCCGTATAGGGTTCAATCCCGTCTGCATAGCCAAGCGATCGCCTGTTTCCACAGTTTGCTGTATCCTT
The DNA here is from genome assembly GCF_014696015.1 of Oculatella sp. FACHB-28. Taxonomy (NCBI): domain Bacteria; kingdom Bacillati; phylum Cyanobacteriota; class Cyanophyceae; order Oculatellales; family Oculatellaceae; genus Oculatella; species Oculatella sp. FACHB-28. The sequence goes on along the minus strand of NZ_JACJPJ010000082.1, from coordinate 93,996 downwards.
CCCAGGTGGTGAGGACTTCTGATCACCAGTGGAGTCCAATATCGGATGTCCAGGCGATCGCCCTAACACCAGTATCTTTGCCAGGAATCGTAAATAGAAATAGGTTTACGAGTTTAAAACCTGATTGACGAGCTTGAAATCACGTTTTACTCCGCTCAACCTTAAAAAACGTGAGAGGATTGCCATTTACGATTCTCTCTTCTACTTCTTTCATACCGATTCTCTCGGCAACTTTGCGGGATTCTAGATTTGGGCGATCGCAGCTTGCCACCAAATATTGATAGCCAAGTTCGTCAAAACAATACTCCAGAATCCTGGCTGCGGCTTCGGTTGCATAGCCTTTCTTAGTTGCCTGAGGCAGCAAAGCATAAACCAGTTGGGGCTGTTCCTCCTCAAAGAAGTACCACAAACCCGTCATTCCAATAACTTCCTCATTATCTCTAGTTCTGATTAGCCAAAGCCCAAAGTTTTTCTCGTTAAAGAGCTTTTGACTCTCACTCAACATTTCCTCAACCTGCTGCAAAGCCCAGGACTCGTCATCACACAAATACCTCCTCACATACGGGTCAATAAAGATTTTGTGGAGGACATCAAGCTCTTCTTCTAAAACGGGACTCAGTTGCAATCTCTGAGTCTCAAATACTGGGTTGATCATCCCTTTGCCTGAGTCAACGGCTAGAAACTAGTATTGTCTAAAAATTCGTACTTCAATTCTTACTTTAAAGCTCTACCGAGTTAGGGGTGCATCGAAGAGGGACAGAGTTATGATGTTGTTTGTAGTGTAGGCATCCATTTGACCCTTTGGTGGACATGGCGATCGCACTTCACTGTGAGGATCGAAGCTGCCTACGGTTTGTAGGACTCAATCTATGCGGTTACGATTTAGCCAACTCCTGATTAGCCTTGGAAGTCTTGGATTTGTACTGGGTTTGGGAATGCTGCCCGCACAGGCTCAAGTCTCAAATGGACAAGTTGCGGCGTTGGTCGAAGCGTTGCGCCAGGCATCCCCCCAAACGGGCAACGCCAATGACGGTTTATATAGTGACTGGCAAATCATGGGAGCCAATATTCCCCGCTGGTCAAGATCCTGTCTGGGCAGAGAGCTAACTCCAGCTCAGTTTGAAGCTGACCCCAATGCTGCCCGAAGTGTCGTCACCTGCGTCATGCGTGACGTGCTGCAAGATGAATATCGTGCCAGCAACAATAACGAACTGCTGGCGGTGCGTCGATCTGCCGCTTGGTGGATGCGGGGCGACCCAGAACAATATAACAGCGCCGAAATTTCAGACTACGTGCAGCGAGTCGTAACTGCTTATCAACAGCAAGAAGGACGGGCTGCGGCTGCACCCACTACACCTGCTCAGCCTGCAACGCCACAACAGCGCGCCCCTCAGGACTCTGACTACGATCGCTACATGCGAGCAGGCTATGCCGCAACGCAAGCGAGAGAGTTTGGGACGGCGTTGCTCTATTTCAGAAGGGCTTTGGACGAACGACCGGATGATTCTTACGCCGAGCAGGCGATCGAAAACGTCGAAGATTATCAAGATTCTCGTGCCCAATAGCAATTAGCAATTCATTTTGGTTCACTCATTCACTGAAAATATGAAACGGTTATTGATTGGTTTGACCGCCCTGTGTGCAGTAGTTTCCTTTGCCCCTGTTGCCCTGGCTGTAGAAGATTGGGTTGAGGTTACAGAGAATGAGGTGGGCGATCGCTTCCTGGTCGATCGCAACTCGATTGAAAACCGAGAAGGCATCATCTGGTATTGGGAATATCGAGACTTTCAGGAACCCAACAACGCCTTTGTTGGAGTCGAGCTAGAACAGCCCGTCTATGGCGCACTGGTTTATCGTTCAGTAGATTGCACCAGCCTGGTATCACGGCTCAGACGCATTACCGTTCATGGAAGAGGTAGACAGGTGATTCACCGTGCCGTTTATGATGACAATGGGCGACTAGTGCAACCCATGCGGGGCAGCAGTTCCGCAGAGGTGTTGCAATTCGTCTGTGATCAGGATCAGGCAGATGAAGCAAATGCAACGGATGAGAGCAACTAAAGGGTAATGAACGCGCTAGTAGGCAAATCGCTGCAAGACGGCAAATATATTCTGGAGCAGCCTTTAGGACAGGGTGGGTTTGGCATCACCTTCAAGGCCGTGCATCGAGATTTGAGGCAAGCGGTGGTGATCAAAACCCTTACTCCAGCCAGCCATCAGATCCCACAGTTTGCCGAACTAGAGCGACAATTTCGCGATGAGGCGCGGCGGTTGGCGATGTGTGTTCATCCCAATATTGTGCGGGTGAATGACTTTTTTACCGAAGAGGGCATCCCTTATCTGGTAATGGACTACATTCCCGGTCAAACGTTGGAAGAAGTCGTCTTTCCTGATCATCCATTGCCAGAGGCGATCGCCATTCACTACATTCGCCAGATTGGAGCCGCCTTACAGGTGGTTCACCAAAATGGTTTGCTGCACCGAGACGTAAAGCCGCAAAACATTATTTTACGCCAGGGTACTCAAGAGGTGGTGCTAATTGACTTTGGCATTGCCCGCGAGTTTACCCCCGGCACCACTCAGACCCATACCAGCCTGGTGTCGGTCGGCTACGCGCCAATTGAGCAGTATATGTCGCAGGAAAAACGCACTCCTGCCACCGATGTTTATGGTTTGGCAGCAACGCTATACGCCTTGCTCACCGCAACTGTGCCGATCGCCTCAGTTTTGAGAACCCGCCAAACCCTGCCAGCACCCCGTGAGCTGCAACCTCAAATTAGTCCCGCCGTCAGTCAGGCTGTCTTACGCGGCATGGCAGTCGAGGTGCAATATCGTCCAGCAACCGTCGCAGAATGGCTAACGTTGCTGCCAACTTCCTCAGCTATTGGGATGGCTGCAGGGGAAAACGGAGCTATTCCCAATCCAGATATTCCCCCTTCCCCGACGACCGCAGCAACCGTAGCGGTCGCGCCACGCCAGGTGAATCGGGCTGTCCCAGCTCCTGGTGCAGCTACAGTTGGCCCCGCTAAAAGAACGGTCGGAACTCCTGCTAAAACGGCAGCAGCTATTCCCCCAGTTCAAAAACCTCAACGCTCAAACCGAATGGCACCTCTGCTGTTAGTCGGAGTGGCGATCGCCGCTGCCATCGTTGGCGGAGTCAGTGCAATTGTGACGCGATCGCCCCAGACCGCCCAGGCTCCAGAGCCAACCCCCACCGAAACCCCGATAGACTTTTCTCCACCCGAACCAACCGAACTGTCACCCACTCCAGAAGCTTCTCCTTCACCAGAACCTGAGCCAGAGCCAGAACCACCCATCGCAGAGACTCCAGAACCCAGCCCAGAACCTTCACCGTCACAAAGTCAGCAAGGAACTGCCGCTGCATTATCCGACCGCAGCGTTCCTGGATTCGCTACAGGCACATCAATATCTGAGGTGCAGAGTTTACTCGGTGAGCCAACTCGTTCCAGAGACGGCTACTGGCCCAACACCCGTTCTGACCTATACGAACTGGTGCCCAACCAAGTCACCCTTGCCTACATCTACGACAAAAGCACCGAGCGCATTCGCCAAACCGAAGCCTCCTTTGCCCAATCCGTCGATCCGCTGATGATGCGGGTGACGCTAAACGGAATGCTCAACGGCAGATCGACCGAAGAAATTGACCAAGCCCTAAGCCAAATTCGCGATCGCCAACGCAACGATTTTTCCTTCACCTCTGGCAATTTAGAAGGTGTAATCGAGCGAAATGATAGCGATCGGATTTACATTGGCATCTGGGAGGAAGATTTACATTAACCTGTAAGTCATTTTCGGCTCTTATGTTAGGCAAGAGCAAACAGAAACTAGCGATGTGGATGTGTTAGTAGAGTTCTCTGAAATACCAAGTCTTTTGAAGTTCGTTAACCTAGAGAATTATCTCAGCGACAATCTGGGAATCAAAGTCGAGCTAGTGCACAAATCTGGCTTGAAACCTCGCATTGGAGAACGAGTTTTGGCAGAGGTTGTTTACTTGTGACCACGCGGCACGTGGAGGATTATTTACAGGATATTTTGGATGCTGTCGTCGCGATCGAGCAATTTACAGCAGGGATCGAATTTGAGGCTTTTTCAAGCAATTTGGAAAAAATCTTTGCGGTTCCAAGGGCAATCGAAATTATCGGTGAAGCGGTAAAGCGAATACCAGATTCTGTGAGAGATCAATACCCTGATATTCCTTGGCGGGATATTGCCGGAATGCGAGACAAACTAATTCACGATTATTTCAATACAGATATAGAAATTGTTTGGAAAGCAGTTCTGGAAGACGTACCACAGTTAAAAATAATGATTTCTAAAGTTTTAGCTGATTTGCAAGGTCAGATTTAAGCGATCGCCACCACTTCTCCTCAGTTTAGATTTGCTACCAAACTACAATACTGTATTGCCCAAATTCCTTATAGAATTGCAAGCATCCCAATACCTAACTCCTATGTCTTGCCAACATCTCGGTCAAATCACCCCGGACAACCTAATTCCAAAAGCTAACTATCCAATGTTTCGGTGTGAAGAATGCATTTGGACAAACGATCGCTGGGTACATCTACGAATTTGCCAAAGCTGCGGTAAGATGCTGTGCTGCGACTCTTCTAAAAATCAACACGCCCGTCGTCACTACGAGGAGACTGGGCATCCCATCATTAGTTCAGCAGAACTGGGGGAACAGTGGCTATGGTGTTTTGTCGATAAGCAAATGCAGCAATATTGATACATCGCAGCCCTCAATCAGTTGTAAGATGAGCGGGTTGTAATTTGGCTGCACGAATGAGTGCGATCGCCTCTCAGTTTGAGAAAATTGTCGGCTCCGTTGGGGTTTCTACTTGGGAAAGCTTGAACTCCGAGCAGCAGGTTCAAATTAGCGCAGCTCTGGTTCCTGGTACTCAAATCGACTGTGTGATTTATCCTGCAACTCCAGCAGAGCTAGCAGAAGTGATGACCTGCGCCAGTCAAAATCGCTGGCGTGTTTTGCCCTGCGGCTCTAGCAGCAAATTGCACTGGGGCGGCTTGGCAGAAGGCGTTCAGATAGTGGTAAGTACAGCGAAACTGAACCGTTTGATCGATCATGCGGTAGGGGATCTCACTGTTACAGCGGAAGCGGGAATGCGGTTTGCAGAGCTTCAGGCGACGCTGGCAAAGGTAGGGCAATTTTTGGCGATCGCCCCCACCTATTCCGATCGGGCGACCTTGGGAGGAATTGTTGCCACTGCCGACACGGGTGCCTTGCGCCAACGCTATGGTGGCATTCGAGATATGCTGATCGGGCTTTCCTTTGTGCGATCGGATGGGCAAATTGCCAAGGCAGGTGGGCGAGTTGTGAAAAACGTCGCAGGCTATGACCTGATGAAGCTGTTCACCGGGTCTTACGGGACCTTGGGAATCATCGATCAGGTAACGTTTCGGGTATATCCGCTGTCAACTGCCTCTCAAACGGTCATCTTTACAGGAACGCCAGATGCGATCGCCCAGGCAACTAAAACTCTGTTAGCTTCAGCCCTAACTCCGACAGCGATCGAGCTACTTTCTGACAGTACTGTTGCTCAGCTACAGCTAGGGCAGGGCATGAGTTTGGTCAGCCGCTTTCAAGGAATTGCGGTCAGCGTCGAACAGCAAGCCGCCAAACTTCTAGAAGTGGGTCAAGCGCTAGACTTAAAGGGCGAAGACTTGACCGATGATGATGAGTCCAATTTATGGCACAGATTATCAGAAAGATTTGAAGACACTGCTGCCGCACCCGTGATTATTTGCAAGATAGGAGTATTGCCCGCTAACGCAGTCGCAACTTTAGCAAAAGTGAGTGAAATCAGGCAGAGTGAAATGACCGAGGCGATCGCCACGATTCATGCAAGTAGCGGCTTAGGCAAACTTAAAATGAGTGGGGACGCGACTCCTGAAACGCTGCTCAAAATTCGCCAACTTTGTGAATCTCAGGGTGGTTTTCTCACGGTGCTATCGGCTCCACAATCGCTCAAACAGCAGTTTGATGTTTGGGGCTATTCAGGCAATGCGTTGGAGTGGATGCAGAAATTAAAACAACAGTTTGATCCACAAGATTTGCTCAGTCCCCATCGTTTTATCCGCAACATTTGAGGGGTGCGATCGCCAAATGAACACTTCAGACACAACCAAACCTGCTGATCAATTCAATCAAAACCTGGACAATCAAAACCTGGACTCCTTTCCCAGCTTTGATGCCAAACATCCGCCCGACCAAAAACTGGTTGATGCCTGTGTCCACTGCGGCTTTTGCTTGACGACCTGTCCCAGCTACCGAGTGATTGGCAAGGAAATGGATTCGCCTAGAGGTCGAATCTATTTAATGAATGCGATTAATCATCACGAAGCACCGCTGTCCACCGCGACTTCACAACACTTTGACTCTTGTTTAGGCTGTCTCGCCTGCACCACAGCCTGTCCATCCGGAGTGCAGTATGACCAGTTGATTGCTGCGACTCGTCCCCAAGTTGAGCGGAATGTGCCCCGGTCGTTGGGCGATCGCCTCTTCCGCCAACTCATCTTTTCCCTCTTCCCCTACCCTAATCGCCTGCGGTGGTTGCTGGTGCCGCTATTTGTTTACCAGAAGCTAGGACTGCCAAAGCTAGTGCGTTCTACCGGATTGCTCCAGCGGTTCTTGCCACGACTCGCTGCAATGGAATCTTTGTTGCCCAAAGTCACTGCTGAATCCTTTCAAGACACATTACCGACTGTAATTCCAGCGCAGGGAGAGCAGCGCTATCGAGTGGGAATGATTTTGGGTTGTGTACAGCGATTATTCTTCTCAGAAGTGAATGAAGCGACAGCCAGAGTCCTCAGCGCTAATGGCTGTGAGGTGGTCATTCCCAAATCTCAGGGCTGCTGTGCAGCACTGCCTCAACACCAAGGACAGGAAGAACAGGCACAGGCGATCGCCCGCCAGATGATCGACAGCTTTGAAGGCACAGACGTAGACGCAATCATTATTAATGCCGCAGGCTGCGGACATACGCTGAAGGAATACGGTCACATCCTTCAAGATGACCCTGACTACCGTGAGAAGGCGCATGAATTTGCCAGCAAAGTGAAGGATGTTCAGGAGTTTTTGGGAGCGATCGGACTCACTGCCAAACTCTCTTCCCTCACTGACGCACCTTTAACGCTTGTTTATCAGGATGCTTGCCACCTGCTGCACGGGCAAAAGATCAGCCTGCAACCGCGTCAGCTTCTGCGTCAAATCCCGAATGTGCAGCTTCGAGAACCGATGGATGCGGCTCTTTGCTGCGGCAGTGCAGGCGTTTACAACATGCTGCAACCCGAAGTTGCAGACGAGTTAGGGCAGCAGAAGGTACAGAATTTACTCAACACAGGCGCGACGCTGATTGCTTCCTCTAATCCTGGCTGCTCATTGCAAATTCAGAAGCACCTCCAGCTTCAAGGCAAAACCGTGCCATTGATGCATCCAATTCGCCTGCTAGATTACTCGATTCGTGGCGTGAAACTAAACTGATACCGATTTAAATAGATTTCACGACACATCAACTCCTTGTAAGGGCGAATGGCCATTCGCCCCTACGGGCATCTGCATCCTTTTCCAATCAAGTTGGTATGAGATTTTGCACCAGCAGCAAAAGGCGTTGCACTAGAGCCTTAAGATCTCGTTCTCATGTAGAGCCTGGAAACGAATTTGGTCAATCACTCTGGGTTAGCTGCATCTGGAATTGCCAAAGCTAACTGATAGATTTGACGACGCGACAGCGATGTTTTTTGGGCAAGCTGGCGACTGGCTTGCGATCGCGACAATCCCTGACTCAACAAGTGCTGCAATTCTGCTCTCAGCGCTGACTCTGACAACAGTGGCTCTGCCAGTTCGTTTCCGGCGATCACCAGGGTGAATTCCCCTTGAGGTTCTCGATCGCTGTAATGGGCGATCGCCTCCTCTAAACTGCCGCGCCACACTTCCTCATGCAGTTTGGTCAATTCCCGTCCCAGAGCGATCGCTCGGTCGGTTCCCAACACATCTGCCAGATCCTTCAGGGTTTGCCGCAAGCGATGGGGAGATTCGTACAGAATCAGCGTTCTAGCCTCGGTCTGCAAAGCTTCCAGGCGATCGCGTCGTTCCTGTCCTTTGGCGGGCAAAAAGCCTTCAAAAATAAAGCGATCGGTCGCTAAACCCGACACGCTAAGCGCTGTCACGCCTGCACTGGCTCCCGGAATAGGCACCACTACAATTCCCTCATCGGCACAGGCTTTTACCAGTTCGTATCCGGGGTCGGAAATTCCTGGCATTCCGGCATCGGTCACGAGGGCGATCGCCTTGCCCTGACGCAGCCGCTCTAGCAGTTCGGGCAAACGGCTGTGGCGATTGTGGTCGTGATAGCTGACCTGCGGGGTAGAAATTTGAAAATGCTGGAGCAGTTTTCCGGTGTGGCGAGTATCTTCGGCGGCGATCGCATCCACCGTTTGCAAAATCCGCACTGCCCGGAAGGTCATATCTTCCAGGTTGCCGATCGGGGTTCCTACTACATACAGAGTGCCATGCATGTAGGCATCGTAGCTCAGAGTGAGAATGAGAAACGCTGAAAACTGCTTAATCTCTCAGTATTTCTAGCGATCTGACGCTTGCTAAAAGCTAAAATCGCGAATCTCTGTTCTCAAAACTTGTAAAAGTACCTGTTTAAGTAAAGTTTTATTTACTGAGAAGATACTGATTTCGCTGAGCCTTTTTGTTGCCTTGTTGAAGCTTTCAACAAGGCAAAGCTCCGCTGCGCGGTTTTAAAGATTTGCTAACCATACTGTTTATACGTGGAACTTGGCTGAACGGTTTTAAAAATTTGAAAATTCTTTTCCTTACATTGCTTAAAAAATAGCTTCATCAGAGTGCCGCTGACCTTAAAACCCTTTGTCAGTCTCCACAATTGCTTGCGTTCTTGGCTCTTCTTTAATTCACATTTACCTGTAAACCACTCCAAATCATGGTCACTACCAGTTCTGAATTCGCCGCTGTTTCTGCATCTGTTCGTTCTCAGGTTTATTCAAGAGGTTCGACCAACATCCATCCTTCGGTCAACAGCAAAGTGAAGCGATGTATCGATATTTTAGGAGCAACGATAGGGCTGATTCTGACTGCACTCGTGGTTGTGCCCATTGCGATCGCCATCCAGATTGACAGCCCAGGACCCGTTTTCTACAGCCAAACTCGCTGTGGGCATCGTGGTCGCTACTTCAAAATTTGGAAATTTCGCTCAATGGTCGTGAATGCTGAAGCACTCAAACAGCAGGTCACAAATCAGGCAAACGGTCACGTCTTTAAGAATGACAACGATCCTCGGATTACAAGAGTGGGTCAATTTCTGCGACGTACTAGTCTGGATGAACTGCCGCAGTTTTGGAATGTGCTACAGGGCGACATGAGCCTAGTGGGCACTCGTCCGCCTACAGTAAACGAAGTTAAACAGTACAGCAAGCATCACTGGAGACGGCTCGAAGTTAAGCCTGGTATTACGGGCGAATGGCAGGTCAATGGTCGCTCTCAAATCATCGACTTTGAAGCTATTGTGCAGCTTGACCTGAGATATCTTCATCGCTGGTCAGTAATGTATGACCTTTTTTTGATTGGCAAGACGATTTGGGTGGTTTTGTCGAAACAGGGAGCCTGTTAAATCCTTAGAAGAATCACAATCAATAGACCTTTTGCGTGAATGGTAGCGCGGCTCCGCCGCGCTACCATTCACGCTTTAAAAAGCGATTCATAGAGGTTTATTTAAATGACCTAAATTTTGATTTAGCTGTAGCTTAGTTCAAGCGTATTCGGTTCAAGGGTAGAATCCTCAAAAGTTGAGGGGGGTTATCATCTCAAGATGGACTCTCTCAACTTTCTTGCGTCTTCTTATACCTACTCACAATCTGGTAGCTTTATCGGCTCCACTCTTCCTCGTGATTTCCCTATTTCCCCCACTGCAATTGTTGGCGATCGCCCCTGCCTGGTTCTCCTACGCCTTTCTAACTCATCCGCTCATGGGTCAGGTTCAGCCGTTTTTAGGAGATGTTCGACTTGATTTGGCAGCTCTGGTTGTGATGCTGGCCCTTTCTGCCTGCTTTTCTGGGTCAGAAACCGCTATTACGGCCCTGGACAATCTGAAACTGAGAGCACTGATCAAAGAACAGGGTGATCCCGGTGGAATGTTTACCCTGGTGCTAGAAAATCGGGCTCGGTTCATCACCACACTCCTGATCGGCAACAATCTGGTTAATAATACTTCGGCTATTCTTACCAGTAATCTTTTCACGATCTGGTTTGGCAATGCAGCAGTGGGGATCGCTACAGGTGTAATCACGCTGCTAGTCCTGATATTTGGCGAGATTACGCCCAAGTCGCTGGCAATCAACAACGTCATGCCGATTTTTAGGGTGGTGGTACGCCCAATCTATTGGCTGTCTAGAGTGCTGTCATTTTTTGGCATTGCTCAGTTTTTGGAGGCGATCGCCCAATTCGCCATCCGCACTTTTCAGGGCCATGTGGTGCAGCAAGGAGAATCGATCAAAGACCTGCAGCTGATGATCGAAATTCTGGGCGGTAAGGGACAGCTTGACCTCGATCGCCATCAGTTGCTCAACAAGGCACTCATGCTCGATCGTGTGGTAGCGCGCGACGTGGTCAAACCTCGAATTGACATGCAAACGATTTCCCACGAAGCAACGCTACGCGAACTCGTAGATTTTTGCTTAAAAACAGGATACTCTCGCATCCCGGTTCAAGAGGAGTCAAAAGACCAAATTGTGGGCATCGTTCATCTAAAGCGAGCCCTGCAAGAATTAGACTCGGTTTGCCAAACTGACCAAACCGATGCGCCCGTAACGCAAGCAATGGATGCACCTATCTATATCCCCGAGCTAAAGCGGGTAGCTGACCTGCTCAAGGACATGCTGCAACAGCAGTTTCACATTGCGATCGTGGTAGATGAATATGGCGGCACCGTTGGACTCGTTACCCTGGAGGACATCCTAGAGGAGCTAGTTGGTGAAATCTATGACGAAAGTGACTTTCCTTCTCGGATTCGATGGCAGCGCAGCGTACCTACGGCTCGCCGATTAAGTTGAGCGTTTGCTAAACATGGCGTACAGCTAGAAACCTGCTTTGAACCAGTCAAGAGTCCTGCGTTACAATCAACAGCGCTAATTGTCGAGGAACGCTGTAAAATTGCGAAATCTGTTAAAGGGCAGTTTGCGAACCGCTCCTACCAGAGGGATGGATAGTTATAATCCATCCCTCTGTTCAACGACATCTAAATTCAGCAGAATCAAGCATGGAATAAGAGGCAGTATGAACCAATAAGCAAGCCCGATCTCTAGTAAAGCAACCAGTCAGGGTGATTTTTACCAAACCCTCTCAGCGTGACAAAGTGTAGGGACATCATGTGCGCTTCTAATTGACTGCTGTTGTCGTGTGTTGTCGCCCAGCAATTTAGTGAGATTCTCTGTAAGACTTTCCGCAGAAAGATTTATAGTGATCGCATCAATTGCTCAACCGTCCCAGCTTTGCATTCTGTAGGAGCGGTACCTTGAACAAAAAGACTTCTAATGATTCCTCTCTGTCCGTCCAAGTGATTGTCCTGTCCTTAACCGCTTGGGCAATTATTGCGCTCCTATTTTTTCTCTTATTTAGTGTGCCTTTACCCGGGCAAGGGCGACCGAGCTGGTACGGAGTGACGACTTACGTGCTTGAGGATGTGGCTTTTTTGGGAGCTGCCATCCTCTGTTTTCGGAACTGGCGCAGTAGCTTGATCGTCAGTGGTAGAACTGTTTGGTTGGCGATCGGTTTGGGAATGTTGTCTTACTTTATCGCTAACTTGCTGTTGGCTCAGTGGGAGTTGGGCTGGGGGCAATCACCCGACCTTTCCCCTGGAGACTTCTTTTTTATCCTGACTTATTTCTTCTTGGGCTGGGGAATGCTGCTGGCGGTTATCTCCAGGCGGCTGAATCTAGCTCTGTGGCAGTGGGCTACGGTTTTAGGAATTGCGATCGCAGGGATTTTGCTTGCCTATCTGCTGCTTTCCGCACCAGAAGAAACTGAACTTCCGGCTGCTCCTACCGGGATTGAACAAACTGCTCCTGCTAATCCCGGTGCTCCACCAGATGCAGCCCCAGCGCTGCCAGAGGGCTCCACCGAAGCCGATGCCCTAGAAGCAAATACCGCCCCAGGCTGGGTTACGAGTTTAGCGGCTGACCTGGAACCCCTGGGAGATATCGTTACTCTGCTCTACATCATTGGTGACATTATTCTGGTGGTGATGGCAACAACCCTGCTGTTAGCATTTTGGGGAGGACGATTCTCCCTATCTTGGCGGTTTATTGCCGCTGCCGCTTTCTCACTCTATCTGGCAGACATCTGGTTCTTCTATGCCACTACCTATGTTGAGGATTACGAAACTGGAGCTTTGCCAGAGGTATTCTTCATCTTTAGCGCGGTTCTGTTTGGCATTGGTGCAGCCTTAGAGTACGATCTGTCAACCCGTTCTCGCCGAGGAGGAAGGAGGAGAGCGTAGGATAAGGGATGAAAGAACTCCCTATAATCCTGATGAATTGGCAGAATGGTAGTAGTGGTAGTGATAAAAAGCAAAAATATAATTTGCTTCTCTACAGAAACGGTCTAATAGCTGACAGTCCGATCGCTGGCTGAGGAAAGATTTGCGGCATGGCTCCCCAAAAATTGTCTGATTCTGATAAACAAACGATTCTCACGTTGTATCGCCACCCAGAGGAGACGACCTCAACTCTGGCCAGTCGCTATGGCGTGAGCAATACCACCATTAGCCGCATCCTGAAGCAAGGCTTGTCGGAACAGGAGTATGAAACCCTGGTGCAGCAAAAGCGAGGTGGATTGTCTACCCGGTTTCTCAATTTTGCACCTGAGTCTTCTGAACCACCTGAAGTAGAATCTAAGCCGATTCAGCCACTTGAACAACCTTCTCAACCTGAACTCTTTGAATCATCTCCCCAACCTGAATTCTTTGAACAACCTTCTCAACCTGAACCCTTTGAACAACCTTCTCAACCAGAGCCATTGGTCTCTCAGTTAGCCGAAGCGAAGCCAAAACCTCAACTACGGGAGATTCCAGCTCCTCAACGGCGTGAGCGGAAACGCACGGCGATCGCCGAAGCAAATGAGACAACATTTGCGGCTCCGTTGACCAAAACGATAGAGGTAGATAGCGTTGAAGCAAAAATCGCAGAGGTGGCTGACAAAAACTTGTCTTCTGCGACGCAGATTCCACTGCTAGAGTTTTCAGCGGCAATGGAAGACCAAATTGCAAAGCCGCAGTCGGACCAAAACTATGGTTTAGAAGCAACTCCTCGTGTTGCAGAGACGCTAGCAGAAGATCTGTTGAATGAGGGAGAGGACTTTGAAGAACTGGATGATGATGAAGAAGATTTAGAAGACCTGGATGACGACCTGGATGATGACGAGGATGACTCGTATGGAGCAGGCGGAGATTCGCAAGATTTCACCGCTGTACATATTCAGTCAAAGGAACGGGTAAGCGTTTTGCCGTTGTCTGAAGCTCCGATTCCTAAGATCTTTTATCTGGTCGTTGATCGCGCCTCCGAGTTGATTACTCGCCCACTCAGAGATTTTGCCGACCTGGGGCAAATTCCTGATGAGGAAATTCAGGCAAGAACGCTGCCAATTTTTGACAACCATCGAGTTGCACGACGGTTTTCTCGCCGAATGCAGCGAGTCGTCAAGGTTCCCGATGGGCGAATGCTACACAAAGTTGGACCTTATTTGCAGGCAAAGGGGATCACGCGTTTGCTAATCGATGGGCAGGTTTACTCGATTTAACTTGCAGATTTAACTTGCAGAACACGGTGAAAATCGAGCGGCTGGATCATCTGGTCTTGACGGTGGCTGATTTACAAGCGACCTGTGATTTTTACGCGCGGGTTCTAGGAATGGTGGTGGTGTTCGGCAATTGCCGCTATGCCCTGCACTTTGGGCAGCAAAAGATCAACCTGCACCAAGTTGGCAAAGAGTTTGAGCCAAAATCTGCCCAGCCTACTCCTGGCTCTGCTGACCTTTGTTTGATTACAACTACACCTTTAACTGAGGTGATGACTCATCTGCAATCTTGCGGAGTAGAAATTGAGCAGGGAATTGTGCCAAGAACTGGAGCAATGGGGGCGATCGCCTCCCTCTACATCCGTGATCCCGATGGCAATCTGTTAGAAATTTCCAATTACCTCCAAGTCTCGTAAGATTGGAGCAACGCTTGCGGATGCATCATGCAGATTCGGGTTGAGACATTTACGGTTCACAAGCGATTTGCCCTGACCATTAGTCGCGGCACGTCGGCAGAAAGTACAAACGTCTGGCTGATTCTAGAACACGACGGAATTGAAGGCTGGGGAGAAGCTTCACCTTTTTCGGTAGGTCGTCCTCAGCCCACCGAAGAGCTTGTTCTTCAGCTTCAGCAAATTGCGCCTCAATTAAAGTCGCTGACTCCCTTTGACCAGCAGCGGATTGAGCAAATTTTGACAGATGCCAATCTACCCTCTGCTGCCCAGACTGCACTTGATCTGGCATTGCATGACTGGCGCGGCAAGTATCTGGGGCTGCCGCTGTGGAAACTGTGGGGATTGGAGCGCGATCGCATCGTGCCCACCTCTGCCACCATTGGTATCAGTTCTCCTGAAGCGGCTCAGCAACGGTTGCTGCATTGGTTACAGCTTGCTCCCTTTCAAGCCGTTAAGGTGAAACTGGGTAGCCCTAGTGGGATCATGGCAGACCAGGAAATGTTTAAAGCGGTGCAACAAGAAGTGCCCAAAGGGGCAAAAGTCAGTATTGACGCAAATGGCGGGTGGAACCTGGCAGATTCTATTTCTATGAGCCACTGGCTAGCGGAACAAGGTGTCACCTACATTGAGCAGCCACTCGATAAAGGGCAGGAGTCAGATTTACTGGAACTGTATCGTCAGTCGCCCTTGCCCATTTTCGTAGATGAAAGCTGTTTTGATAGTCGCGACATTCCCAAACTGGCAGATCGTGTTCATGGCATCAACATTAAGCTAATGAAATCGGGCGGCTTGAGTGAGGCACTCCGGATGATTCACACTGCCAAAGCCTGTGGCTTGCAAATTATGTTTGGCTGCTACTCTGACAGCGCTTTAGCCAATACCGCAGCGGCCCATCTGGCTCCTTTTGCAGATCATTTAGACTTGGATAGTCATCTCAATCTAATTGATGATCCGTTTGTTGGGGCCTCTTTGGAAAATGGCTGTCTAGTGCCAAACGACTTACCGGGATTGGGGGTGCAACGTGTTCACGGCTAGCGATCGCATTGCCCTGTTGATGCACGAAGGGCTGCAAGGGGCAAAAGGAAAAACGGGCATTTCTCTACTGCGTTATAGCGATCTGTCGATTGTGGCAGTTGTGGATGAGCAATCTCCAGGGCGATCGCTTTCAGAGCTGATTGGAATTTCGCGTCCGGTGCCCATTGTTGCATCAGTAGCAGAGTCACTCGCCTATCAGCCTACCGTGTTAATGATTGGGATCGCTCCCTCTGGCGGGGCGCTGCCCGAAGCCTGGTGGCAGGAAGTAAAACAAGCTGTTGCTGCGGGTTTGTCAGTTGTGAATGGACTGCATACACCCCTGGCAACTGATCCCCAACTTAGCAGCCTGCTAAAACCCGGTCAGTTGATTTGGGATGTGCGCCGAGAGCCACAAGGTTTAACAGTAGGCAGTGGTCAGGCGCGATCGCTTCCCTGTCTACGAGTTCTGACCGTTGGCACCGATATGAGCGTCGGCAAAATGTCTACCAGTTTAGAGCTAAATCGAGCTGCACAAGAGCGAGGCTTACAGTCCCGATTTTTAGCAACAGGGCAGACAGGGCTAATGCTGGGTCATGACGGCATTCCTTTAGACGCAATCAGAATTGATTTTGCCTCTGGCGCAGTCGAGCAAATCATGATGCGCTATGGATATGACTACGACATTCTGTTTGTCGAAGGGCAAGGATCGCTGATGAATCCAGCCTCTACTGCTACTCTTCCTCTGATGCGGGGCAGTCAACCTACTCACCTAGTACTGGTGCATCGGGCGGGACAAACTCACGTTCAGCAATTCGCAGATGTTCCCATCCCACCCTTACCCAAAGTTATTCAGGTGTACGAAACGGTTGCCTCTGCTGGCGGAGCATTTGCTGATGTGAAAGTGGTGGCGATCGCCCTTAACACCTTTCACCTGAGCGAAGAAGAAGCACAGGAAGCGATCGAACATGCCCAGCTAGAAACAGGGCTGCCTTGCACCGACGTGATTCGCTTCAACGCAGAACCCATTCTAGATGCAATTCTCAAGTGACCAATACTGCACTCACGACAAAACGAGAATATGTAAAACGAGGATATGGCTGGCATATCCTCGTTCAAGCTTAGTCTAGACAGGTGAAGCGGTATTAAACTCTAAAACTTAACTCGATCAGGAAAAGAGTCCTGAAGCTGAACAAGTCAGTTCTCTACAACTCGGCTCCGGGCGGTAGAATGACCTGATCGACAGCGTGAATTACCCCGTTGCTAGCCTGAATATCAGGCTCGATCACCGTTGCATTGTTGACCATGACTCCGCCAGCGGCTTCATCAACCTCAACGGTAACAGGTGTGCCCTCAACTGTTTCCACTTCTCCGGCTGCGATTTCGCTAGCAGGAAGCTCTTCTGGCACGACATGGTATGTCAAAACTTGAGCTAGGACGTCCTTATTTTCAGGAAGTAGAAGCTGATCCAGTGTGCCTTCGGGTAGTGCTTCAAAGGCTTCGTTGGTAGGTGCAAAAACAGTGTAAGGGCCCTCGCCTGAAAGCGTTTCAGTCAGTCCTGCGGCTTCAATGGCAGTCGCTAGGGTGCTAAAAGATTCATCAGACGCCGCTAGATCTGCAACCGTTTCTCCTTCACCAGCAGTTGCGCCCTCAGCAGTAGGGTCTTCGACAGCAGGGTCTTCAGTTGCAGGAACCTCTGTTGTGGTTGCAGGAACCTCAGTTGACTCGACCTCGGCAGTATCGGTGGGTTGGTTGCAGGCGGACAGAACGAGCGCACTGCTTAACCCAACTAGACCTAAAACCAAACGCTTAGAAATTTGGTTGCGAATCATAAATACCTCTTCAATTGTCACAGTAGTCTTGATGACCTTTACAGAACTTAAAGGATGTTCTCAAGCAATTCCCTCAGCCCCTAGATAGATGTTGTCTAGAATACAAAAAAGAAATTTATTGATTTGATTGGTTGAATGCTTCAACCGTAGGGGGTTGTGAGAAATGTCTTTACAGACAAAAGCAACAAACACACGCTGTGGCTGCATCCGGCAATCTCAAAAAGTGAAGTATTCTTAGTTTGCTAATGGATCTAAGCGATCGCCCCAATAATTCCAACGCTGCACCTTAACTTTTGCCATGCCTCCATTTCAGCATCCTCGATTAGCTGTGCCGCCGCCGCTGATGATGTCCGAGTCGGGGTCTTTTGCTCATCTGACCCTAACTCAGCGGTGGCCCGCGATCGCCCAACGCACAATCGATGAAAATGATTTCCCAACAGACATTGTTATCGCTCTGGAAACCCTTTTGCAGGAGCTATTTGAGGGCAAAGTACGACTGCTTGAAGATGAAAATGCCCCCGATTTAGCGGAGTGGTCAACCTATCTGCATCCTTACCTCAATTGTTCCTGGATAGAGGTGCCCTGGTTCTTTGCCGAGGTTTATTTCTACCGTCGTCTTTTAGAAGCAACGCAGTACTTCCAACCTGGAGCATGGCAAGGTTTTGATCCTTTTCACACCCAAAAACATGCCAGCTTAACCACATCTCTAGAAAAAGTTCGTGCAGTAAGTTCTCAAATTAACTCATTACATCAGTCACAAATTGTTCAGAGCAAAGAGGATGTGACGTGGGGTACAAACCTTGTTGTGCTACTTCATAACGCACTCTGGGGAAATCAAGCTGATTTAAGCTTAAAGCCTACTGTTGATTTGATTTTTGAAAGTGATGTTGAAACTGAATTTAAGCAGGCTCAAAAAACTCACGTTTTGGTAGACGATACGGATAGACTGTTGGATTGGTTCGGGAAGCAAGGGAAAGGGGAAGAGAGATGGCGATTGCACCCCCGAATTGATTTAGTCGCAGATAATGCAGGCTTTGAGTTAATTTGTGACCTTTTCCTGATTGATCTATTGCTAACTCAACCTTCTCCCTTTACTGTTTATCTGCATCTTAAGATTCATCCTGCGTTTGTCTCAGATGCCACCATTGCAGACGTTCATCATACCCTGACTGTTTTATCCAACGATAGGGACACGAGTGTCCAGAGTTTGGCAGAAAGGCTCAGGAGTTATTTGGCGATCGGACGACTACAACTCCTAGCAGATCCTTACTGGGTTTCACCTTTAGAGCTCTGGAAACTACCCCAAACACTGCATCATGAGTTGTCTCAGAGTAATTTAGTCATCCTCAAAGGTGATGCTAACTATCGCCGCTTACTAGGAGATCGGCACTGGTCATTTACGACCCGATTTGAAGAGATCGTATGCTACTTTCCCTCTCCTCTATTAGCATTACGAACCCTCAAATCGGAAGTCGTAGCAGGCTTACAGTCTGAACAAGTAGGGTTACTCAGTCAAATAGACCCAAGCTGGTTAACCAATGGAGAATGGGGAGTTATGCAGTTTGCTGACCTACCAGGTTTGGGGTTGCAATGACGGGTTGGCGAGTCCTCCAGTTAAACCGATAGCCGTGAGGCAGGATGTGGAGCTTAACACCACAAACCGCCAGAGGCTCATCTTTGAGTAATCCTTCCAGATTGTTGTGAGTGGTACCTGACTCATCTACAACTGTGATGGCTCCCTCACCCACAACTTCAAACTCATCACCCGTCACAATTACAGCCGTATTCTCATCAATGCCAATTCCTAACACGGCAGGCTGTTGTACCAAGGCTGAAATTAGTCGTCCTAACCGACCCCGTTGGGCAAAGTGTTGGTCAACCACGATGCCAGGAAGAAAACCCATTCCTGGTCCCATCTCGACTGCATCAACACTAGGGTTTGTTTCGGATTTTCCTTCAACAATCATCATGTCGGGCATCATTGCGGCTCCTGCACTAGTGCCCCCCACAACAATTCCTTCGTTGTAGCGTCTGTGAATCACACTGTCGAGTTTAGTGTCTTTAATCAGGTCAGTAATACGTGCCTGGTCTCCGCCAGTAAAGAATACGCCCGTTGCCTTTTCAGCCTTTTCTAAATTTTCAGAACGGTCTGCGTCTTCCCGATAATCAGTATCAATGACACAAACATCTTCCACTCCCAGACGCTCGAAAATCCGCACGTATTGGGTTCCAACTTCTCCAGGTAGGCTGGTCGCTGCGGTTAAAACTGCAATTCGAGCGTTGACCCCTCCAGCGCATCTTACAAACTCTCGAAGGATAGTGCAGTCTCCTTCTTTATCTTCCGCCCCACCAATGATGACTAACTGTCCCCGACTTTGACTCGGCTCCATACTGTGCCCTACCTTAATTTTTAACTTGGGATTTTTAATCGGTTCTCGATCGTAGCTGCTAAAGTGATTCGGAGAGAGCGATCGCCTTTAATGTACGTTTGAGAAATACCTTAATAAGCGTACTGCTGAAATCGGGTAAATCTGACCTCGCTTGAGATAGAGATTTTGGCGATTTCTGTAACCATTGTTGCAAATTAAGATTGTGATTCTATGAAATTCGAGTTGGAAATCTATCTAACGTCCTATTGAGACTTGTCCTAAATAAGAGATAGTTTTGGACTGATCTGTGTCTTTAGAAATCACCATGAGCTTTCAACGTGCTAGCGGCATTCTACTGCACCCAACCAGTCTACCCAGTCAATTTGGAATTGGTGATTTAGGCAAATCGGCATACGAATTTGTGGATTTCTTAGAGAAGAGTGGGCAAAAGCTGTGGCAAGTTTTGCCATTAGGCCCAACTGGATATGAGCATTCTCCATACACCATGAATTTCAGCGCTTTTGCCGGAAATCCTCTCCTGATCAGCCTGGAAACTTTGGCAGAAGAAGGTTTGCTGAACGCAGATGAACTGTCCCCACTACCCTCTGAGGAAAATGCTGCTCCTCATTTGGTTGATTTCGATCGGGTGATTCCACATAAGTTTAAGTTTCTCAAATTGGCTTACGAACGCTTTCAGAACCTCAGCACGCCGAATCCACAACTCGAACAGTTTTCTCAAGAACAGTCCTATTGGTTAGATGACTATGTGCTGTTCATGTCGTTGCTCGAAGCCAATGAGGGGAAAAGCTGGAATTATTGGGAAGGGGCGATCGCCCGACGAGAACCAGATGCACTCAAAGCAGCCGCAGAACAGTTGCAAGAAAGTATTCAATTCCATCGATTCTTGCAGTTCAAATTCTTTGAGCAGTGGTCAAAACTTCGGGCTTATACCAATCAGAAAAATATTCAAATTGTAGGTGATATTTCTATCTACGTTTGCCACAACAGCTCTGATGTTTGGGCAAGTCCAGAAACATTTAAACTAGATCCACAAACCTTTGAACCTGCTTACATCGCCGGAGTTCCGCCTGACTACTTTAGCGCTACTGGGCAGCTTTGGGGGAACCCCGTATATGACTGGGATCAAATTAAGCAAACCAACTATGCCTGGTGGGTAAAGCGGTTTCAGGCAACGCTGCAATATGTTGATATTGTTAGAGTTGATCACTTCCGAGGGTTTGAAGCCTACTGGCAAGTTCCTGCTGGAGAGGAAACCGCAATCAATGGTGAGTGGATCAAAGGACCGGACGCTGAGTTCTTTGAATCCCTAAGCGACCAGTTAGGCAGTTTGCCGATCATGGCAGAGGATTTAGGAATTATCACACCCGAGGTTGAGGAACTACGCGATCGCTTCCAATTTCCCGGAATGCGAATCCTACAGTTTGCCTTTGGTGAAGATCCTAAAAATCCCTACCTACCGCACCATTACATCAATAACTGTGTGGTTTACACTGGCACTCATGACAACGACACAACTTTAGGTTGGTGGTCAGGAGCCAGTGCTGGAGAAAAGCAATTTGTGGCTCACTATTTAGGCTATACATCTGCCGAAGAGATTAAACAGATCAATTGGGAATTCATCCAGCTAGCACTTGCTTCGGTTGGTGATTTGGCTGTTATTCCACTGCAAGATGTGTTGGGTTTGGATAACCATGCTCGTATGAATGACCCTAGCGTATCCGCAGGTAACTGGCGCTGGCGTTACACCGACTCTAATGTGTTGACTCAAGAATTGAGCGATCGCCTACTCCGTCTCACTCATCTCTATAGCCGATAAATCTTACCTACTCTGAATCCCTCTCCCGCAGTAGAAGAGGGATTTCAATTTTCTCTCATTACTCCCTTCCCGGTTAAAAATTAGGCACTAAAAGATCAGGGATGCCCCCGCGACGCGGAGGGCATCCCTGATCTTTTATTAGGAGAGGAGTAAGCCACTAATCAAATCTGCAAAAGACTAATGACTGTTAACAAAACTATCCTCAAGCCGAAGCAGCTGAGTCAGTTTGATTCATCGTAGAATCAGAACCACGGCCAAACGACAGCATTACCCGCGAAACGCCGCTAAACAAAACGCTTGCACCAACCAGTGTGCCAATTAGCCAAGGAGCGTTAAAGGGCCATTGGAACAAAACTATACCGCCAAATGCCAGCGTTACAATTCCATTCACTAAAGCCCAGGTCCAGTTTTGCTGCGGACGCAGACGAAACGCCAAGATTGTTTCAAACACACCTTCTGTCAGGAAAAAGCTACCCAGTAGCAAAGTCAGAGTAAGGATGCCCGTTCGAGGATAGACGAACAGCATAAGACCAGTCGCTACATAAAGGACTCCCAACAGCAATTTCCAGATGAAACCGCCGCGATCGCGCGTTTGAAACGCATAAACGACCTTAGCAGCCCCTGCAGAAATCAGGATGAAGGCAACCCAAGTCTCAGCAACAAGGGTTGAGAAGATGGGTAGGGCAAGCCCAACAATACCTAGAACAATGAGCAGGACACCCACTAAAGGAGAATTGTTTACCTGTTTATTAATGGTGTTAGTTCCAGCGTTAGTTTCAACGCTAGTTTCAGGAGACACGTTGGATGTCATAGTCGTTTTTTTCCTATCTGTAATAGCTTCTCTGCACAGGTTAGGGAAAAAACTACTTGTCTGGTAGGACCTTAGGGTAGACCTCTTTTCAACCCATAATTAGGGTTTGCTCTACAAAAGGTTACAAATTCTAAGAGTTTAGTTACAAATCAGTAACGACATCTTAATTGATATGAAATTTGTGAGAGCATAATCAGTGCCGATTACTGGTACTTAACCAAGTCTGAACAGAGAGTCTGAAGCGAGATGGATCAACATCAGAAGTCAACAGTCGTAATTACAGGTGCTTCTTCGGGAGTAGGTCTACAGGCGGCAAGAGCACTAGCTCAGCGTGGATGGCACGTAGTAATGGCTTGTCGAAATTTGGAGAAAGCAGAAAAGGCAGCCCAATCTGTAGGAATGTCGAAAGATAGCTACACCCTTCTGCATATTGATTTGGCTTCTTTGGAGAGTGTGCGGCAGTTTGTAACAGACTTTAGGGCAAGCGGCAGATCGTTAGAGGCACTGGTCTGCAACGCGGCGATTTACATGCCCCTGTTGAAAGAGCCATTGCGATCGCCAGAAGGCTACGAGCTAAGCGTTGCCACCAATCACCTTGGGCATTTCCTCCTGTGTAACTTGATGCTTGAGGACTTGAAGAAGTCTCCCGCATCCGACAAGCGTTTAGTCATCCTGGGCACCGTAACTCACAACCCAGATGAACTGGGCGGAAAGATTCCTCCACGCCCCGACCTGGGAGAGTTGCAGGGCTTTGAGCAAGGTTTCAAAGCACCGATTTCCATGATTGACGGCAAGAAATTTGAACCTGTAAAAGCTTACAAAGACAGCAAAGTTTGCAACGTCCTGACGATGCGAGAGCTTCATCGCCGCTTGCACGACTCGACCGGCATTATTTTCAGTTCTCTCTATCCAGGATGTGTGGCGACGACTGCTCTATTCCGCAACCACTACCCACTCTTTCAAAAGATTTTTCCGCTCTTCCAGAAGTACATTACCGGCGGCTTTGTGACTGAAGAACTATCTGGAGAACGGGTTGCAGACGTTGTTGCCAAGCCAGAATACGGTCAGTCTGGAACTTACTGGAGTTGGGGCAATCGTCAGAAAAAAGAAGGCAAATCGTTTGTACAAAAAGTTTCTCCCGAAGCCCGTGATGATGCTAAAGCAGTGCGCCTGTGGGAGCTAAGCGCAAGGCTAGTGGGGTTAGAGGAACCCGCAATGTCTGCTAAGTAGTTGTTGGACGATCGCTATGCTGGCTCCCAACAAAGCGGATTGCCTTGTTATCCTGTAAGTAAAGTTGTCCTGAGTGGATTGACTTCCTTACCATGACCCAACAACCCAAGCGTATTTGCATTCTCGGCGGCGGCTTTGGCGGTCTTTATACCGCGCTGCGGCTGAGCCAACTCCCCTGGAGCAAACTCGAAAAGCCTGAAATCGTGCTGGTTGACCAGCGCGATCGCTTCCTATTCTCGCCTCTGCTCTACGAATTGCTTACAGGTGAACTGCAAACCTGGGAAATTGCTCCTCCTTACACTGAACTGTTAGCAGGCACAGGCGTACATTTCTGTCAGGCAGCGATCGCTGGAATTGATGTGCAGTCAAAGCAAGTACAGCTTCAGGACGGACTAGAACTGTCCTACGATCGCTTAGTTTTGGCGCTTGGCGGCGAAACCCCTCTGGATATCGTGCCAGGGGCAACCGAACACGCGATTCCTTTTCGCACGATCGCCGATGCCTATCGTCTAGAGGAACGACTGCGAACCCTGGAAGCATCTGAGGCAGACAAAATTCGAGTTGCTATCGTCGGCGCAGGCTACAGCGGTGTTGAGTTAGCCTGCAAACTGGTAGATCGGTTAAAAGAACGAGGACGGCTGCGGTTGGTGGAACTAACCGACCAAATCCTTAGAACCTCACCAGAATTTAACCGGGAAGCAGCTCAAAAGGCCCTGGAAGAGCGGGGCGTGTGGATCGACCTGGAAACGAAGGTAGAAGCGTTGGGTGAGAACACGATTTCATTGGAGTACAAAGGGAAGGTCGACACAATCCCAGTTGAAGTGGTGCTATGGACAGTCGGCAACAAGGTTGCAGAGGTTGTGCAAAATCTACCGCTGAAGCATAACTCACGAGGACAGCTTGTAATCACGCCAACTCTTCAGGCGATCGAATATCCCGAAGTTTTTGCACTGGGCGATCTGGCAGAATGCCAGGATGTAGATGGACAGAAAGTTCCAGCGACCGCCCAATCCGCTTTTCAGCAAGCAGAGTATGTGGGTTGGAATATTTGGGCATCGTTAACCAATCGTCCGCTGTTGCCGTTCCGCTATCAGCATCTTGGCGAGATGATGACTTTGGGCACCGATGATGCAACCTTTACTGGCTTGGGAGTAAAGCTAGACGGACAGCTAGCCTACGTTGCGCGTCGTTTAGCATATCTTTACCGAATGCCTACTCTGGATCACCAACTTAAGGTCGGTTTGAACTGGATCGTGCGCCCGTTGCGTGAGATGCTTTCTATCTAGAGTCTTGATGTAACGTTAGCTATTGCTCTAGGTAGGTAGACGCTGATGAAGCATCCCAAGGTGATTTTTTTGGATGCCGTTGGCACGCTATTTGGCGTGAAAGGCAGCGTGGGCGAAGTTTATGGTTCGCTGGCTCGCCAATTTGGAGTAGTGGTAGAGGCTGAAGTCCTGGATAATGCTTTCTTCCAAAGCTTCCGGGCAGCCTCTCCAATGGCATTTCCGAGGGTGTCACGGTCAGAGATTCCAGAGCGAGAATTTGCCTGGTGGTGGGCGATCGCCGCTCAAACGTTCCAAAAAGCCGGAGTGTTAGACCAATTCACTGATTTCTCAGCGTTTTTTACCGTTCTCTACAGCCACTTCGAGACAGCTGAACCCTGGCTCGTTTATCCTGACATTCGCTCTACGCTGGTGCAGTGGCGCGATCAGGGCGTTGAACTGGGGGTTGTTTCTAACTTTGACTCTCGTATTTACGCCGTCCTATCTGCTCTGGAGCTAGCCGAATTCTTTAGCTCGGTCACCATTTCCACAGAAGTGGGGGCTGCAAAGCCTGATCCCCAAGTTTTTGCGACCGCATTGCAGAAACATAACTGTTCTCCCGGTGAGGCATGGCACATTGGCGATAGCTTTAAAGAAGATTATGAAGGCGCAAAAGCTGCTGGACTGAGAGCTATCTGGCTTAAGCGAGCAAGCGTCTCCATTCCGGCTCCTTCTCTCAGCGGGGTAAGGAGCTAGATACAGATTCTTGCTTAACCGATTCACCGTTTAGTTATAAGAATTTGTGGTATAAATCTACAGTAAATTTATAAAGTAGCTGGGGATCGTTGAGCGTGAGACAGTAGCATCAAATTTAAGGACTGAGATGAAGTGCTGATAATTTGCTGCTATCAAGGTCATTTCCCTTCAGCATGAGGTCTGGTTGCAGTGGGCATTGTTATTGAGAATGTTTCAAAGCAGTTTGGCAGCTTTCAAGCGGTCGATCAAGTTGATTTAAAAATCAAGACCGGATCGCTGGTCGCTCTGCTTGGGCCTTCAGGATCAGGCAAATCTACGCTGCTACGGTTGATTGCTGGGTTAGAACAACCCGACACAGGCAGAGTCATTCTCACGGGTAGAGACGCGACCCATGAAACTGTTCAGGACCGCAACATCGGCTTTGTGTTTCAGCATTACGCCTTGTTCAAGCACCTGACTGTGCGTAAGAATATCGCTTTTGGCATGGAGATTCGCAAAACACCCAAGGCGAAAGTCAAAGCAAAGGTGGAAGAACTGCTGGAGTTGGTGCAGTTGGCAGGGTTGGGCGATCGCTACCCCTCTCAGCTCTCTGGCGGTCAGCGTCAACGGGTTGCTCTGGCAAGAGCGCTAGCTGTGGAGCCAAAAGTGCTGCTGCTTGACGAACCCTTTGGGGCACTTGATGCCAAAGTGCGAAAAGATCTGCGGGCCTGGCTGCGTCGTCTACATGATGAAGTCCACGTGACGACCGTCTTCGTTACCCACGACCAGGAAGAGGCAATGGAAGTCTCGGATGAACTCGTCGTTATGAACAAGGGCAAGGTTGAGCAGGTCGGCAGTCCCGCCCAGATATACGACAATCCGGCTAGCGCCTTTGTGATGAGCTTTATTGGTCCAGTCAATGTGTTGCCCAGCACATCCCATATTTTTCAAGGGAATGGGTTTGACTCGGCTCACCCAGAGGTTTTTCTGCGTCCTCAAGACGTACTAATCGAAACGCAGCCTAACGGCACTACCGTTGCCGCCAGAGTTACTCGCCTGATTCATCTGGGTTGGGAAGTGCAGGCAGAGTTAGCGCTGGACGACGGACAGGTCGTCACGGCTCATTTGACTCGCGATCGCTTTGACCAACTCAAACTAGAGCCACAGCAGCGAGTTTTTGTGAAACCCAAAGAAGCTAAGGCATTCCCGCTGTATTACTCAATCTGATGAAGGTTTCGACGCAATTTGTCGTCCAGTGCAGCCTAAGTTGTAGTCAGCGGTCGTGTGTTAGGCATCTCCAGACAGGAAGTTACGCCCCCTTTGGCACAAGCACAGCTTGCAGCAAACAAGTATTCTCTATGTTCCAGACCAGGCTCGCGAAAGTGAACCTGGGGATCGAGCACTCCTGGCAACAAACTCAGACCCAGTGCGTCAATTTCCTGGACGGGCGATCGCTCCCCCGTAGATAGTTCTAGAGATAGGTCTGGAGCGATGCGAGTAATTTGGCGATCGCGAACCTCCATCTCTCTCAGCAAAAACTCACCACCTGGCAGCAAAATCTGGGCATGACGAATCAATAGATGGGTAATAACAGATGGGTAACACTAGACATGATTAGCTATAGTTTCTACGAGTAGTCAAATTTGTTTGTACAGTTGAAGTAGAGACAAAGTAGTTATAAGACCAATTTTCTAACGTTCTAATCAAAATTCTGGTCAAGGCAACCTCTAACTACTAGGCTAAAATCCTGATTCAACCTAAAACCTGCAGCTTAGTGCTCAAAATCGCTATATTTTTGTGACTAGTACAGTTTATGACCCGTTTTCAGCAATCCGTGCCTGATAACTTTGACCACAGTGAACACAACGGTGCTAATAGTTTAGAGCCCTCAATGCCTACTCCATCCGACCACAACCCCAATCCAGAAGCCGAGCTTCATCCTGTAACTAATCAACCTGTTCCCATCAGCCCATCAGAGGCAGATGGCTCACAGTTACCAGTTGCTCCCGAGCCACCGGGGGGGCATCACAAAGTCGCAGAAAATCCCTGGATAGAGGGGCTAAAGACGATTGGACTGAGTGCAATTCTAGCCTTTGGGATTCGTCAAATTGTGGCAGAGGCCCGCTATATTCCTTCTGAATCGATGCTGCCAACCCTGGAAGTCAACGATCGCCTGATCGTGGAGAAAGTCAGCTATCGATTTAGTAATCCTGAGCGGGGAGACATTGTGGTGTTTTGGCCGACAGATCGGCTGAAACAAGAAAATCCCTCGATGAAAGACGCGTTCATTAAACGGGTCATTGGTTTACCGGGAGAAACTATTGAGGTTCGTGGAGGGCGAGTTTATGTAAACGGACAAGCCCTGCGAGAAAACTACATCGCTGCTGAACCAGAGTATCAGTGGGGTCCAGAAGTCGTGCCCGAAGATTCTTACCTGGTTCTAGGTGATAACCGCAACAACAGCTACGATAGCCACTTTTGGGGCTACGTTCCACGAGAGAACATTATCGGCAGAGCTGCTGTGCGCTTTTGGCCACCCGGACGAGTTGGAGAGTTAGGACCGGAGCCGGAGTATCGGGAGTAGGATTTTAAAGGTTAGCTTTCGTGCGGGAAGCGGATGAAAAATTAACTTTTTTACAAAAGCATTCCAGCGATCGCTGCTGTCATAAAACAAGCTAGCGTGCCTCCAATCATGGCTCGAACGCCTAAGCGAGCGAGGTCATGTTGGCGGTCGGGAGCAATTCCGCCGATGCCACCGATTTGAATGCCAATGGAGCCGATGTTGGCAAAACCGCAGAGGGCATAGGTGGTAATGATTGCGGCTCGTTCTGAAATGGTGGCGGTTGTTTCTGTGCCTGCGGAACTGGTACCCGCGCCGATTAGTTCGCTCAGGTCTAGATAAGCAATGAATTCGTTCAGAATCGTCCTTTTGCCCAGTAAGGCTCCTACCTGAAGACAATCTGCCCAAGGAACGCCCATTAGCCAGGCGATCGGGGCTAGCAGGTAGCCGAGAATCAGCTCCAGGGAAAGGTTGGACAGACCAACTAAACTGCCCAACCAGCCCAACAAAGCATTAAACATTGCCAGCAAGGCCAGAAATGCAATGATCATAGCGGCAACGTTGAGGGCAAGCTTTAAGCCGTCGATCGCTCCACTTGCAGCGGCATCAATTACATTGACAGAAGTACGCTCGACTTTTATCTTGATATCGCCCGCTGTTGGTGAATCTTCGGTTTCGGGGTAAAGCAGCTTAGAAATTGCCAGAGCAGCGGGGGCAGACATCACCGATGCGGCGATCAGGTGCTCTGCTGGAATACCGAAGGAAACGTAGGCTGCCAGTACGCCACCTGCTATGGTCGCAAACCCACCTGTCATCACAGCATGTAGCTCTGACTGGGTCATGGAAGAAACGTAAGGCTTAATCAACAGCGGTGCTTCGGTTTGTCCGACAAAGATATTGCCTGCTGCTGAGAGCGATTCCGAACCTGAGGTTCGCATGGTTCGCATCATCAACCAGGCAATCCATTGGACGATGCGCTGTAAGATGCCGTAGTGATAAAGCACACCAATGAAGGCGGAGAAAAAGATGATGGTTGGCAAAACTTTGAAGGCAAAGAAGAAATCTTCAAAGTTTTCACCAAAGACAAAGGATGCGCCTGCATCAGAAAAGTTGAGAAATTGCGTCACTAAATTGCCGATGCATTCAAAAATGACAAAGCCGATGAGAGTTCTGAGGATAAATAGGGCAAAAAATAGCTGTAGCGCAACTCCCCACAGCACAGGCGTCCAGCGCACAGCTTGCCGATTGGTTGAAAACAAATAGGCGATCGCAATGAAAATCAGCAGCCCGAACAGTGAAATGAGACGCTCCATAAGCTTTCTGTAGGGGTAGATGTCCCAATTAGTATTTTCCTTTCCAGGCAGATGGCTGCTGAAATTTGTATATATCCTGGATGACCTGAACCCAACCGTCAGATACGGAGTCAAGCAGGCGATCGCCCTTTTCTTTAGTTGCCACTGTTGGATCGCCCAACACGCCACTCTGGCTTAGATCACGAGTCGTCCAGGCAAAAGGCAATTTTCCTTCCATGCTGAGTAAACTCTCTTCGGGCAACCCATGAGGATACTCTGCTACCGCTTTCTGCATTTGTACCTGGTCGGGCAAAATCGAGAGCATCAGGCTCGTTTCGGCATCACCTGCATGAATGCCCAGTTCTTTTTCCTTGGGCGAAAGAAACTCACTTGCACAGTGAGGCACTCGCCAGGTAAATAGGGGAAATACCATGAAATCTTCGTGCTGCTGGTGCAAATCTCGCGCCACAATTTCTATGACTTGAGGCTGTCCACCGTGGGAGTTAAGCAGCACCAGTTTGCGAAACCCCGCACGATACACGCTTTCAGCAACCTCAGTCAGAGTCGCGATTAAGGTTTGAGCGCTCAGGGTAATCGTTCCTGGAAAGTGCCAGTGCTCGTTGGATTTGCCGTAATACAACGGCGGCAACGCATAGGCAGGAATCTCAGAATTCAGTTTTTCTAAGGCCTTTCCCAAGACCGCTACCCCAATTGCGGCATCCACGATCAACGGCAGATGCGGGCCGTGTTGCTCGATCGCCCCCACGGGTTGAAGCAACACCACATTTGCCTTGTCGGGCATCGCTTGAACCTCAGTCCAGGTGAGATATGGAAAGAACCTGTTAGGTGGAATAAAGCTATGCATACAGTCCCCGTAGTCACAATCGGGCATTGCTGATGTGATGTATGAATTTCGTAGGGGCATGGCAATACCATGCCCCTACAGAGGGGATCAAGATCCGTAAATCATACCCACATTCAGTAACGCTCACGCTCGTATTCTACAAAGTCGAGGTGACTTCAGACTGTAGCGAAACGTCACTTCAGTCATCTACTGCAATCAATGCAATCAAGATTGAGAGCGAAACCTTCAGGTTTCACCCTTAATGCTTCAGAATCAGTAACCCAATTATCCGTTGTAGTCGATGTAATCGGTGCGTCGGGTTCTAGGTTGGGCAGGTGGTAAGAACTGCTGCTCAACGTAGGGATAGGAGGGGGGAATGTTGGGCTGATGAATGATGTGAGTGGTGTTTCGAGGTGGCTGGCGTTGGGGTAAGAGCAACACAATGATGACGCAAATAAAGACGACGCTGCCGCCTACGATCAGCACCAACACTAAACCGCCCACCATCCAAAGAACACCTGATTGAGAGGAGTTTTGATCCAGGGAGCTTTCGTCTGCTCGTCGAGTCGTAATATCTGCAACCGATTGCTGTTGTTCCTGAAGCTGAGCCAGGACTTGCTCAATCTCGTCTTCCTGGTTTTGCAGGCGCGACTCTAGCCTTGTGATGGTCGTTTCCTGATCGTCTAGCTTGTCTTCTAGAGCATCGGCGATCGCCCGCTGTCGGTCTAATTCTCGCTGCAACTGAGAACTATCAGAATCTCCTAGCCCGCTAGCTGAAGGGGGAACGGGTAATGGCGACTGCTGCTCTGTCACAGCCGGAGAAGACTGCATCTCAGTGGGGGACGAAAACGGCAAACCTGCTCGCAGCAACAACACTGCTGCGAATCCTGTGACCGCACAGCCAGCTAAAAACGCCGTAGTATCGCTCATGGTTTTGATAATTTTGCTGCGGTTAAACTACGGCAACGAAACCAGATACTCTATTCACCCCTTGACCCAGCCCTCGACTAAACCTGACTTGATGCATAAAGTCAACCGAGTAGATGCAGGATAAATACTAACACCATACTCTGCTCTATTCTTACCTCACCAGGATTTTCCGACAATTTAGACGGGCGATCGCAAAAAAAATTAATTTAACGTGAGTTCGGGATAAGAAATCGTCAGAACCCCTGATTTTTCGTACCTCATTTCGTTGCAGTGAATCAAGCTATTGTCAGCAAGGTCCACAGATGCAATTTTTCTCAATAAACAACCTTATTGAGAAGAGCCTACAGCAATACCCTTTGCCTAAAGCCTTTTATACCAAACCTTGCAGCGTTTAGCTTAACCCGAACTCACGTTAATTTAGTTGGAGCCACTAGTTCTGGGTTGAAGTTCCATTGCCTATCAGCCATCAACCGTTAGTCATCACCTAGTCATCACCCATTGAGCGCTGGGGCAAAAGCAGAATTTGGTCATGGGGGTCACATCGCTCCAGCTC
Source organism: Oculatella sp. FACHB-28 (assembly GCF_014696015.1). Taxonomy (NCBI): domain Bacteria; kingdom Bacillati; phylum Cyanobacteriota; class Cyanophyceae; order Oculatellales; family Oculatellaceae; genus Oculatella; species Oculatella sp. FACHB-28. The sequence goes on along the minus strand of NZ_JACJPJ010000082.1, from coordinate 62,426 downwards.
CTGACGGATCTCTGCCTCAGAAGGATTGTCATTTTGCATGAGGAATTGCAAGAACTTGAAGGTCGGCGCGTAAGTGCGAAAGTAGCCACCGTGTACATCAATCTTGCCCAGCAGATAAGGCAGGATGTTTCCCAAATCGATCAGCAGGGCTGTGAATGGATTTAACCCCAGCCCGATCGCATTCACACCTACCATTCTGGAGCAGTCGAGATAATTGAAGCTTTCAAACAAGTCATAGGCAGACGTTGCTTCGACTGCCCGTCTGGAGAGCAGCGCGTTGCGAATCCACAGCATATCCTTTGGTTTGTTGGCTCGTCTGAGGTAGATATTGCCCAAGCGCAAACCTGACATTTCAATGCTGGGTTCGGTAAACCAGTTGCTCAAGATTGAGAGGTAGCGCAAGACGATATCGCGATCGCTCGACATCAGGTAAATTTGCTCACAGCGCCGAATTGCCGAGCGGACGTAGTTATTTCTGCCTTCCTGGATTAGCTCTAGCGGAATATCTGGAGATGCCAGGATCAGCTTGCCTAAATCCAAGCATTCGCCCATTTGCTTTTCTTGCTCGGTGGCGCGATCGTCTTTACCAAAGCGATCAGAAAGGACGCGCAGGGTGTTGACGACAACTAAACCACCCATGCTGTGTCCGACCAGGTTAACTTTGGTGCGAATGCTTTTGGGTAAGTCAACCGACTCTTTTAGGGAAGCCGCAGGGGCTTGAAGCTGCTTGAGAACCCGATCGAGCCGCCAAAAGAACTCTGCTAAATCAGGCGCACCATAGTGAACGGCTCGATAGCGATCGCGCTGATAGACAACTGCCCGCAACAGCCCAAAAGCAAGTAGCCACAGCACAAACACAATGACTGGAAAAGTCCAATACCAGCGAACTTGCAAGGGCAAGACTAAATCATAGAGCAATGCCAAAAGGAGACTGGGCAATAAACTGATGACAAAAAGACTGCCGACAAATTTGAGCAAAATTCCGACATTGCTAACCAAATCTTTGAGCAAACCCAGGTTAAAGAAGGGCTGTTCGCTGGGCCAGTGATAGCCGACGTAGAGATGCTGCGCTGAAATCGTGTTAGTGCTTTGTAAGGCATCTGCCTCCTCCGCAAAGCCGTCATAGAAGCCCTTGGCGGGGGTGGCATAGCCATGAGTACGCAGCGTCAGCGTGTTGACATTCTGTTTCTGAATTGTCCGAGCTAGCTCGTCTATGTTGAACAGGGGGCGAAAGCGATGGTTAGGCGGTAGCCGCCGTTCGACCTTTAAAGATACGGAAGCAGTGCTGACGACCAGGTAAACATGAGGATTCTGGCGATCGCCATACACTTCAAAGTTGCGACTGATTGCCTGAGTAAACTGTTTTTGCTTCCAGCTATTCAGAGTTTTGATCACAAATACTTCGTTTACTTCTTGGCAGAAACCAGGATATTTTTCGTGACATTCACCCAGATTCTGAAAGTCATTGTGGAGCTGGCAGTAGACCAGCAATTCCTGATGGAGCGCTTCAGCGATCGCTGCTTCACTCGATTTGCCTGCATAGGTTCTTGCATCAGCCCCATGCTCAGCCTTATAGGCAAGCTGCACCACACGCGCCTTTGTCCACCAGTCTGAGAAGGGGGCTGAGTTGCGAATGATGCCGCCGAGCCAGCGCTGATCGACCTGACTGGCTTCGGCGTTTTTCCACCGAAACGGTAGGGATTCAGAAGTGTAGCAGCGCTCAACGCTCATGGGTTTCTATCCAACTTAGCGAATTTCATCCAGCACTTCTTCCACCTTTTCTACGCCTTCGGCATTGTTTTGCTGTTGATAGAGCGTGAGTGCCTGCTCTAAATTGGCGATCGCTTCATCCGTGCGATTGCGCCCTTGCAGCGCCAACCCCAGCTCATAAAATCCTTCTGGATTTTGAGGGGCAAGCTCGACCAGTCGCCGATACGCCACAATCGCCCGAAGATAATCTCCCTTTTCCAGCAGCACGCTGCCGATCAGGGCTTGTGCCTCTGGTGAATTTGGTTCTGCCGAAGCACCCCGCTGATAGGACACAAGCGCCTGGTCTAAATTTCCTTGAGCCCTAAAGATGTCACCAATTTGCAAGTGAATTTGAGCATTGCGCGGTTCCAGGCTAGCGGCTTGTTCAAAAGCGGTTAGTCCATTCGCAAGGTCACCCGAATTTACCAGAGCTACCCCTAAATTTAGCTGAATACTGCCCCGTCGTGGGTTAAGCTGCAAGGCCCGTCGGAGGGTCTCCACTGCTTCTGTATACCGTTCTTGCTGAATTAGCACAGACCCCATTGACTCAAACACGACTGCATTGTTGGGGTTCAAAGCTGCTACCTGCTGATAGGCTTGCAGTGCGCCTTCATAGTCTTCTTGCCGAACTAGTACAACCCCCAAGCCGAGGTAAGCATCAACGTTGTTGCGTTCTAGCTGAGTGCTTCGGCGGTATGCTTCGGCAGCTCCGCTGTAGTCCTCCAGATTTGCCAGGCTGTAACCCAGGGCGTAGTAAAAAGCGGCATTATCATTGTCCAGGGCGATCGCCTGCTGATAAGCCGTTGCCGCCTCCTGGTAGTTATTTTGCCGCGCCTGCAAGTAGCCAATTCCTGAAAAGATGCGGGCATTTTCTGGGTCGATGCTAGCGGCTTGCTGATAGGTCGCCAGTGCTCCTGCATAATCTCCTGCATTAACCTGTTGCCGCCCTTGCCGCAGCAGGTCATTAAGCTGCCGATTATTATTTTGCGCCAGCAGAACACCCTGCGTTTGCCGACCCTGTACCTGAGCTTGAGTGGGTTGAGCGATCGCCCCCAACAGCCCTGACATGACTACACTGGCTGTCAATGTCATCAATGCAGCCGATCGTGGCCAATTTATGGCTTGACAGATGGCACCACCGACAGCTTGTTTATTCACAGCTTGCTTATTCACAGCCAACCCCGCGCATTTCCTACCGTTGTTTACTTTGTTGATTAGCTACAGCGATCTGAAAACCAGATCAGGACTCATTTACGATGACAGGTTAAACGGATTTCTAGAACAGAAATCTACCGAGAAACATATCCAGACACAAGACCTTGACTCCCAAGCATGATTTGATCCGCTTGATCGTTGTCTGATCGCAGAATGGTAGTGTCATGAAAGAATCTTGTGAGAGGGCAAGGGAATGATTTTATCAACAACTGACGTAATTCAGGGAGCAGTGGTCGAATCTTACCTGGGAGTCGTCACGGCAGAAGTGGTTTACGGCAGCAACGCGCTGAGAGATTTTTTTGCTGGAATTCGCGACATCATTGGAGGGCGCACTGCCAGCTACGAGCGAGTGTTTGAAAAGGGGCAGCAAGAGGCGATCGCCGAATTGGGGCTACGTGCTGAGCGACTAGGTGCCAATGCAGTCATCGGTATCGAAATAGACACAGGCACCATTAACATTGACGAAACTGGAGCCCTGTTGCTGATTACCGCCACCGGAACAGCCGTCCGGCTGCGCTAGTAGAATTCTCCCTTCCGAAAGAGCCGTGACCTCCCCTCAGGGGAGAGAAAAAGAGCAGTGGACTGATCCTAAAGTAGAGGCTCAGATAACTGCTAGAAAAACGAATTGGCAAGGGAGTTCACTTGTATGACATATGCAAATCGGCCCGGTGTAGTAGAGCCTGTTGTTGCAGCCACAGATTATCATGACCGGGTTAGATGGGGTCCCATCCTTGCTGGTCTGGTTATTGCCTTAGTCTCACAGTTGATTTTGAGTGCGCTTGGAGCGGCGATCGGTCTAACGACGCTTGCAGGTTCAAACGCACCTAACAGTGCTGCTGGAGAGGTGGGTACCGCTGTTGGCATCTGGACAGTCATCAGTTTATTAATCTCGCTATTTTTGGGTAGTTGGGTGATGGCTCGGAGTTGCGGACCCATGAACCGCAACACTGGATTGCTAAATGGTGCAATCCTTTGGGCAACCACTTTAGCGCTCAGCGCATGGCTGCTTACCAGCGGTGTGTCGGGACTGTTTGGTATTGTTGCGTCTAACGCTGGAGAAGTCATTAATCAGGTGCAGCCTGCCGGTGGTGTAGAAGTTCCTGACCCCAGTGTAGCTAATACAACACCTCAGGAAACCCGCGACATTGCAGGCAACGCTGCTAAAGCAGGTTGGTCGTTTGTAATTGGTTCTTTGTTGAGCTTAGCCGCTTCCCTGATTGGGGCTTCGGCTGGTACTCGGACTCCTCGCGTTGCAACGTATGTAGAACGCTAGAGGTACAGACCGCAGATTTAGTTGTGGTGTCTCTCCAATCAGCACGTTTTACAAACTTGGGTAAGACGTGCTTTTTCTATAAATGTGTTGTGTGAAGGGTAGCGTGGCTTTGCCGGGCTATCCTTCACGCTTTAAAGGAGTGATTAGCTTCTTTAGGATTTCGTATAGCTGCTCGATAGTTCCGCACAGCTCCTTTACGGTTCCGCGTAGCTTCTTGGCGATCGCGCATAGCTGCTGAATAGATCTCGTAGGATGCGTTGGGCGATCGCTGTAACGCATCATTCACCACTCGGTGCGTTACGCTGTCGCTAACACACCCTACACATTGAATGAGCAGGAGTTACGCTTCCTAAACCAGAACCCCTAATACCCGCAAAATCATCGGTAAGAGTTTGCTGCACGCCTCTACGATCTCCGCCGTCTCCGGTAAACCTTTCAAAGTCGCCTCAAACATCTTCTTTGCCCTTCGCACCAATCCCTCTTTCTGAGCGGGTTCTTCGGTTTGCTGTGCCGCTGCGAGGTTTTGCACCTGCTCTAGCAGGTCGGCTTTGTCAGGGTTGGGCAGGTCAGCGTCGGTTTCGATCGCCGCTTGCAGTTGAGTCAGTAGGTCTTTTAGGGTGGGGCGACCGCCACCTCCATCATCCGGCAACTGGTTAATCGTATTCGTTACGCTGCCGCTGATTTCGCCCAGGTTAAGCGTTGAACCTGTGAGCGTGAAATCTCTGCCAACACTAATGTTGCGGCTTTGGTCGCTGCTATTATTCATAAGCTTATTCTCATTAAGGATGCTGAGAGGTCTATTTGCCAGAGAGTTGATCACTCCCCACATATTGACGCTTTGTTCCCGGTAAATCGTAATTTCACTTTCTTTAGCTTGCAATTCAGCGCGATACTTAGCTTCTAAAGTTTTGAGAGCTAGTTCGTACTGCTGATTAAACTCATCGTGAATTTTTTCCTTATTTGCATCTGGCAGGACGCTGACCCGCACCACGACGACTCCATCTCCTTTATTCTCGATACTTTGAATTTCTAAGGGCGTGTCTTCGTTTTCTACCTGCACCTGTTGAAAGGCAGCCACAAACGCCTTCCAGTCCACTCCGTTGCGAAAAATCAGATCAACTGTGCTCAGGATTTCTTGAAATAGCTTTGTAAACTCTCCAGGGGCAAAATTGCCACTACTGGGACGACGTTCTTGCTGGTGACGCAGGAGATAGACATACTGACAATCCACTTGCTCCAAAATCGTCTGGCTATCAACATTCCAGGCTTCCAGACAAGCTCCAGTCAAGTAGGCTCCAGTGAAATCGGTGTGGAGAACCAACGCTTCAGCCAACATAGCCCCTTTTAGGTTGGCGTGTCGCAAGGTGGCACAGGTCAAGTCTGCTAAGGTCAAGTCAGCCTGCTCTAAATTGGCACCATTCAAGTTAGCGGTGCGGAAATTGGCATCAACATAAGATTTCTTATAACCATCACGAGTCACCAGCAGTTCCTGCACGGCTGGATTTGCCAGCATGGAATTGCCAACCCTAGCGCGATCGAGCCGTTGGGCATCTTGCCAACACACCCATTCCAAGCTCGTTTCTCGTTTTTGAGTGTTTGTAAAATTCGTGCCTTTCAATATGGCTTTGGTGAAGTTTGCTGAGGTGAGAGCGGCACCACGAAAAGAGGTGCCACCCATAGCCGCAAAACCAACACCAAGCGTGCGGATCAAAGCAAATTTCTCATCTCCCTTGAGGGCACGACGACTACAATAGATGCCCAGGAGCAGACTAGCGACTGCGACTGCGACTGCACCTATGAATGCGCCTGCGGCTGCTACTGCGACTACGACTGCACCTGCGATTGCGCCTACGACTGCGCCTGTGGCTGCTACTGCTACTGCGACCGTGCCTGCGAATGCACCTGCACCTGTGACTGCGACCGTAACTGCTACTGCTACTGCTACTGCGACCGCTACTGCGACTTGGATTGCGCCTACAACTGCGCCTGCGACTTCGATTGTGAATGGGCTTAGGATTGCGATTGTGATTGCGACCGCCACTGCGACTGCAACCACAATCGCAATCGTACTTGCAGCTTTAGACGTAAAGCCCTGACGAGCGATCGCTGTGAATGTAATAGGAATGATGATGCAGTAAGCGACCGTGGTAGGCAAGTATGCTGCATAGTAGCGCCAGTCATAGCCATCCCACCAGCGGGGAAAGTGGTAGGCGACGTAATAGCCAAAGTAACCTTGCAGTACACCTGCTAGAACTGCAATTATCAGCAAAAGCAGCAGTTGCCCAACGACCCAGCGCCGTTGTACTCCAGCTACAGCTCGCGTGAAGTTTGCTCCTTGTAGCTGAGCCTCGGCAAAGTCCGTGCCGCGAATATCTGCTTCGCTGAAGTCTGCCCCAGAGAGATCCTGTCCCTTAAACAACTGTCCCCGCAAGTTTACCCTGCGAAAGTCTCGTTCTCCGGCAGCGTAACGGCTTAGAACTTCGCTGGCTTTCATAGGGGCGAGGGAGAGAGGGGCTGTTGTTTTGATACAGCGATAGCATAAAAATTTCGGCAGAGGAAGATTTCTCCTGAATCTTTTGCCTCGTTTCTAGGCTCGGTCTGGAAATGCTGCTCATACGGAATCCGTTTCGTAAAGCAGCACGATTGGGTGTACGGGCGAAGCATTCGGCAAAAGAATTGTGCTTCAGTGGCAGGAATTGTGACCGAATGCTTCGCCCCTTGTATGTAAGCGCAAGTATCAGTGAGACTGCTGATAGACCCGGTCAGGAGTGAAGTACTCTGATTCGCCCCTAAGGATAACCAAGCCCGTTGGTAGATTAGACCTCAGCCTGACGGTGCGCTTTGTTTCTTTTCCAGCGGAGTCTGAACGAGTATCACAGAGTGGTATCAACTCGACCACTACCCTGCATGACAAGGACAGAACCGCCATTGGAGTGGGCTTTTCTACGTCAAAGGAGTAGGTCAAATGGAGTGCAGCTATCTCGGTCTCGATATTGGTAAAACCAAAATTCATGCCGCTTTACTAGTGGGAGTGCGATCTGCCAAACGCAAAGTAGTTGCCAATGATGAGCGTGGACATTAAGAACTGGTCGAGTGGCTCAAACGGCAAAGGGTGGAGCAGTTGCACGCTTGTCTGGAAGCAACCAGTACTTATGGTCATGCGATTGCCCACTGCTTGCACGCCTGTGGCTATCGGGTGAGTATTGCCAATCCCAAAGCGGTGCAAGCGTATGGTCAAAGCCGCATGAGTCGCACGAAAACCGATGCGGTTGATGCCGTTCTGATTGCTCAGTACTGTCGTGACCTCAAGCCCCATGCTTGGACACCCCCCGCACCAGAGGTGGAACAGTTGCAACAGATGGCACGGCGTTTACAAGCCCTCGACGGGATGATCGCTCAAGAGAAGAACCGTTTGGAAACCGTCTCTCAAGACTTGAGAGCGGACATCGAGTGTCATATTGCTTTCATGGCACAGCAACAGGACAAGCTGCGCCAACAGATGCAACAGCACATTGACCAGCATCCTCACCTCAAGGGGCAACAACAGTTGCTCGATTCGATTCCAGGCATTGGCAAAGATACCGCCGCTCGCCTGTTAGGGGAATTGGGCAATTGGCCAACCTTTGCTTCAGCTCGGCAACTGGCTGCTCATGCAGGCGTCACCCCGCAAGAGAAAACCTCGGGAACTTCGGTTCATGGCAAGCCTCGATTATCCAAGTTAGGCAATACACGGTTGCGAAAGCTGCTGTTCTTCCCAGCACTCACCCTATTGCGCTGGAATGATTCGATTCAACATTGGCGGGACTCCTTACTCAAACGCGGCAAAACCAAAAAGCAGGTCGTCGGCGCAGTCATGCACAAGGTTACTCGTTGGATCTTTGCTGTCTTGCATTCTCACAAGCTGTTTGACCCCAACCTTGCATTCCCCGTTCAACCTGCTTGACTTCAACCCATATCCACAGTATCTACCGCTGCCACTACTCTACAAACGGATTGCCAATCCCTAATCCCCAATACCTAAGCGCTAAAATACTTCGCCACCGGATGATGAGCCACGATCGCCGTTGTCGATTGCTCTGGGTAAAGCTGTTCGCTTTCGTCCATATGCAGGTGAATGCGATCGCCCCCCAGCAATTCCAGTAGCTTGTACTGGTCTTGAATGTTGGGGCAAGCCGGATAGCCAAAGCTATAGCGTGAGCCACGATAGCGTTGCGCCAGAATGTCTCGCAGATTATCTGGCTCCTCAGCAGCAAAGCCTAACTCCTGACGAATTCGAGCGTGAGTCCACTCTGCCACTGCTTCCGCCACCTGCACCGCTAGCCCGTGGAAATAGAGGTAGTCGGTGTACTGGTTGGAGCCAAACAGCTTTCGAGCGTATTCCGTGGCAACTTCACCCACCGTCACAGCCTGCATGGGGAATACGTCAATCAGACCCGTTTCTTTGGATGAATAGAAGTCAGCAATGCAAAGACGACGGAGCGATCGCTGACGCGGGAAGTTGAAGGTAGCAATTGCTTCCGATTCCCCTTTTTGCAATACGTCTACAGGAATTGCCGGGTCGTACAGGTGAAGCGAATTTCCTTCAGACTGACAAGGGAAATAGCCATAAACCACCTGAGGATGCAGCAAATTCTGCTCTACAACCTGCTGTTTCCAGGTTTCCAGAATCGGGTAAACCTTGTCTGCTAAGAACTGGTCATAGTCCTCACGAGACTGCTCTTTGGGTTTGCGGAATTGCCACTGTCCTGCGATCAATGCCTGCAAATCTAGATAGGCAAACAGTTCCTTAAAGGGAATGTCTGTGGGCTGCAAGATTTTGGTACCCCAGAAGGGAGGAGCAGGGGGAGTGAGCAGGGGAACGGCTTCGGAGCGTCGGGTGTCTTCAGGAGTTTGGGGGCTAGAGGCTAGGGACTGGGGGCTGGGGGTTGGAGAGGACTGGGGTTGTGCGCTGGTTTCTGCCGTACTGACTTCGTTGAGGAAGCCCTGGAGATCGTCCCAGTTTGCCTGGGCTTTGGCGGGCATCAGTTTGTCCATGAAGTGCAGATCTGAGAAGGCATCTTTGCCATAGATCACTTTGCCTTTGTAGGTGTTTTGGCAATCTTCGTAGACAAATTTGGGGGTGAGGGCTGCGCCACCCAGAATCACAGGAACGGTGATGCCGCGTTCGTTGAACACCTCCAGGTTTTCTTTCATGAAGGCGGTTGATTTGACCAGCAAGCCACTCATGGCGATGCAATCGGCTTTGTGGGTTTCGTAGGCATCAATGATGTTGTCAACGGGCTGCTTGATGCCCAGGTTGATTACTTTGTAGCCGTTGTTCGACAGGATAATATCGACTAGATTCTTGCCGATGTCGTGAACGTCGCCTTTAACGGTGGCAATGATGAAGGTGCCCTTTGCCTGGCTGGAATCTTCCTTTTCCATGAAGGGTTCCAGGTAAGCAACGGCGGCTTTCATCGTTTCTGCGGATTGCAGCACGAAAGGAAGCTGCATCTGCCCGGAACCAAACAGTTCACCAACGACTTTCATGCCATCAAGCAAAAAGGTGTTAATGATTTCTAGGGGCGGGTATTTTTCTAGCGCTTTGGTGAGCTGTTCTTCTAGCCCAATTCGTTCGCCGTCAATGATGTGGCGGGTGAGCCGCTCTTCCACAGGCAGGTTTTCGTCCTGGCTGCGATCGCGCTTCGTTGTCGCCCCTTCAAACAGCGTCGTCAACTCTGCTAGCGGGTCGTAAACGCAAATATCCCCTTCAAATTTACGCTCGTCAAAGATCAGTTGACGGCACACTTCCTGATGTTTGGGGTCAATCTTAGCGAGCGGCAAGATCTTGTTAGGGCTGACGATTGCCGCATCTAGCCCCACCTCCATCGACAGATGCAAGAACATCGAGTTCAACGCCATCCGTGCCGCTGGATTCAAGCCAAAGGAGACATTGGAAATGCCCAAAACAATATGACATCCCGGCAACTCTGCCCGAATTCGCTGGATTGCATCGATTGTCGCTTTGCCATTCGCCCGATCCTCTTCGATTCCGGTAGAAATGGGTAACGCTAAGGGGTCGTAGAAGATTTCGTAAGCTGGAATGCCAAACTCTAAAGCATCTCGGTAGGCGCGTTGGGCGATCGCAAATTTCCTCTCCGCTGTTCGCGCCATCCCCTCCTCATCAATTGTGCCGACGACGACTCCCGCGCCATACTGTTTCGCTAGTTCCAGCACCTTAAAGAAGCGCTCGTCGCCGTCCTCGTAGTTAGTCGAGTTGAGCAAGCACTTGCCGCCTGCCACCTTCAGCCCCGCTTCCATCTTTTGCCACTCAGTCGAGTCCAGCATCAGCGGCAGCGTCACATTCGTCACCAGGCGCGACACCAGTTCTCGCATATCGCGCACCCCGTCCCGTCCAACGTAATCAACGTTGACATCTAAAACGTGCGCCCCTTCTCGCACCTGCGCCTTTGCCAAAGACACTAACCCATCCCAGTCTTCCGCATTCAGCAAATCCCGACACTTCTTCGAGCCACTTGCATTCAGCCGCTCTCCAATGATCAAAAAGGAATTGTCCTGGTCGTAAGGCTGAGCAGTATAGATCGAGGCCGCAGCAGGGGTGTAGTTCGGGGAATGGGGTGTGGGGTGTAGGGTGTGGGGTATGGCAGCTTGTTCCCTAACCTGTGCCTCCCTAACCTCCCGTTGCTTCGGAGTCAGCGTTGGCGCAACTTCTGCTAACTGACGAATGTGATCGGGTCGGGTGCCACAGCAGCCACCAACCACTTGCACACCCAGGTCTTCAACGAAGTGCATGAGAGCCATTCGCAGTTCCAGAGGGGTGAGTTTGTAGTGAGCGTGTCCACCGACGTTTTCGGGGATTCCAGCGTTGGGAATGCAAGAAATGACGAAGGGCGAATTGGCAGACAAATAGCGAATGTGTTCTGCCATGCGATCGGGACCAGTAGCGCAGTTTAGCCCCAGGATGTCAATTGGGTAAGGTTCCAGAATAGACAACATGGCGCTGACATCAGAACCAACCAGCATCGTACCCTGAAGTTCCATCGTCACGGAAACCATCAGCGATCGCCGCTCTCCTTTCTTCTGGAAGACCTCCTCGATCGCATTCAGCGCTGCCTTAATTTGCAGTACGTCCTGGCAAGTTTCCACAATGAATAGATCTACGCCGCCGTCAAATAGCCCTTCTGCCTGCTCTGCAAAGGATGCCTTTATCGTGTCGTAGTCGATGTGTCCCAATGTCGGCAGCTTCGTGGTTGGGCCCATTGATCCTGCGACAAATCGCGGCTTTTCAGGCGTAGAGTACTCCGCTGCGACCCGTTTTGCTAATTCAGCCGCTCTTTTGTTGAGCGAGTAAGCCTGATCTGCCAGGTCATACTCTGCTAGCACGATAGAGGCAGCGCCGAACGTATCGGTTTCGATCACGTCTGCCCCGGCTTCTAAAAATTCTCGGTGTACCTGTTCCACCGCTCCGGGCTTGGTTTCTACCAAATACTCATTGCAGCCCTCATATTCTGCGCCGCCAAAGTCCTCAGCCGTCAGGTTTTGTGTCTGAAGTGACGTACCCATTGCCCCATCAAACACGATTACGGGGCGATCGGGGCTGTGTAGGCGGGAAAGAAAAGAATTTGTCGTCATAAGGGGAAATGACCTTTGGGCAGAAAATCCAGATAAGTTCTAGATTATCAACCTCACCCCATTTCTGCTGAGCATAGGATGGAAATACGCAATGTTTGCTGTTTAATTGTTGAAAATTTAGGATGACTCAGAATCTTAATCAATATGGGGTGGTGCTAGTTACGGCAGCTTCAAGGGCAGAGGCAGAGGCGATTGCCCAAACCCTGATTCAAGCTCGTCTTGCAGCTTGTGTGAGTCTCATGCCGATTCAGTCTGTTTACACCTGGCAAGGCAAGGTTCACCTGGAAGAAGAATGGCAACTGATGATTAAAACTGACCTGAACCAATTTGCTGACCTGGAAGCTAAAATTCGCGAAATTCACTCCTACGAGGTTCCCGAAATTATTGCTCTTCCAATTTTGGCAGGTTCACAGCCTTATCTAAACTGGATTGCTGAGCAAACCCAATCCGTGAAAAAAGATATGGAGAGGCAGTAGTCCTAAAAGCAATAAGCTTCTATTGTGCGGTTTACTCGCACAATAGAAGCTTATTGCTTAATATCGGCTTCAGCCTTTACACCGCTGCGCCTGACAGTAAGTGAGATGCTGCTTCTTTGAGCAGAACAGCTTTGTCGGTTTGCTCCCAAGGAAGGTCTAGATCGGTGCGTCCAAAGTGACCATAGGCTGCAACGTCTTGATAGAAGCGTCCGTCGCGATCGCCCGGTAGCCGGTTCAGGTTAAATTCCTGAATGATTCCCGCAGGGCGTAGCTCAAAATGTTCTTTGACTAGCTCAAGCAGGCGTTCATCATCGATTGTGCCAGTACCAAAGGTTTCTACCATGATGCTGACCGGACGAGCCACACCAATTGCATAGCTGAGCTGAACTTCGCATTTTTCCGCTAGCCCTGCTGCCACGATATTTTTTGCTGCATATCGAGCTGCATACGCTGCGCTGCGATCGACCTTTGTGGGATCTTTTCCAGAGAAAGCGCCACCGCCATGACGAGAATAGCCGCCATAAGTATCAACAATAATTTTGCGCCCGGTTAATCCAGAATCGCCCTGAGGACCACCGATTACAAACTTGCCTGTTGGGTTAACCAAGAAGCGAGTACTTTCGTCTGGCTTGATATCGATATCTGCAAAAACAGGCTGTACAACTAGTGCCCAAAGATCTTTTCTAATCCGAGCCTGTACTGCTGCCTCATCTGTGATGTCGTCGATAGTTGCAGTGTGCTGGGTTGAAACCAGAATTGTATCGATTCCAACAGGCCGTCCCCCTTCATAGGCAACTGTCACTTGAGTTTTGCCATCGGGGCGCAAGTAAGTTAGTTGTCCTGTTTTGCGAACTGCTGCCAGTTTGCGCGAAATGCGGTGTGCCAAACTGATTGGCAAAGGCATTAACTCTGGAGTCTCATTGCAGGCAAAGCCAAACATCAAGCCCTGATCGCCTGCGCCTACTGCATCTAGCTCTTCTTCGCTCTTCTGCTCTCGGGTTTCCTGAGCCTGGTCAACACCTTGGGCAATATCAGGAGACTGGGCATCCAGGGCAACCATGACCGCGCAACTATGGGCAGAGAAGCCATTAATCGCGTCAGTGTAACCAATTTCGGCAATTTTCTGCCGTACCAGGTCAACATAATTAACCTGAGCTTTGGATGAAATCTCACCCGTGACCAGCACCAGACCTGTGTTGACGACAACTTCAGCGGCAACCCGGCTAGCAGCATCCTGTGACAGAAGAGCATCCAGGATGGTATCCGAAATTTGATCGCAGATCTTGTCGGGATGACCTTCAGTAACCGATTCAGAAGTAAAGAGGTAGCGACGAGACAAGGGCAATGACCTCTCTTAGGCTAGATGGACAAAAAGATAGGGATAAGAATGGAGATTACCATACTTAGGATTCGGAACAAATAGCATAGCGCGTTTTCTTGTTCGGTGATCACCGAACCGGAGTTTGGGCGATCGCGATCTGGATGTCACTAAACAGTCCAGCTAAGACATCAGCCTCTAAGGCAAAAGGGCTTGTCCAACCCCAGGTAACTCCAATGCAGCCCGCAACATTTGCTGCACGAGCCATCTGAATATCAGCCTGGGAATCTCCGACCACTAGCGTTGCCTCCGGCTTAACCGCTAAACGACGGCAGGCTTCCTGCAAGAGGGCGGGATCTGGTTTGCTATATCCTTCGTCTGACCCCATTTGAAGCTGAAAGTAGGGCTCTAGCTGATAGCGATCGCTAAAATCTTTAACCCCAGGGGTGGTATCTGCCGAGAGAATGCCTAACTTTAGCCCTGCTGCCGTCAACGTTTGAAGTAGCTCCCGTCCAGCTTCAAAAAATGGCGTGTGATCAGCTTTTCGTGGCATTGAGCGATCGGCTTCAATAAAGGCTGAGTGAGCCATGTTCAGTGCTTCAATCCAATCGCGTCCAGTTTCAGCAATGTAGGCAGCAGCGGCAATTTCACTGTCTCGGCGACTGCCAACAGCCATCATTCCAGCAGGATTGATGCGATCGCCTTCCACCCCAAAGGCCATCAGCAATGGCTCTTGCACACCGGGAATCTGAGCGTCAATGAGACGCGATCGCCGATGTGCCAAGTTCCGCAAGAAAAGCTCGGAGTTAGCCAGCGTTCCATCTTTGTCAAAGATGACCGCCTGAATATTAGTGAACGTAGCGTCTTTACAGCGAATCGTGACCAAGCAACCTCCGACAAAAAATTTGGGGCAGCACAGATTCTCTGCACCACCCCAAATTATGCCTTGAAGCCCACTAGTTTGGCAGCTTTAGCAGCTACTCAGTCACTAAAATTGGTTCTTCCTCAGCTGACACGTCTTCATCTAAGACGATTTCTTCCTCTTCTGGCTCTTCTTCTGGCTCTTCTGACTGCGGTTGAGAGAGCTGCATCATGCGCTCACGATACTTGGCAGCCATTTCCTCAGCTTTGTCGTAGACCAGGTCAGGGTTTTTCACCATATCACCGGGTTCTGGCTCCAATTGCTTGGTTGAGAGCGAAATCCGACCTCGCTCTGCGTCCAGGTCAATAATCATCACCTTGACTTCGTCGTTAACGTTGAAGACGCTGTGAGGCGTATCAATGTGATCGTGAGAAATCTCGGAAATGTGGAGTAGACCACTTACACCGCCAATATCGATGAATGCACCGTAAGGCTTGAGTCCACGCACGGTACCAATAACCACTTCGCCCACTTCCAAGCGGTTCATCTTGCGCTCAACCAAAGCACGGCGATGGCTCAGCACCAGACGGTTGCGATCTTCATCAACTTCCAAAAACTTCAGCGGAAGCTCTTCGCCCACCAAATCTTCTTTGGGTTTGCGAGTGCTGATGTGAGAACCGGGGATAAATCCTCTCAGTCCTTCAATTCGCACGAGCGCACCGCCCCGGTTCGTTGCAAACACGTTAGAACGAACGGTCGCATCTTCTGTCTGAAGTTGACGAACCCTTTCCCAAGCTCGCATGTACTCAATGCGACGAATAGAGAGGGTAAGCTGTCCATCTTCATTTTCATCGGTCAGGATGAAAAACTCGCGAGTTTCGTTGGATTGTAGCACCTCATCGGGGCTATCAATCCGGTTGATTGACATCTCTTGGATTGGAATGTAAGCAGCGGTCTTAGCACCAATGTCAATCAGAGCGCCTCTCGGCTCAAGACTAAAAACTGTCCCGGCGACGATGTCTCCAGGGCTGAAATGGTAGTCATATTTGTCGAGAAGGGCGGCAAAGTCTTCGTGAGTAAAGCCAATATCTATTTTTTCCTGATTGACCATGCTAATTGTTTCCTAGTGGTTTCTCCGTAATGGTAGTGGTCTCTTATTGATGCATACGCACTGCTCTAAATGTGCATCTGTAGCAAGCATCCTAATAGCTCTTATTGTATGAGATTTGCATCTCAGCAGCATTTGACCCTAGACGAACTATCATAACCCAATTAAATCCCTTCGATATACTCTTTTGAATGGATTTAGAGAGATTCAGTAACCAGCAATCAATCGGAGATAAAAAATTCGCTTTTCTGAACGAGCAATCCTACGGATGAAATAGGGAAGGGTGATTCTAACTCGTCTGCTTTAGGTGCTCAAACGACTAGAAGAACGATTCTCAACAAATATATAAGTGCTGGTAAATACAAGTTTCACCTGCATCAAAACGCTGCGCTTCGACCCCTACGCCTCAAGGATGGGGGATTTCCAACTCTAAGCTCACGATTGCAAGAACTTTCAAAGTTCTCAAATCTTCCAGAATAGAGCGTTTGGAAAATCTAGGAGAATTTGTACGTACACTGCTAGAACCTATGAATGAGTTACAAAAGACTGAGGTTCTACTCTTTCTTCAAGATTTAAGTTGGAGTCTATTTTTGAGCTTTGATGATTGTCTGTGCTGGTATCGCTAGATGCTTGCAGGTGAGTTAGCGTGTCTGCAAAATCTCGGATACCGCGAAACTGACGGTACACCGATGCAAAGCGCACATAGGCAACTTCATTTAAGCTTTGTAGGTGGTGCAGTACGAGTTCACCAATTTCATTGCTAGGCACTTCGCGCAAGGCCCGCTGCTGAAGCTCTGCCTCAATTTCATCCACAATATTGTCGAGTGCAACCTGCTCAATTCCAGTTTTTTCGCAGGCGCGAACGATCCCTCGTAATAACTTAGAACGATCAAAAGATTCGCGATCGCCCCCTCGCTTAATCACGGTAATGGGAACATATTCAATGCGTTCGTAGGTCGTAAATCGGCGGTTGCACTGCAAGCACTCTCGCCGTCGTCGAACGCTTTGCCCCGACTCGGCGGAGCGAGATTCCAAAACTCGATTATCTGTAAATTGACAGAATGGACACCGCATGGAAAAACCCAAAAGGGATACGTCTATTTAAGAACAAAACCTGAGCCAAACCTTTATAGGATGGCTCAGGTTACTAACACAACTTGAGAATACACTTTCCAAGCTAAATTAAGTTGTGATCTTGGAATGTGAACATTTATCACGCTATGCTCTAATCCTTGTTAATCCGGGGTGGCTCACGGAAAGCGATCGCAAAAAACAAAACACCAATCGCACCAGCCAAAACCAGGATGTAAGCAACACTTTCCATAATTTTCGCGTTCCTATTCGCCCAGCACCTAATAGTTTACAGACAAAAGAGAGAATAAGTTAAAAGCTGTAGCCCAAACGACACAAAACTATTCTCTCTCATCCCAAATCATTCTCTTGAATCTTTAGAATGGCGAGACATTAGCTTTGCTGCTGGCCCGCCATTCTAGAAAAGATTTGGATTTTAGACAGGCTCTTTTCGACGGGTTGACTTGTCACCCACTTTCTGGAAGAAGCCCCACTCGACTTGCTCCTCAGACAGATCAGGATCAACCCCAGCAAACACGTCGCGGAACAGTGTCCGAGAACCGTGCCAGATATGTCCAAAGAAGAAGAGCAGTGCAAAGACCGCGTGACCGTAGGTAAACCAACCACGAGGGCTAGTACGGAATACACCGTCAGAGTTCAGCGTTTCACGGTCAAACTCAAACGGCTCACCGAGCTGAGCTTTACGGGCATAGCGCTTCACAGTTGCCGGATCTTTGAAGGTTTGACCATCCAATTCACCACCATAGAAGCTAACCGTAACGCCGGTTTGCTCAAAACTGTACTTGGATTCAGCCCGACGGAACGGAATATCCGCCCGAACAACACCATCTTTGTCAGTCAAGATAACCGGGAATGTTTCAAAGAAGTTAGGAAGACGACGCACCGTCAACAGACGGCCCTCTCCATCCCGGAATTCGGGATGTCCTAACCAACCTTGAGCAATTCCGTCGCCTTTGTCCATGGGTCCAGTACGGAACAAACCACCCTTAGCAGGGTTGTTTCCGACGTAGTCATAAAACGCCAGCTTCTCAGGAATTCCTTCCCAGGCTTCTGAGACACTTTCACCATTTGCCACACTGGCTTGTACACGGCGATCAATTTCTTGCTGATAGTAACCGCTGTCCCACTGATAGCGGGTTGGACCAAACAGCTCAACTGGGGTTGCAGCGCTGCCGTACCACATGGTACCAGCGACCACAAACGCAGCAAAGAAAACAGCAGCAATACTGCTAGAGAGAACGGTTTCAATGTTCCCCATGCGCAATGCTCTGTAAAGTCGCTCAGGTGGACGCACCGTCAAGTGGAATAAGCCTGCAATAATGCCGACTACACCAGCCGCAATATGGTGAGCTACAATGCCACCTGGATTAAACGGATCGAAGCCCTCTGGTCCCCAAGATGGAGCGACAGGTTGCACACTGCCCGTTAAACCGTAGGGATCAGACACCCACATACCTGGTCCAAATAGACCAGTCAGGTGGAATGCACCAAACCCGAAGCAAAGTAGTCCAGACAAAAATAGGTGAATACCAAACATCTTGGGCAAGTCAAGTGCAGGTTCACCCGTGCGTGGGTCTCTGAACAGCTCCAGATCCCAGTAGACCCAGTGCCAGCAGGCAGCTAGGAACAACAGACCAGAAAGCACGATATGTGCTGCGGCAACTCCTTCAAATGACCAGAAACCCGTGTCAACTGCTGGACCACCAGTGATGCTCCAGCCACCCCAGGATTCGGTAACCCCTAGACGTGCCATAAATGGCAAAACGAACATGCCCTGTCTCCACATGGGATTCAAGACGGGATCACTGGGATCAAAAACAGCTAGCTCATATAAAGCCATCGAGCCAGCCCAGCCCGCTACCAGGGCAGTATGCATCAGATGCACAGCGATCAATCGGCCTGGATCGTTCAGGACGACTGTATGTACTCGGTACCAGGGTAGTCCCATTGACTACGCTCCTCCTATATGTTTCAACGCTTCCTTCAGCATTTTATTAAGGCATCTAATAATACTGATGAGCCTATCAGAGATAAGACTATCAGAAATTAGATACTAGCCAACCAACCAAGACTTACTGCTGTCTGCCCTTTCAGACCCAAGGCAGAACAATTTCGACAGTTTGACAATAAGCTTGTAAAAATGAAAGTGTATGTAGAAGTGTAACCAGTGTGGGGAGCTAATGCAAGCGCTATGAATACGAAGCGCAAGGAAGAGAAGCGGTATGGCTAATATTAAGTTTGTTGAAGAAGAACGGGAAGTTATTGCTGCCGACGGTGCAAACCTGAGGTTCAAAGCCCTTGAAAATGGCATTGACCTCTACACCTTCATGGGCAAGATGATGAATTGTGGTGGGTACGGGCAGTGCGGTACCTGCGTTGTTGAAATTGTAGAAGGGATGGAAAACCTATCGCCTAGAACCGAAGTGGAAAATCGCAAGCTCAAAAAAAAGCCAGAAACCTATCGGCTTGCCTGTCAGGTAGTGGTCAACGGACCAGTGAGTGTGAAGACAAAGCCGTAAGTAAATAGACAAAAACTAGGGGAGTAGACTACGAGGTTGCTCCCCTAGTTTTTGTAACACTGCTTAGTGAATAGACGAAATGCAAAACTCACTGGGTGGTATTCTTGTGTCAGGTCTGTCTTTTTTGAATGAGCTTAGGGGCTGGATTCAATGCAAGTTAATGATTTAGGATTTGTTGCCGTTATTCTGTTTGTGTTGGTTCCAACAGTTTTTCTGTTGATCCTTTACATTCAAACGGCTAGCCGTGAAGGAAAAGGTTCTTAATCGATTTATCGATTGACTGACAATTTATTAGGATTTACTTTTGAATAAAGGAGCGTCGAGTTTTTACACTTGGCGCTTCTTTGATTAAGAAGCATTACGATTCTATGTGTTTTTGTAAAGGGAAGCTGTTGCGCTCCCAGAAGACGCGATCGCCATATCCTTGAATTTGGCGATCGCTCTCTGCTAGTTCTAATCGCTTCTCGGCTAGGCAAGCATAATATTGGTCAAGTTCAATCCCAACAAAGCGGCGATCGAGTTTTTTAGACACCACTGAAGTCGTGCCAGAGCCAAGAAATGGATCAAGCACAACTGCTTCGGGAGGCGAGCTTGCCAGAATGATTTTTGCCAGCAGCTTTTCCGGCTTTTGGGTAGGGTGGTTCGTGTTTTCGGGCATTGACCAGAATGGTATTGTGATATCTGTCCACAAGTTAGATGCTGCGGTCAAGCGAAAGTTACCATTGGGGCTGCGTTCCCAGTCCTTGGGACGACCCTGAGTGTCTGTATAGGGAGCGCGTACCTGTCGCTTTAGTTGGACGGCAGCAGCATTAAAGTAATAGTTTTCAGAAACGGTGCAGAACCAGATGTCTTCGGCACAGTTTTTCCAATTTGCCTTTGCGCCACGTCCTTTCTCACGTTCCCAGGTGATACGGTTGCGGATGATAAAGTATTGGGAAGCAACGGCATAGAGGGCGGGAGAAGATTGCCAGTCGCCGCAAAGATAAACAGAGGCAGTCGGTTTAAGCGTGCGAACCAAGCGTGAAAGCCAGCTATCAACCCAAACCTCATAATCAGCTAGCGATCGCCGCCTGACAATTTGTTGATTGAAGCGCTTGCTCAGGTTGTAGGGCGGATCGACAAATAACAAATCGACAAATTTTGTTGGCAAATAATCCAGCACTTCAAATAGATCCTGGCAAACGGTTCGATCCAGGAGAGCGGCTGGTTCAACGGGTTCACTTAGATGAATTAACTTTTGGCAGTAGTGCGATCGCTCTGTCTCACTTAATTGAAGGGTGCGGTTGCGGGGAGCAGGCGCTTTCATCTAGGGCAAGGGTTTAGGACAACAGGCGTTGCTGGAAGAACACTACCCAGACGTTTATCCAAACTCGTCAGGGCGTTCCGCGAAACGCCCTGACAAAATTCACGCCTTGCAGCAACGCCCATCAATCTACACTGTTCGGGCTACTTTGTTTAGGAAACGGTTCGAACTAGCAGGACGGGACAGTTTGCATAAACCCGTACATAGTCTGAAAGGGATTGTCCCAAAAGACGATCCAAATCAGGTAACGCTTTTGCAACCGAGGGACGTCGCTCAGGCGAACCCAATACTAATAAATCAACGTTGAGCTCATCGGCGGTTTCACAAATCCGCGCTCCCGGTTTGCCGACTGGAGCCACACAGCGGTAGTTGATTCCCAGCTTTTTGGCTTCAGCGATCGCTGGAATCAACACTGGATCTTGATTTGGATCAATCTCCACTTCATCCCGCTTGACCTTCAGATCAGGATTTGTGTGAGCCAGAATCAGCTGCCCTCCCTTAATATCTCGCAGGAACGACAACGCCAGTTTTAAGGACGCTTGAGCCGAAGCAGAGTTGTCCATCGCCACCATGACGCGGTTAATTTTTCTAACGTAAATGTCATCTCTGACCAGCAGCATGGGACGGGAAGCCAGTTGAAACACGTACTGGCTTACGGAATTCTCTAAAATTGACTGCAACCGCTTTAGTCCCCGTGATCCCATGATGATCAGGTCGGCATCTATTTCTTCGGCAACTCGGCAAACCACATCTTTCGGGTCACCTTCTCGCAACATAGCAGTTGTGCGGTTTGGGTCAAGCTGAAGCGTTTGAACCGCTTTTGCTAAGGTTTTTCCGCCACTTTCCCAACTTTGGGTCATTGCATCAGCACTGGCTTGAGGCGGCACGACATGCAAGATCGTCACAGATGCTCCTTGAATAGATGGAATCTCCATCAGAGCTTTGAGCATTTCTTCAGATTGTCCTATGCCTGAGTCTGCCAGCAAAATTTTTTCTATCATCGTTGCCTCTCACTTAAAGCGTTTTGAACTGAATAACAAGCTGCTGCTACCGCTAAAACAGTAAAAATTGCTCGACAAAAAATCCAACGATCTGCAATAGTTTGATACAAATAATGTCAAACAACAAATCGCTGGGCGATCGCTCTCAATTCGCCTTTGCTCAGTCATCATAACCCTTGCTGCAGCGCTTCAATTCGTTTTTTGAAGATTGATAACAAAGGGTTAAGGCGAATTTTGACCGATATAGCTGCACCCAGAAGTTGGGCAAGAAAGTGGTGTATAGCTGTGGTCTGCATGACTTTACTTGTCCAACTTGATGTGACTTCGACAACGCTGTTTCAGGTGCGTGTTGCGCCACTGAAATAGTAAAAATCGTGTCCTGCACGTTGCATAGGACACGATTTTTCACTCTCGCTGAATTTCTTACAGCCGTTTCCACTTGGATAGACCACAAATCCCTGTAGGGGTCGTTCGCGAACGACCCCTACGCTATGGCTTACCCATCGAAAAATGGCTGTAAGCAAGCGCAGTTTTCTTTCTGCATTCCGTCTGTGAGGGGGTAGGAGCTAAACCCCTATCCCCTGATCCTGTTGGAAACTGGCTTTAGTCTTGGGTGATTCCAAGCAAATCTTTTACGGGATTGCTAACAAACTTCCGCCTAAATGACTGCACAGAATTCAAAGTATTCTGTAGCCGCCTCTGAACGCGCTCTTGTTTAACCACCATGTAGCGCCGCTGAAGAAATACTCGGCGATCCCAGATTGAACCGTTAAACCAGCGCTCGTATGTAGTTGTGGCAGTATCGGTCAAAAACCGTCGCCAGAGCCTCGTTAAGTTCACACTAGAAGTCTCCTTAGCTCGAAGCCGCCCATTAGCAATCATCGCCTGCCGCAGTTCTACATCGTCGCACAGGGCTTGCAAGCTGTTTAACAGTTCATCCAGTGAGTTAACTTCGAGGTAATCCAGATCTCGTTTGCGTTCTGCTTGAAATGCTGGCTCTTTTCCGAGAATGGCTGGAACTCCTGCATGTCAAGCATTACATAGCTTCAATGCAGGTTTGACACGAAGGGTTTTGAGTGGTATGAAACGTCGCACGGATATGACAGCATCGATTTCACTCTAATCATTCCATCCTTCACGACCAACGATGCGCCAGCGCGGCTCCATTGCCTCCAAAGACTTGAAGGTGTCACTCTTACGCAACTTCCCAAGAGTATAGTTGGGCAACCTCTTCTATCAATAGATCTATCTACGCAATTTCACTGAATCTTTAAAGTAACTTGAGAGTAATCTGAATAGTTAGCATGATTAGACCGATCGTCTAGCTCTCCTAACGTCTATAGGACAGGGACTTTGGGCTATGGCTATTGCTAACCTGGGAAGACAAAGAATTTAACCGCTTGGCCACACACCTTAACTACGCAGTAGGTACTTTTGTGTAGAGGTCGAAAGGTCTAAGTAATGTAAGAATTAGTGTGGAAATATGGCTTCTCAGAGAAGCCCTGCGTTGAGTGGGAGTGATCCTTTATGCAGCCACAGCTAGAGCCAACTAGTGCAATTCATCTAAACTCGTTGCAGGCAGTGACGGAAAGCTGGTTTGAATATCCAGTCCGGGCACAGCCCCACCATACGGACTATGCCGGAACGGTCTGGCACGGTTCCTATATCGTCTGGTTAGAAGAAGCGCGAGTGGAATGTTTGCGATCGCTTGGCATCGAATTTGCCGACCTGGTCGCGCTGGGCTGCGATCTGCCCGTTGTTGATTTGTCCATCCGCTATCATCGACCGCTTCGCATGGGAATGGCGGCGATTGTCAAAGCCAGAATGACCCAGATGGAAGGTGTGCGAATCAACTGGGATTACCAAATCCATTCTCCCGATCGCCAGGAGCTTTACGTAACGGCGCAGGTCGCCCTGGTTGCAGTCGATCGAGAAAAAGGCAAAATTATGGGCCAACTACCTCCAGCAGTGAAGGATGCGCTGGCAAGGCTCATGCCACCTGAGGGGTAAGGCAACTTCTCATACCCAATCCGTCTGTGGAGTAGCGGTATCGGCAGGGGCGAAGCATTCGGTCTCAATCCCTGTCACTGAGACACAATTCTTTTGCCGAATGCTTCGCCCGTACACCAAATAGGGCTTCTTTATGAAATGGATTCCGTATCAGAAACGAAGTTTGGAAAATAAAGGGTTGTGGTTGCCCATTGCCACCCTTGAAAAGGAACGACGGGTGTAACAACCGTTGAGGAAGTGCTACGAGTCTTATCGCGCAGTATGGTGAATTACAAAACGCCAGTGACAAATTCGAAAGCACTAGATGACCTTGCTGAGCGATTAGGGAGTGTCATTAGTGATTAATTACTGGTTATCCCTGAAAGAGTTGCACGATCTGTCGCAATAAGTCTAAAGGGGTGATGCCGAAGATAAAGTAGAGCGCTAGGAGTAGCAAAAAGAGAGTAATTCCAATGCTAATCACTGCTTTTGTAATGCGCAGAAACAAGCCGAAGACGGCAAAGGCGACAACCAGCAGCAGAATCAAAACCAGTATTTCTCCAATGCCCACCGTGCTTACCTCATTCATTTACCCTCACTACTCTACCTGGTTACCTGACACAACTCCCAGAACCGTTACCACACGTAGGTTGGGTGAAGCAAAGCGGAACCCAACAGAAGCATTAAGCGTAGGATGAACTTTATCCATCCTACGCTTAATGTTAGGTCTGATACTGCGGTGTTGGGTTGCGCGATGCTCTACCCAACCTACTTTATGGGGATGTTTTTGAATGTGAAATCAAAGGTTTTGCATTCAAAAACATTTCTCCATTTGGCAATTTACTCTACTCCTTCAATCGGAGCAAAGCCTTGACGCTGGATATTTTCGGTGACGGCACGGGGTTCGAGGAATTGCAGCAGGTAGTCTGGCCCGCCTGCCTTGGAGCCAACGCCGGAGAGTTTGAAACCGCCAAATGGTTGACGAGCCACGATCGCCCCGGTAATTCCCCGGTTGATATACAGATTGCCAACTTCAAACTCATCTTGGGCCCGCTCAATGTGAGAGGGGGTGCGAGAGTAGAGTCCGCCTGTTAGGGCATAGAGGGTGCCGTTGGCGATCGCTATTGCCTGATCAAAATTCTTCGCCTTCAAGATTGCCAACACTGGACCAAAAATTTCCTCCTGGGCGATTTTGGCATCGGGTGAAACGTCGGTGAAGATAACCGGCCCAACGAAGTAGCCATTTTCGGGGGCGGGCACTTCTAGCGCTACTGTTGCTTCGGTTTTACCTTTTTCAATGTAGGCTTTGATCCGGTTTTGGGCGGCTGCGTCGATTACGGGTCCCACCTGAGTGCTGGGCAGTTCTGCGGCTCCTACGTTGAGCGATCGCGCCGCTTCCACGACCCGATTTACGAACGTCTCATAAATCGGCTCCAGTACAATCACCCGTGAGCAGGCAGAACACTTTTGACCGCTATAGCCAAAGGCAGATTGCACCACCCCTTGAACTGCCTGATCTAAATCGGCGCTTTCATCCACGATGATGGCGTTTTTGCCGCCCATCTCTGCCACAACTCGCTTCAGGTGCTTTTGTCCAGGCTGTACGATCGCTGCTTCTGCATAAATTCGGCAGCCCACTTCTTGAGAACCTGTAAACGTGATCATGTGAACGTCAGGATGCTTCACCATGTGAGCGCCCACGCTAGAGCCTTTTCCTGGCACAAATTGGACAACACCTTTGGGAATTCCCGCTTCTACCAGAATTTCTGCCATCTTTGCAGCAATTACAGAAGAGGTTTCTGCGGGCTTCAGCAATGTACAGTTTCCTGCCACCAGTGACGCAACGGTCATGCCCGTGGGAATTGCTAGTGGGAAATTCCAGGGAGAAATGATCAGCGAGATCCCTCTCGGCTCATAGCGATAGCGGTTTGTTTCCCCGGGCAGGTCGTAGCTATACCCTTGACTCAACCGCTCTATTTCGTCGGCGTAGTAGCGGCAGAAGTCGATCGCCTCTGATACTTCACCGTCTGCTTCCTTCAGCGCTTTGCCCGTTTCCAGCACCATCCACGCCGATAGTTCTGCCCGTCGCTGCTCCATTAGATCGGCAGCTTTTCGTAATATATTTGCTCGTTCTATTGCGGGTGTTTTTCTCCAGGCAGGAAAGGCTGCTTTAGCGGCGGCGATCGCTTGATCTGCCTGCTCCACGCTCAACAACCCGACCTGACCAATTACCTCCGACGGGTTGGAGGGATTCACCGAATTCACCGTTTCCTGGGTCGATTGATATTCGCCATTGACCAGCGGCAGGTAAGTTTTGCCTAACTGCTGACGCACGGTTTGCAGGGCTTTTTGGGCGCGATCGCGTTCCGAGAGAATGGCGTAGTCAGTGTCGGAGGCGTTGGGGAAGAGGGGGTTAGGGGCTAGGTGGGAGTTGGGGACTAGGAATTGAGTGGAGTGTCCGTTGCCGTTTGCCAATTCCCGATTATCCTCTTCAAATTGAGGAGGAGATAGCAATTCCTCAACGGGACGCTCTTCCAGATTTTGTTTGAGGAAGGAACTGTTGGCGGTGTTTTCTAGCAGTCGGCGGATCAGGTAAGCCATGCCAGGAATCAGCTCACCGTAGGGGCAGTAAACCCGGACACGGTAACCCATATCTGCGATCGCTTTTGCCAACTTATCCCCCATTCCATATAGCACCTGCAATTCAAAGCGGCGACGGGGAATGTTCAGCGTTTCAGCGATGGCGATCGCGAGTGCTTGCGATCGGACGTTGTGGCTACCGATCGCAGCGAAGAGATATTCGTGGTTTTCGAGCAGGCGAATCGTCATGCGCTCGAAGTTAGCATCCGTTGAGGTTTTATCGGCATAAACAGGCTGCGGCCAATCTTTTTGTGCGGCTTTGATTGTTTCCTGATCCCAATAGGCTCCTTTCACAAGACGCACAGTGAGTGGAGTGCCACGCTGTTTTGCCCAATCAATTACACCCTGCAAATCCTCATAGCTGTCGCGCAGGTAAGCCTGAAGCGTTACGCCAACATCGGTGCGGCTACGGAATTCGTCTTCTAATAAGATCTTCTTCAGAATGTCCAGTGTCAAATCTTTGTAAGCGTACTGCTCCATGTCAAAGTGAACGGCAGCACCGAGTTCCCTGGCGCGGCGAAGTAGGAGACGAATGCGATCGCTCACCCGTTCTTCACTGCCTTCCGCATCCAGCGGATCAAACTGGGAATAGAATGCAGTCAGCTTCACCGATACCTGCACTTTGGGCAGCGCTTCCCCATCTGCCTGATCGATCGCGTCTACCGTTGACCAGCGTTTGGCTGCATCGGTAAGCTGTTCCATCAATTCCAAATAGCGATCGAGGTAGGACTGTGCTTCAGCCTCGGTAATCACCGCCTCGCCCAACAGATCGACCGTAAACGCCATCTTGTCTTTGCGAAGCTGCTCGATTGTTTTGATCACCTGCCTGATATTTTCCCCGGCAATGTATTTGTGTGCCAGGGTTTCTACTGCTGTTGAAACGGTCGAAGCGGCGACCTGTCCTGGCATTGAGTCGGGGTTGGCAAAGTTGAGCATTCCCTTGAGTGCCCCTGGCAGTTCGACCGTCGGGTCGCTCAGGTATTCCTGCATGTGGCGGGCGATCTCAGGCTTGCTGCGGAGCGCAGGCAAACAGTCGATGAAACGAAAGAGCTGCACCCGTAAGCCCGGATTATTCATCGTCCAGGACAGCATCTTGTCATCCCAGCGCATCTGGTCGCGCATCTGAGCCAGGAAAGACCGATTTTCCCGCGTTGCAGAGAGTAGTTTGCGGGCGATCGCCTGAGTTTTAATTTCGTAGGTACTCTCAGATACTTGTAGAACCACAGTTAATAAATCCCTAAAAGTAACTTTTGCTCAGCCAACGGTGCATCAAGCTCTCATTTCCATTTCAGCGCAATTACTCGGTTACGCAACTTGCACCATTAGCCGATTGAATCATCTACTTCTATTGTCGGGTTTACTGCCTGATTCATGTCTTAAACTTTGTTGTGAAATGTTGATACAAGAGGGGGGTATCGGGTGTCAGGTTGGTTGGTGGAAAGGATTTGGATTAGAAGCGGAATGAAAGCGGAATGTTTTTGGCGATCGCCCCATCCATAACTTGAGATATTTTGGTGTCGCAGTTTTAAGTGAGTCTCCATGCTGGAACTTCTGCATCCTGATGATCTTCTCAGTCCGCTTTGCCATCTCCGTACACTGCAAGTCAAGGTTATTTATGTAGGAGCTACTGACTCTTCCCGTCCCGTTTCAATCTTTCTACACTTCTATAGGCAAATTCTTAAAGTAGAAAAACTTACTGCATTGGGACTTCTTTCAGGAATAAATTCCTATTCTTCAGGATATTAATCTACTTTTCGGTCAATTAGGAATCGTGATACTCCAGTAATAATTTCTTTAGGAAATGAAGAGATATTTAGGAATTAAGCCTGTTTTAGTTGAGGCTATTCAATGGAGAATGATTCGTCCTGTTAGTGGTACTGTTGATTGGTCTTTTTTCCTTATGAATAAATTGCTTTTATAGTTCAAATGAAACTAGAGTGAACTAGCCATAACGTAATGCGTTTATTCACTAGAGCGGTATGGGTTACGCTGCGCTAACCCCTCCTACAAATTGTTTGAATCACACTTTTTACCTCATAATCTTTCTTGGGTTGAGGAATATGCGATCTTTTTTTCGTTGGTTAAGGCCCTATGGTCTTGTCGTCTATTGGGTCATGCTTTTAGGATTGATGTACCTGGAGACTGTTAATAATCTTCCTATTCCAACTGATGCTGAAGGGGCAGCATTTGCCCAAAACTTTGAAAATGATTTGTCACGCAATGTTTTTGCTTCTTTGATTGAAATTACTTGCCTTTACTTAATTCTTCGTCCCTGGTCATTCACTCAGTCAATCGGTAGAGTGGTCGGCGCTTTGGTTCTGGTTCTGCTTTGGACATCTGGGCTGTTTTATGTTGCTTTCAACGCGGACAGAATAAGCAATGTCCTGGGAATTCACCTTTTGTGGCTGGTAGTTCTTAACTTGGGTTTAGTTGTGATTCTGATTTGGAGGGTTGGGAGGCTTTTGTGGCGATCGCTCCAACAATCACGTCAGCGCTGATCATGGCAATGCCCCTACGAAATTCATACATCAGATCAGCAATACCCCAATAGCCCTAACAGCACATTGAGTAGGATGATTACGACGAAACCAACTGTATCAATTCCATCAACTGTGTCGAGAAGATAGTGTTATGCTTACGCGCAAATTTTTAGCTCTGGCAATTCTAGGGGTGATTCCGATCGCGATCGCCTGTACCGAGCAATCACGACCTACTGCTTCAGAGTCCAGTTCTAGCTCTGCTGCACCGGATCTAAGCGATTCGTCTGCATCCTCAGAACCGCCCTTAGATACTTCTACAGAGGCGATCGTATTGGGACAATATTGTTACAGTGCTGACCAGCCTATGCAATCGACGGTGTTGCGCTTAACCGTAGCAGCGGATCAAACCGTCACCGGAGACAGTCGCGCCACCATTAGCAACGAGGCTCAAAACTACTATTCCTCCTTTGCTCAAAAGATTTCTGGCTCTGTGGAAGGAGATCAACTAGCTGCCCAAATTCGCACCTGGATTGAGTATGACGTACAGGATACTGAAGAAACCTGGAGTATCACCCCCAGCGAAATCGTTACGCCAGACATGGAACTGGCTAGTGCCGATTGCGAAGAGGTGCGACCGCGCTTTACAAATGAGGCTGGTCTGGAGGCGAGTGACCTACTGGATTCGGCTACTGCTGTGCATACAGAGCAAGTCCAGTTTGAGGCAGGTCGTAATAGCACAGTGATTAACCATGCCGTCATTCGCGGAGAACGGGATGTGTACTTGCTCAATGCTCAGGGAGGACGATCCTAAAAGATTAGGGATGCACTCCCGCGTCGTGGGGATGCTTCCCTAATCTTCTAATGGGAGAGTAAATCGGTATAACTTTTATGGCTAAAAGATTACTGGTCGTTAGAGCGTTCGGAAGTTCCAGTTCTGCTAATTAACCCTTTCAATACTTCTGCGTAGGGTAAATTGTGCCAGTTCCACCGTTGTTCTGGATGGGATGGTTGCTCTGGATGGGGCTGATCGAGTCCGGCTTCAGGACTGGCTTGGCTCCACCAGATCCAGCGGCTAGGGTCAAAATCGGGCTTACCGACGAGCCGTTTACCGGGTCGATAGGGTAGGTTTTGCCAAACCCAGAAAGCGTACCAACCGAGGGCAGCGTAAAACACCAGCACTCCGCATACTTCCGCAAAAATCACCCAGCTACCTACTTCTGGAGCAGCAGTCACAATTGGCGTGGGATCAGGAGTTATCGTTTCAGCGCCTGTTGTCTCTAAGATTGCTTGCTGTGCGCCGGTTGAGACTTTGCTGCTGACCCATAAATAGCTTTTGACGACCAGCCAGGAAGCTCCTGATAGTGCCTGCCCCACCTTTTCTAAGGTAAAGGAAGTAGCTGTTTCAACGGAGTCTCCTAGACCTGTCGCAGCCTCCGTACCGAGCTCAGCCGTGGAATCTTGCAGGGTATGAGCAGCCGTTTGAAAAAAGCTGGTAGTCGAGGTGGTGGCGCTGTCAATCGTGCCTTGAATGGTGGCTTGAACAGATGACTGAGTGGACTGGAGAAAGTCTGTCGCGCTATGAGTCGTTTGGGCGATCGCCTGCTTAACCTGCGAGGCAGCATTTTGAAGGGGTTGGGTGCTTCCTGCGGTCAGTTGCCCGATGTTTTCCTGGGCTGAGGTGGCGACGGTGGCTAACCAGTGAGCAACTTTTTGAGACAGTTCGCCTGCTGCATCTTTAGTGGAAGCGATCGCCCCACTTGCTGTCCTTACAGCGGGAGTCTCTGTCCAATCAACAGGCTGTCCCTTAGCTTTCATCGCTTCACTAATTTCGGGCTGCTTGCTTAGAATGGCTTTAATCAATTTCACGGGAGCATTCCACAGCGTTACTCCGCTGGAGGAATCATCGGATTGCACGGCAAGCAGGGTGAGGATGGGTTTGATCAGTTGTGCAGTCATGGACTTGTAGGAGTGAGATGGTAGGAGGAGAAAATGGAAGAAGATCAGGATTTAGCGCCGCTGCTCAAGGCCAGCTACATCGCTGCGATGCCTGAAATCGTTAAAACTCATGCACTTAATTCAAAGGCGGTGCGAAACACAAAATCCCTTAGCGATACCGTAGGAATGACTCGTTTAGCTATTCATCTGGTGAGAGTTGAACCCGGAAAAGAAACCACCCAGTTTCACTTTCACCACCAGGAGGAAGAATTTATTTACATCCTTTCAGGTCGCGGCATTGCCGAAATTGGCGATCGCTCTGTAGAGGTCGCTGCTGGAGATTTCATAGGCTTTACGGCTCCCTCACTGCCCCACAGTTTGAGCAATCCGTTTGAGGAAGATTTGGTTTATCTAATGGGTGGAGAGCGACGGAGTTTTGACGTATGCGACTATCCGCGATTGCGTCAGCGTCAGGTGAGAATGGGGAGCGATCGCCAACTGATCAACTGGGATGACATGCAACCAACCCCTCAACCGCCTTCACCGTAAAACTGAGT
This sequence comes from Oculatella sp. FACHB-28, assembly GCF_014696015.1. Classification (NCBI taxonomy): domain Bacteria; kingdom Bacillati; phylum Cyanobacteriota; class Cyanophyceae; order Oculatellales; family Oculatellaceae; genus Oculatella; species Oculatella sp. FACHB-28. The sequence continues at coordinate 31,277 of NZ_JACJPJ010000082.1, read as the reverse complement.
ACTAATTCTTAGAGGGAAGGCACCCCGCTTCGCGGGGTGCCTTCCCTCTAAGGCTTTCCCTCGAAGAATTGTTAGAGCCAAGGTGAAAGCTGTCTGCGTAGCGCAAACCCAATTAGCCGACTTGGGACGCTTGACGTGCGAACGATCTTAAACCGCAGGAAACGCCCCCGCGCCAATCGCGCAATTCCCTTAAGGCGGGCTTGCAGTCTCGCGGTCAAAAGCTGAAGCTGGTTGCCCTTCCCATCTTCCTGAACTGCGTAGGGCGGCAAAAACGCCAGCTTGCCATACAGTACATCCGCTCGATGTACAGCACTCAGTCCATTCTGCCGATGTTCTGGATTGGGTCGTCCGCCATGTTCACCGTAATTGCGGAAAGGAATATAGTTTCTAAACCGCCTTGCCCGCAAAAACCCTTCAACCTGTGAATCCCAAGTCGTGTAAGCGTTTGCCCCACTAGTTGCGCGAATTTCCTCGACCATCTCGACTAACGCGCCCGCACTTCGAGGCGTGAGAATGTAAGCCACCATCGCAGTCGAAAAGCCGCGTGCATAGCCCCGCTCAGAAACGCTATAGATCTGCGGAGCACAAGTGTACAACCAGGTGATTCCCATATTCTGGTCATCTGGCTCGTAGGGCACTGGCAGCTTGCCCATACCTTCAACTGGCACAAAATCTGCTTCCACAATCAGAGTGGGTTGCTCTGCCTCGGATGCCTGTTGCCAAGCCCGCTGATGGTTAAGCATACAGAGATAGCTGGGCGATGAGCCGCGTAGCTCTTCCCGGTCAATCTGCCTCACCACTTCACATTCAAACCCCTCTTTGACAAGGGCTGCTTCAAGCACCTGAGTCGATTCGCGGTAGGCAATAATCAGAACCTTGCTAATCTGGTCAACTAATCGAAGCGCGCCAGGGTTCTGCTGATTTTGAGAATCAGTCGCTAACTCATCAGCCTTAGCCTGCTCAGTACTCACCATTGCCCGCCTTGCCCTTTACGAAACGACTCAAAAGCTACACCTTAGTAAAAGTTGATCGAAAGCTTGAAGTTTTTAGTCTAAGTAAAAACCCTAAACCAATTGTATTGTTTAGAACTTGATTCATATAAATTTTACGGTTTGGGTTGAAACGAACAGCAAAACGAATTATCCGTGCTGCTTCGCCCCATGACTGGATAAATTTAACTGAAAGCATAAGTTTTTCATAGCCGACAGATACGTAGAAATGCTGGCACGACTTTTACACAAATCGCAACTGAACTGCCCTAACTTCACCCAAAAAATACAATCGGGTTTGGTTCGTGAATCAGGTTATCCTTTAACAAATCGACGTTCCTGGCTGAGCAGAGCAACACTGAGGGTGACGATCGCCACTCCCAAAATCTGCACAACATTCAACGTTTCCTGAATCGTCAGCCATGCCAGGGCGACCGTTAGCGCTGGGTTGCTGGCGCCAATCATGGAGGCTGTAGTTGCTCCAATCAAACGAATTCCGAGATTGTTGAGCAAATGTCCAGCAAAGGTAAAAATGGCGGAGAGCAATCCCCCAATCCATAAAGCCAGCCACGGAAGCTGAGCCTCATGGATCTGCCAAACCAGCAAACAGGCTGCCGACAAAACTAATGTGGTGGCAAAGCTAATCCAAGTGAAAGGAAAGGGATGCAGTTTTTCAAAACTCTTTTGGGCAACGACGGTATAAAGAGCGTAAGCGATTCCAGAGGCGATGCCCGTGATGATGCCCAGCCAACTGCCACTGGTGCTGCTGGGGCTGACATGGGGAAGGGTCAAAAAGCTGCCCAACAGGACAAATCCCATAATGCCCCAACGCAAAAGGGACGGGCGATCGCCAAACCAGCGCCAGGAAAACAGCGCCGTAAACACGGGATAGGTAAAAAACAGCGTTAGTGCGATCCCGGCTGGAATTACCCCAATCGAGACGTAAAGCAACGCCAGATAGAGAAACATGAGAAATCCTGCGAGGAGCGATCGCCCCAGGAGCGATCGCTGTTCTACCTGCCACAACTGACGGAGTTCTCTCCAGGCTGGCGGATGCAGCTTGGGCACTAGAAATGCCATTAATGGCACCACCAATACCATTCGCATAAACATCAGCAAAAACGAATTTTGCAGATTTGGCGTAACAAATCCACCCGTTTGAAACACCCCTAAAACAGCGTGTTGGTTGAAGAGAACCCTGACGATGACGTTCTGAAAACAGAAAAAGAAGGAAGCGAGTAAAACAATTAAAAAACCGAACACAGCAATTTAGGTTAGGGACAGCTTGATCTTAAGGGTTGGGCAGTGGATAGGGAGAAGGAGTCATGAATTACTTCTCCCTATCCATTCCGCCCTATCCCTGATACTGAACCCGATATATCCGTCCATTCGGTTCTTCTGTGAATAGGAGACTACCATCGGGCAGTACGAGTACCCCGACTGGACGCCCCCAAGTGGTTGGGCCAGATGGATCGGTCAGAAACCCGGTGACAAAATCTTCGTATTCTCCGGTTGGGCGACCATTCTCAAACGGCACAAACACGATTTTGTAGCCTGTGCCAGCGCTGCGATTCCAAGAGCCACGGAAGGCAACAAACGCGCCATTGCGATAGCGTTCGGGGAAGGTCTCACCGTCGTAAAACTGTACCCCCAGAGCGGCTGAATGCGCCTGAAAAAGGACATCAGGGGCTTTGGTTTGGGCTGCTAGTTCTGGGTTGATGCTTTGTCCACCGGAAGTTTGACGAGGATCAAGTCGGTCAGGGCTGAAGTAAGCATAGGGCCAGCCATAAAAATCCCCTTGCTGAATTCGGGTGAAGTAGTCTGGCACCAGGTCGTCCCCCAAACCGTCCCGCTCATTCACCGTGGTGTAAAGTTCGCCAGTTTCGGGATGAAAGTCTAAACCAACGGGGTTCCGTAGTCCGTAGGCAAAGGTCTGTGGGTTTGAGCCGTCCAGATTCATCACTTGCACAGAGGCACGGGGCAGCGGTTCGCGATCGGCGTTAGAACGGGAACCGACGGACACATAAAGCTGCTGACCATCAGGAGATGTGACTACATTACGCGTCCAGTGCTGGTTATAGCCACCACCGGGGAGGTCGGCAATTTTTTCGCCGGAACCAGTAAGCTGCTGCTGCCCTTCAGTATAGGAATAGCGGCGGACTTCGGCAGAGTTGCCTAAAAAGAAAAAGCCATCGGCAAACGCCATACCAAAGGGAATGTTTAACCCGTTTGCGGCTTCAGCAAAGGTTTGGTTGACATCGGCTGCGCCATCGTCGTTGGTGTCTCGCAACAGGCGAATGCGGTTGTCTGGGGTTTCTGTCACCAACACGTCACCGGAAGGCGTTAAAGCTAGCCAGCGCGGTTCATTTAGCCCTTCAGCAAAAACGTTGACCGTAAACCCTTCGGGGACCTGCAAGGACGGATTCTCAGGAATGGGTACGACGTTGGGCCGCTGAGAAGCGCTTTGACTGGCGTAGGGTTCGGGCAGGTCAGCCGGAGTAATGCGAATGGGCGTGGGCGTTAAGGGTTCAGTCGGAATCAGGTTTTGCGGTTGAGGTGCTTGAGGGACCTCAGTTTCAGCAGATTCCATTTCGGCAGGTTGAGATGTAGATTGAGCGGAGGTTGTTTCTTGCTCCAGGGTTGCTTGAGTTTGAGTGCAAGCAGCGATCGCCAGCGCGATCGCCACCATCAAAAAACGTAAGGGACTCATCGCAGAAGGTTCCTATTACAACGAAACATCGTGAACACACTCTGGTGCATGATCTTTCTTCGTAATAACAAATTTCAGCGGTTTCAGAATTGCGATCGCCTTGTGAGTTAACGCTGACGAATTGCAGGATATTCAATCAGGACAGGGCCTTCTGGGATAAACCGAGCCTGATAGTTGGTTTTCTTGTTTTTTCCTCGCAAGTTGCCGATAGGAACTGCCTGCTTAAGCTGCTCTAACTCTTGCACCTCCCAAAACACTGCCCAGGTTGGAGCGTCAGTTGCAGTGGACGGGGGACGATAAATCGATTTACCCGGATAGCGACCGCGACGAGAGCCGACATAGCCCACATACAGTCCCCGCCAAGTCACTTCTGGGTTTAGGGGTTGATCGCCTTGGGCATCGGAGGCATAGATGAAGACTTCGATCGCCTTTCCATTCCGCAGCTTTTCGACTTCGCCCAACACCTCGAAGTCCATGCTGCCAAAGGCAACTTTGGGCGAATGGTCAGGCGGCAAGTCGTCAGAATCAAGTTGCGTGGCGATCGCCTCTAACCCTGAAATCAAGTGCCTTTCTGGAACGGGGGCAAGAATGGCGAAGGCATTAGTCTTTTGCATGAATCAAACACCGTTAAACAAAAAAGCAGCTTTTCTAGCCTACAGGGACGGATTAACTTTTGGGGAATCAAAATGAACCAGCAGAGGAAACAGGCGAGCCATAGAGTTCTCAAACCTTACCTCTGCATCTCAAATCACGCTTAATGACCTGATTGCCCGGATTAATTCTTTTGGCTCTACAGGTTTTGAAAGGTGAAGTTGGAATCCTGCGGCGATTGCCTGTTGCCGATCCAGTTCTCCAGCGTAGGCAGTCAGGGCGATCGCGGGAAGGGTGCCGCCTTGCTCAGGTGCCCATTTCCTAATTTGTCGAATCAGGGCATAACCATCCATCTCTGGCATCCCAACATCACAGAGCAGCAGGTCAGGCACAGACTGGTTGAGGAGGGTCAACGCCTGGATAGCGGAAGCGGCAGTGGTCACTTGTGCCCCAGACTGGCTGAGAACAAAGGACACCAACTCTCGCATGTCGGCATCATCATCTACCACCAATATTTGAATATGGGACAAGTCTGTTGGTGCTGCTAAAGGCTCATCCTGAGTGGATCGCACCTGACTGACGATATTGAGTGGCAGTTGGACGGTAAAGGTTGCTCCCAAATCTTGTCCTGGACTCTCTGCCCAAACCGTTCCGCCGTGCAGTTCGGTGAGTTGACGCACGATCGCCAATCCCAATCCGAGTCCACCAAATTGTCGGGTTGTGGTGCCGTCCTCTTGGCGGAAGTAGTCAAACACGTGAGGAAGAAACTCCGGCTTGATCCCTTTTCCAGTGTCTTTAACTTGAATCTGAGCAGATGCACCAACTTGCTCTAACTTGACCTCCACGCGCCCTCCCGGTGCCGTGAATTTCACCGCGTTAGAGAGAAGGTTCCAAACTATTTGCTGAAGCCGATTTGCATCACCCGAAACGGTGCCTGAAACGGGATTCAATATGGTTTGAATTTGTATCTGTTTGGCTTCGGCTGCTAAACGGACCGTTTCCAAAGCAGATTGAATGATGGTAGCCAGATTCACAGATGCCGTGTTTAAGACCATCTTTCCTTGTAGGATACGGGAGATATCCAACAAGTCTTCAACGAGTTGCGCCTGTAGCTTGGCGTTGCGTTCAATTGTTTCTAGAGCCTGTTCGGTTTTGGTTGCGTCTAATTGTCTATTGCGTAGGATTTTCGTCCAGCCCAGAATGGGATTGAGTGGCGATCGCAATTCATGGGATAGCACCGCCAAAAACTCATCTTTGACGCGGTTAGCGGCTTCTGCTTTGGCCCGATCCTGTTGGGCTACCTGATAGAGCTGAGCATTCTCGATTGCCAAAGAAGCGCGACGAGCTAATTCCTCTGCCAACTGCAAATCGACTGAGGTGTACTGCCGTCCAGACTCAGCAGCAATGAAGGAAATTACTCCTATCGTCCGGGACTGAGTTCGTAGAGGCACCGTCATCACAGAACTAAAGCCAACCTGTCGCAGAATTTCTAAATGCTCTGGGTCATGAGCCGCCTGCACTAGCAGCTCATCGGGGATCTCCGGCACAAAATCGGGCTGTCCAGTTCGCAGAGTGAAAGCAGCCCCACGAGGAGAATTGGGGTCTAACGGATATTTGTCCCGAATCTGATAAGCCCATTCCAGCTTAGCGGGGTCGATGTGAGCAACCGCAATCTGGTCAATCGAGCCATCTTCTTCAACCGTGTGAACGGTACACCAATCTGCTAATTTCGGTACGGTAAGCTGTGCAACTTGCTCCAACGTGGTCTGATAATCCAGGGAAGACGCCAGGACCGCACTTGCCTCAGAGAGAAACTGTTGGGCAAGCTCTAACCTGACGCGCTCTGTCACATCAACAACATAGACGAGGACCCCTTCGACCTGATTGTTTGAGTTGACCGTTGGTAAATAGTGAACGTTGTAATAACCAGGACGGCGATCGCCTCGTGCGGGTACATTGAGTGCGAGATTTGGCGAGATAAAAGGCTCTCCCGTCGTGTAGATCCGATGGAAGACCTCAACTAATGTAGGCTCGAACTCACCAAAAATATCTGCAATTGAACAACCCAAGTGTTGTTCGCGGGTTAATCCATTGATTTCAGCTAACGCTTCATTAATGGCAACATATCGCTGCTCACCGTCTAACCATGCGAGTCCAATTGGAGATGTTTCAAAGATGGTTGCCAGTTGATGTTGAGCCTCTTCTGCCTGCGATCGGGCAATGCGTTCACGCTCAAGCAATTGTTCTCGTTCCTGTTCAACTTGCTTGCGCTCCGTTATGTCAATCACAACACCAATTGAGTGCTTAGGATGTCCTTGCGTGTCGTAGGAAAACAACCCTCTTGCTTCGACCCAGTGAATCGAGCCATCTGACCAGCGTAGGCGATATTCGTGATGGTACTCGCTTTGCTCCTGCATCGCCTGCTGAAGCTTTGCTTCCGTTTCTGCCAGGTCGTCAGGATGAACTCGACTTGCCCAAATCTCGTAGCTCGGTTCACACTCACAAGGCTGTAGACCTAGTATGGTGAAATGCCCTGCTGACCAAGCAATTGTACCTGGCTGTATATCCCAGTCCCAGGTGCCCATCCGTCCAAGTTTGAGTGAGAGTTGCAGACGAGCTTCACTTTCCCGCAATTCTGCTTCTGCTCGCGATCGCTCCACGGCTAACCAGGTTTTTTCAGCGGTTCGCTCCAGCATTGCCACCTCTTCTTCGGTCCAATGGCGAGGAACTGCATGATGCAACGCCAGCAGCGCCACAAATTGCCCTGATTTAACCAGGGGAACACACAGAACAGACTTGGTTTGAATTGCATCAAAAGCCGCCGCTCCAACTCCGGCCGTGCGAGGATCGCGATCGACATCCTCGACCACAATGGTTTTACCTTGCTTCAGCTCGACCACAATTTCAGAACCAAACGAATTCATGTGGTGTCTGCCAACAATGCTGTTTACCCCATTGCAGTAATCGCGATCGACAATCACGTATTCCTGAGTGGGATCAATTTCACCGTAAGTAGAACGAGTGATATTAAAGTGTTGTCCTGTAGCGCTCACAACCCGCCACATAATATCCTTCGAGTCCTGAATAGTGCGAATGGCATCATTCAGTTCAATCAAAAATTGCTGCTGACGTTCCTTTCGCTGAAGCTCTTCGAGTAAGGCTTTTGCCTGCTGACGGGCTTGTACCTGGGCCGTGACTTCGATTCCATGAATCAAAATACTGTCGATGTGACCGTCGATATTTCTCAGCGGCAGAAAAACAAAATTGAAAACTCCTTCAACTAAATTGCCGCTACCATCTGCATCCCAACAAGACAGGTACTCATCTCCTTGAACAATCTCCCCTGTTTGATAGACACGATCATGAATCTCAAAATAGCCCTGACCTTCCATTTCGGGAAAGGCTTCTCGTGCCGTTTTGCCAATAATGTCTTCACTACGTCCAGAAACGGTAAGAAAGGTGGAGTTAGCTAGCTCAAAGACGTGCTCAGGCCCTGACAACACTGCAAACATGGCGGGGACTTGCATGAGAATGTCCCTTAACCGTTGGCGTTCATTTTCAGCCAACCGTCGGGCAGCCTGTTCTTGCTTTAGCAGGCGATCGCGCTCGGCTTCAATCTGCTTGCGCTCAGTAATGTTGAGTGAAACACCACTCATGCGAATGCCGCGCCCAGCCTCATCCAGATAAACACGTCCCTGGCTCTTGATCCAGTGATGCACTCCATCTGGGCCAATTACCCGATACTCCTGAACATAGGACTGGTCACCCGCGAGTGCCCGTTCAGCCGCCTGCACAATCTGTTGCTGATCTTCTGGATGAATCACCGCTATGAAATCTTCTGCTGTTCCAATGTGAACGCCCCAAACCTCTGCCCCATTAGGAGAACATACAACCTGGTTCGTTGTTAAATCCCTATCCCAGGCAACCATTTGAGCTGACGTAAGAGCAAGCTGTAACCGTTCTTCGGTCTGCCGTAGGTCTTCCTCGATTTGCTTGAGGCGAGTCACATCCTGAAACATGCCAATGCCGACCGCAGGATGTCCATGCATGGCGGGCAGCGTTTCTCCCCAGCACAGGGTTGAGCGAATACCGCCGGGGGTATACCAGTTCATCTCGTAGTTCTCTAGCCGTTCTCCCTGGGCGAGCAACACTGCAGGCATTCGTTCTGTGGGAATGCGATCGCCATTCCCATCGGTACAGTAATAGGCATCAACATACTCATCCAGGGACTTGTTTTTGGGTAAATCACCCCCTGCCAACTGGTTTGCAATCCGGTTGGAGAAGGTGACTTTTGCCGTTCCCGGTTCAATAAACACCATTGGCGTTGGCATCAAATCCAGCACCGCTTCCAACCATTTCTGCTGGTTTTCTAGTGCTTCCGTTGCTTGTTTGCGTTCCGTCACATCCCGAAAATAAACAGCTACTCCCTCTGCCGAAGGATAAGCACTGGCTTCTATCCAGCGTTGAATTGATTCACCAAATTCTTCCCATGTAACAAGAACTTGTTCTGCGACTGCCCGATGCATCGCTTGGTAGGCGACTCCACCTACCAATTCAGGAAAAACGTCGTTCCAAACGTGTTTGCCAATCAGTTCTTCTAGTGTTGTGTGCAGAAGTTGAGCTGCTGCCTGATTCACATAGGTGTAGCGCCAGTCCCGATCAAAGGCAACAAAGGCATCCGTAATGCTTTCCAGAATTATCGCGACCTTGTGCTCTGTTGCTTTGTCTGCCTTTGGAGTATCTTCTAAAAGCGCCTCTAATTCTTGCTTCTGATGCTGCAAGGTGGCAATTTCATGCTGCTGCTCCAGGATTTGATTTTGCAGCAAAGTGATCTGAGCACTACTCTCACTGAAATCGGTAGAATGCTCATCCTGGAGGCTACGAGCAAAGTGCTCAATCACCTCAGAGCGCGATATTCCTTGCTTGTGAGCTGCCTGATCGAGCGATCGCCACGCTGTACTGGTGAGAGAAATGCTAATTCGTTGCTTAGTCTCTGAAGCCCAATTGTTGACAAACTTACCAGTCGCATCGCGTTTCATGGAGCAGCAGTCCGTATGCGTAAACGGATCTTCATTCAAACCGAGTTTATTGGGAAAGAAAATCTGTCTTTAGGAAGATGCTTTTATTCAGCTGGAGTTGAATAAAAGCATCCTCTAGAACCGAGATCTGTAGTGTCTAGCAGCTCATAACAGACTGTCACTTTAAGACTCAGCCAACAGAATGATCGCGTCCTGAGGCTTAAACTCGACAAGCTGATTTTTGGATGGATTAATCACAACGCCGTAAGATCTCGCCAGGTTATTGGCATCCGCTTTGCACCGATACCCGATCGCTGACTCTCCTCGTTTTTTAGCAGACTCAACAATCGTATAGAAGTTAACGGGGCGATCGATCTCAACATAGTCCGCGACGGGTTTGAGGTAAATCTCCGATCCTTCTGGGCTGAATAAGTCGCTCAGTACAGCATTAATGTTCTTCTGTTCAGACACTTGCGCCAGCATCAAACTGATGAGCTGCTCACTGATGACAAAATCATCTGGACGAGCAACTTGAGCGAGCGCTTGATTTCTTACATCCAGAATTTCGGTGACTACCTGAAAGTTATGGTGATGGCGATCGGAAATATCCCGCAAATGCAGCAGTGTTACCAGAGTTTGGGCATCTGCTTGCTCAACCTCCAAGCTTGGATTGCATAGAACAACAGCATGATTGTATTCGGTTAAATTGAGGCTTTCTAGCACTTCTCGATCGGCTGGATCGCCCTGTTGATAACGCACCGTTTGATTCTGTAGTTTAAGTGTTTCTTCTGACAAATCGACTTCGGCATCTGGAAACTCAGCTACGACCGTCACAGTAGAACCAGACGCAACATACTGATCGAGCTGCTGAATGATCATGCAAACGCGATCGTTCCAGCCCAAAATCAAAGTGTGTTCGGCTCTGGCTAAAGCTTGTTTTGCTGCCCGAATAGCTTGGGAATCAATTAACGTATCAGCGAGATTTGATAAGTGAATGGTGTCGTCATCTTCACTAATTAAGATAATTTGTTCCCCTGCTTGGATAGGGGTATGAATGGGCGGATTGAGTTGAATCGCTCCATCAACGCGCTGAATCCCAATTACAGTGGAGTCATTGTAAGACAGAAGCGCATGACCATACGTCTTTCCCTGTAGTGCAGGCTCCGTTTTAAAGTAGATCTCATTCCCGCTAAAATCAAGCAGATCCATGTAAACCACAGACAATCCTGATTGCCGACAGGTTTGTACGACGATACGCGAGATTAGGTCATTCGTTAATAATGTTTCTACTTCGCTTTGCCCAATGATGTTGATCACATCCAGGGTTTTAGCGGTCTGGACCTGAGCAACAATGTGATAAGGCTGAGAGTGCGATCGCGGAATATTAGTAATCGCTAACAGTGTCTTCACTAACTGGGCATCTGCATGATCTTGAGCAGAATTCAGGATAATGATTGAGCGCGCGGTTTGGATGTTCACAATTCCCAGGTCAGCCATATTACTGGGGTTGCCGGTGCGGCAAACTAGCCGAATTCGAGGCAGTCTCCCTAAGGTACTCTGAAGCGCCGTTTCCATTTCCACTTTGTCTGCTTCACTGAGGATAACAATGCAAGTATCGGGTCGGTTGGCATTTGCTAGAGCTAACTCAGAGATCAGGGTAAAAACCTGGAGCGACCAGCCCAAAATCACAATGTGATCGGTTTCAATCACCCGTGAGCGACCCTGGCGAAGGTCCTCTAACTTTGCATCAATTCCACTGCTGAGTAGACCAATGAGGGTACTCACTACAAAAATGCCGCCAAAGGTGACAAATAGCATGGTTAGGCGAAACACCCAGCCCGTATCGCCGCCGACCGTACCTGAGTCGAGCGTTCGCATCAGCACCCCCCACACAGCTTCTGGCAAACTGAGGCGATCGCCATCTTCTGGTGCAATTCCAGACAGATTGACCAGAACTGCCATCAGCAAGATAAACACGAAAGAAACTAGTGCTAATCCACTGACTAAGGCGACAGTACCCTTAGCCATGAAGTTGTCAAACCTGTAGCGCAATAGGTTGGCAAGGGTGCTGTAGCGGGTGCTGCGAATTTCTTGAGGGCTGTAGATCGGTTTTTGCATGGGAGAAGCGGGAAACGATGTGTCGCTGAGTGCTCTAAGATATCAGAGGCATAGGGTAGTATGCCCGATTCAATTCCAATCTTCATGTAGTCAAGGAAATTGTTGAAAGTTTGTAATCTTGCAACTTGCTTTGTAATCTTGCAGCTTGCACATAATGATTAAAAATGAAAACGGCTATAAAAAGTGATTTGTGCAGAAGACAACGTTGTTTGTCAGATTTATAAAAAAGTTTTTATCAACGGTTTATTGTGAATTTATGGAACTCTCGGATATTGAATGACAGAGCAAAAACGTCATTGAAATGCAGGAGATTTCCGATGAGTTCTCAATTAGTGCCTCAAAAAGCGGTAGCTAAACCCAGATTAACTTCAGCTTTCAAACAGCTATGGTCAATTCACTGGATCATGGCAAGTGGCTATTTGTTGCTATGGGTTGGAGGGTTTGGAATGGTACGGCTACCAGAAGATACAGCCCTGCAGGACAACGCTTACACCTTGCACAAGTCAGTTGGTGCATTAACAATGGCATTGCTAACTTGGCGAATCTTTATTTTGCAGCGCGTCTGGTGGCGCAAGTATACGCGCCGCTTGCCCAAGTTTACAGGTGAGTGGATTCGCACATTCCTGCTGCACACAGCAATTTACCTGTTTATGCTAGCAGTTCCTCTGAGTGGTTTTCTTCTATCCAATTCTTATCAAAGCGGGAATGTTCCTTTCTTCTGGATTGCGACGCTACCGGACATTTTTCCTGAGAAGGCGGCTATTGTAGAGTTGGCAAGAGATCTACACTTCTGGATCGCGTACACATTTCTAGGATTTGTTGCGCTGCACCTGGTTGATCAGAAGAAGTATGTGCGATCGCTCTGGCGACGAGTAGGCAAAGCCTTGAAAAAAACATCACTTAACTAGCCCTACTGGAGTGCAGTTCATCATGGCTCAATCAATATCCTACTTCTCTGTGCAGCAATACATGGGTTATTTGCAACAGCAGATGACTTATGTGAACTCAGGGAGTGTTCATACTGACGAAACTGCTTCTGTTAAATTCTCAAGGCAGCAGCGAATTCATTTAGAAATCCTATTCTCTCGCCAATTGAGGAGGTTGCCATGAGTTACATGCCTCCTCTCAGGCAATGGCGGCAATGGTTTAACAGTACCCGTCCTCGGATCTTGATCTGGTATTTTTTACTCACTACCTTCTCTGGGGTTGCATCTATTTTGGTAACTCACCATATTCTATATGAGCGGATTCGTGACCACTCTCAGGAATATGTTTCACGCCAAACCGATGAGTTTCAACAACTTGTGCGTGAGTATCGTCCAAGTTCTAATGCATCCGCTGGACAGCAAGTTGCTACGATTTTTGATGTTTTCCTGTCCCAATATGAACCAATAGATGCAGACGACTATGCGATCGCTCTCCTACAAGGTGAGGTTTATCAATACACTGACCTGTTTCCAACGGAATTGCTAACACAAGATGCTGCCTTAATTCAACAATGGGGACAGTTAGTGAATGCCGAACAAGGAAGCGTCAACACCTCAGCGGGTGAACTGTTTTACATTGCAGAACCTGTCATTATTGATGGACAAGCTCAGGGAGTGTTAGTGATTGTTCACTGTGCTGATAGTATTTATCAGTTGGTGGATGGAGCAGTGTTACTGATCATTCCGGTCATGTTGGGGGTCATGGGAATTGCAGCGGTAATCGCTTGGACAACCGCAGGACAAGTGCTGTCTCCGCTGCGAACGTTAACTGAAACCGCACAGTCTATCACCGAGTCGGATATGACTCAGCGAATTGCGGTAGAGGGCACGGACGAAATTGCCAAATTGACGACCACTTTCAATGCGATGCTAGATCGACTTCAGGTTGCGTTTGAGAGCCAGCAGGAATTTTTGAAAGATGCTGGTCACGAATTGCGAACCCCGATTACCGTGATTCGCGGCTATCTCGAAACTTTAAAGTATCGCCCGGAACGACAGGAACAAACGATCGCACTGGCAATTGATGAACTCGATCGAATGAATCGCCTCGTCAATGATTTATTGCTCCTGGCAAAGGCAGAACGACCCGATTTTCTCACGCTCAAGTTGGAAGAATTGGACTGGTTAACCGAGGAACTGTATCTCAAAGTCCGTTCTCTAGCAAATCGACAGTGGAAGCTGGAATCGAAAGGTTTAAGCCCAATTCGGGTCGATCGCCAGCGGATTACCCAAGCAGTAATGAACCTGGTGCAGAATGCTATTCGCCATACTCAAGTAGGGGATGCGATCGCCCTCGGTTCCTCAATCTGCGAAAACTATGCTCACATTTGGGTGAGCGATACAGGAGAAGGAATTGCCCTAGAAGATCAGGTGCGTATTTTTGAACGCTTTGTCACCACAGCACAGGAAACTCAGGGCGAAAATCATGGATTGGGGCTTTCTATTGTGGAAGCGATCGCCCATGCTCACGGCGGCTGGGTTGAGCTTTCCAGTCATCCCGGTCATGGTGCTACCTTTACGATTGTGATTCCACTTGACGCTACTCCAGCCACTATCCATGAGTCGAATTCTCATCATCGAAGACAATCTCCGCATCATCGACTTTCTGGAATCCGGGCTACAGGCACACGGCTTCACGACCATCGCCGTTAACACCGGGCGAGAAGCACTGCAAGTAAGCCATGCCGGAGATTTTGATCTGGTGATTTTAGATTTAGGGCTACCCGATCAGGATGGGTTAGCCGTCCTCAAAGCCTTTCGCGGACAGGGACAAACCATTCCGATCATTGTTCTTACAGCACGAGATGGCGTAGGACATACGGTCGCTGGATTGGAGGGCGGCGCAGATGATTACATCACTAAACCCTTTAGCTTTGAAGAATTGCTTGCCCGCATCCGAGTGCAGCTTCGCAATAAAGTACCCCGCACTCAGCCAGATACTTCATTGCAGGTGGCTGATATCACACTAAATCTGTTGACTCGTCAGGCATGGGTGGGCGATCGCTCCATCGAATTCTCAGCCCGAGAGTTTCTACTCGCAGAATTTTTTCTGCGTCATCCAATGCAAGTACTTACACGAGAACAGATTCTCGATCGTATCTGGGGATATGATTATGACCCCGGCACTAACATTGTCAACGTCTATGTCGGGCACTTGCGAAAAAAGCTGGGAGACAATCGTATTGAAACGGTTCGGGGTGTAGGTTATCGGCTACGGGTCTAAAGTTTTGTGGCTGATAGTATGTAGCAATTCTTTCTGTCAAAGCAATCTTCCTGCTAAACCAAGGACAAACCAGTTCTGTTCAGCTAGAGCCAATCGCCGCCTATCAGCTTCACAGTATGGAACTCATTCGGCTGACAAGCAACGAGGCTAAACCGCGCTGCTCTGTGTATCGTCAATATTTTCAACAGCACCTGGGAGAAGTCAGATGAGTACTGACTCGGCGGCATATCCCTATTAGCCTAGCAGCAGTTTGCCTACCGATACGTCTACCTATGGGACCAGACAGGCAGACGCTGAATTGTATGAGGCATTGCTGGCTAGAGGACTGTGTCGCAAAGACTTCTGCCAAGAGGAAACATGCTCCCGTCAGTTAATTGTATAAGCTCAAAGGAACAAGTTCGCCAGTATCTGTCAATCCCAACCATATTTTCTGTTGGGGATGAATATATTGTCCGGTAATGGCGCATCTCTCCTCTTTGTGTGCGATCGCGCTAAAAGTTGCTCGAATATTTGACATGGACAACCGAGATGAGTGGAAGTGCATTGTTGTAACTTCTTGATCCGAGGATCGCCTACTTTTATCAGAAAGCGATGCAAAGCAATTTTCCACTTGGGATAATTCCTTATCATCTGATATTGTTTGTTGCTCCACAAACTGCCAAAGTATATCTCGGATGAGAGCCTGATAGCCTTGCTCACCGGAAATTTCCCGTAATCGCTCTTTTAGCTCAGATTCCAACCGGATACTCGTGACCTGCATCTCCGGAGTAGTACCTCGTTTGCGTGTATTCATGATCGAACGTCCTAATTTTGATCAAAGAGTGGACAACCCAATACTACAAGTGTAGTATGTAATAGCCCAGACTTGTAATACGAATACTACAGCCTTCCATGATACGCCTTCTCCTCGCCACCCCAAGCAACACCATATCGTGCCAATCCCATCCAGGTTTAGGCGCACTGGCGCTGTCTGCGTTCGAGGGAACGTATCGCTTTAGCGGCGGCAGATCCGTCAGGAAAGGCATTGATGTCCGTAAAAGCATTGATACAGCAATTTATTCGGATCGCATTCACTCCGAATCGTTCAATTCAGATCAACTGACCGCAAGCGGGAGGTGCAGCGCAACCCTGACACCCACCTAGGGAAAACCATATCAATTTCCCAAACCCCCGCTCCTGGTCATCAGAGGCGGGGGTTATTTTTTGAGGAGTAAATTACCCATGTTAAAGCTGAATTACACCGAAGTTGGACTGTACATGGAGCGGACGATGACCGCACCCGAGATGTTAATCGCACAGCGCGTCGTTCTGGCAATGCGGTTAGGACAACCGCTCCACGTTGAACCAGGTCGTGCCTCCTTTCTATTACCTGCTGATATTCCTGAACTGGAAGAACTAGCGATCGCGTTGCAGCAAGAAGGCAGCTCAACTGTCACGCTCATTCCTGTAGATCAGGAGTTTGTAGAAGTGAGCCTGAACGGAAGCTGGGTTGCCGAAAGCAAAGAGGCTCACGAAGGGATGTTTCTAACGGCGATAAGCGATTACCCCGAAGAGGGAACTGCTTCGCATCGCACCGAGTTCTTCATCTACAAGCTATGGCAAATGAGTGAAGCACACGTTTCTTCTCTGGCGTAATGGACAACTCTTGTAGAAGAGGGGGATACAGACATTTTGAGGCACTCTCCCTCTCCCTTCCAAACTCTTTCCCAAAAAAGTTGTAGTATGCCCTTGACGTTTTGTAGTACGTTGTATTATGTTTGTAGTATGAGATGAGACACAAAAGAGCTAATCCAATGACTACTCGCTCCCTTCAATCAATAGGTCTTCTCTCGAAGTGTTCGGAGTTCTTACAAACTCATTTCTCTGGTGCTTCTGCACCCCTTCGAGATAAACCTTTTAATCAGGGATCATCTTCAACCCAACGTATTAAAGCAATCCATCACCTTCAGCAAACTCATTACCTGGAACGGCGTTGCTTCCTCTAATTCCTGCTGACATCAGCGAACCTGAACCTTGATAACTGAATCGCCACCTTGGGGATGTAGCTTAATCTGGCTCAAAGCAATCGCGCGCCCGTGCGAAAGATCGTGGGTTTAAATCCTGTCTCAAGCACGGAGAAGCGGGTGCAACTCCCGTCAGATACCTCTAAATGAGGATGTAGCTCAAATGGATAGAGCGCCTGTCTTCGAAACAGGAAGCTGCAGGTTCAAATCCTGTCATCCTCGCTGTGGGGACGCGATTGGTGTTCGACTGCTCCGAAGCCAACAAACGGACGGTTGCAGGATTGGGGTTCGATTCCCCACGTCTCCACCAAACTTTTAGATTACCCCTCCAGGTCGCCAAGTGGGAAGGCGTTGGTCTGCAAAACCAACTATTCGCGGGTTCAATTCCCGCCCTGGAGTCCAACCATTGCAGTGTCACCTAATGGTTAAGGTACTCGGCTCATAACCGAGCTTATGTGGGTTCGACTCCTACCACTGCAACCAATGCACAGATGGTGTAACGGCAACATCACGGTTTCCAAAACCGTTGTTCGAGGTTCAAATCCTCGTCTGTGCGTTGTCGTGCCCTAACCGGAAAAGCTACATACTCGCCCAATAGTAAAGGCAACTGTTTTGAAAAACAGTCACATACAGGTGCAAATCCTGTGTATGAATAACAGCTTTTTCGACTTGCACGACATTACCACGACGTTGATGGTGCAGAAGCGAAGTGGACGAGCAGCACGTCTTTAAAATCTTTGAGAACGTGGTGTAACTGGATGAACACGTCGGTCTACGAAACCGAAGAGTGAAGGTTCAACTCCCTCCGTTCTCGCCAATTGTGGAGGATAACGCTGAATGGTCGGCAACTGGCTTTGAACACCAGGGTAGTCCTTGGGCTAGGGGTTCGATTCCTCTATCCTCCGCCAAAACGGGAAGTTGGTGAATCTGGTGCTCACGTGCCATTGAAGACGGTGAGAAGGCAGTTCGATTCTGTCACTTCCCACTCGTGAGTATTGATCATCTTCTGCAAGCCTTTCAAAGTGTAGCTTGCAACAGATTGACTACTCACTCATTGCTCCATAGCTCAAAGGCGGAGCGGGCGGCTATTAACCGCACGGTTGTAGGTTCAAATTCTGCCAGGATTATCAAACTTTGGGAGTGTCGCCTAATGGATGGGCACCGGTCTTCTAAATCGGCTTGTGTAGGTTCGAGCCCTACCACTCCTGCCATTGATTCAAGTTATTGCCAGGTGGCAATCGTGGGTCTGTAGCTTAATTGGGAAAGCGTCTGCCTTGCAAGCAGAAAGATGCCGGTTCAAATCCGCCCAGAATCCACTGTGACTGAACCCGAAGTGGTGGAGGGGCTGGTCTGTGACACCAGTGTTAGCGAGTTTGACTCTCGTCAGTCACCCCAAATGGAAATTGCGGTCGATGGGCGACAACCTGTCTCGAAAACAGGCGTGCAGTCAATTCTGTAGAGGTTCGATTCCTCCAGTTTCCGCTGATGGAAGGTGCGGCTGTGTGGACGGCAACTGGTTTGGAAAACCAGAGGATAGTGTAACGCTATTGAGGTTCGACTCCTCCTCCTTCCGCTGTTTTGTTGATAAGTAAGAGGTGATAGCAATGGTACATATTCGCTTTGAAGGGCGACCCCTTGCAAAGTGAGTATATCAAAAGAACAGAAGTTAGGAGCATTTAAGCAACGCCTTTAAATTACCTAAATGCTTCTCTAGAGATACTTTAGCAGTCTCGACTTGTTCAATTCTTGTTTTCAATGCTTGCACTAGCCGAATGTGAACCTGTTTATCGATCGAATGCTGAAACACTGAAGCCATATCTTGCTCAATCAAAGCAGTTTGAGCCTTGTTATGGCTAGTAGTTGCCTTGCTCATACTCATTTGACACTTGCTTCTCAAATCCGAGCAAAGATCTTCTAAAACTTTAATGCTTTCCTGTAGACTCTGAGTTCCCGATTTTAGAGCTTCTTCATAGGTTGATGAATCCGACGGGTTTCCAGGATACAAGACTGCTTTCTTCAATCGTTTTAGCTCATCATCAATATCACTGTAGCTCGTCAAAACTCGACCCCTTAAAGCTCAAACTCTTCTGACAAATTTAGTCTCGACAAACCTATCATTGGACTAGCTAAACCTATCTGTAGAGCGATGAATTTCCTGTGATTTAGATCACTTCATAAAAAAGTAACAAGAACTATGAGAGAGGAAAAAAGATGTTTTAACTACATTTACTTCGGCGATCGCTCAAAAAGCAATCTTCATAAGTGAAAAAGCATAAGAATTAGCAGCAATGGACAAAGCACGGCAGACAAAAATCAGCAAATACCTCAGTAAACATCTGCGGCATACTCCAGAGCATCTTGGACTCACTTTGGCTCCTGGTGGTTGGGTAGGCGTTGATGAGCTATTGTCTGCTTGTGCAGCCCATCAGTTTCCTCTTACTCGTACAGAATTAGAGGATATAGTCGCCACCAGCAATAAACAAAGGTTCTTGTTTAATGAAACCAAAACTCGTATCCGTGCTAATCAGGGACACAGCACTGAAGTCGATTTGCAACTGGAACCCCAAATTCCGCCGGATGTGTTGTATCACGGGACGGGCGAACAATCTGTTCCTGCAATTTTGCGATCAGGGTTGCTCAAGATGTCACGGCATCATGTGCATTTGTCTAGAGATGTGGAAACTGCCCGAGAAGTGGGAATGCGGCATGGTCGCCCTGTGATTTTGAAAGTTGATACTGCCCTCATGCAGCAAGCCGGATTTACCTTTTACTGCTCAGACAACGGGGTCTGGCTAGTAGATGAGGTTCCATCCCGATATCTCATAGTGCTAGAAACTGATGGCTAAGGGAATCAATATGCATCTACATCAATTTGTTGACATCAAAATTCTGGGCAAATATTTAATAGTGAATACAACTGTGCAGTGATCTACCAGGTTTATTTCTCTGTAGCAGTCGCATCATCCGATGCTTCAGATCTTTGAGCAAGAGAGTATTGAATACTCCCCTCTCCATATCCCAAGTCATATTGGCTAGCTTGTTCGGGATCAGTTTCAGGAGGTTGTTTGGAATGGCCCATTAGTGCATCTGATTTGCCACGGCTAAACCAATCTTCTTGAGCAACTTGCTCTGGTACATTTGCGGAGTCGTCAGCAACCATACTCACCCTTCTTCCTTTACACAATCACGTTTACATCAGTTTTACTCTAGTGTACTCATCGGGGAATAACGTGCAGCTACCTTGCGACAGAGATAGACAACCTACTGCAATGAAGTGCCAATCAGGACTGATATTCACAAGCTACTGAACCAAATTGTGAGTAACCAAGCACAACTGCAATCCACTCAATTTCTGTCACCCTGCGTCAAGGGTGGACGAAGTCAAACCTGTCCCTGTGCATCTGGTGAAAGAGGGAGTTGTTTTTGAGCAAATCATCTTCGCTGGAATGGCAATTTCTGTTGGTTTGGAGAAGTCGATCGCCGTTCTGATAAGACCTAACCGTTCAATCATTAAACCTGTAGAATTGGCGCTGATGAACGGGTATGGTTCACGGATCTCAATTCCCTCTGCGGGACATGGCATTGCCATGTCCCTACGAAATTGATACATCAGATCAGCAGTGCCGTAGAATTTGAAGGATAATGTACGAAGTTCAAAGAGTTCTGGATTTACCTGTACAGGAGTTAGCCGAAATGCTGGCTGAGAGCAAAACGGCTGGCTTTCGAGCAATCGATCGCTTAATCAACGAGTGGAGGGCAGGAGTAAATCGATTCGATCGCCCCGGAGAAGCATTATTCCTGGCAAAGCAGGGAAACCACATCATTGGCATCTGTGGGTTAAACCATGATCCCTACGCCAATTCAACTCGGATTGGACGAATACGACGTTTATACGTGATGCAGAGCGATCGCCGTCAGGGAGTTGGGCGATCATTAGTTCACCACGTTATCCAAGCAGCACTGAGTTTTGATTGGCTCCATGTTCGTACAACCAGCCCTATTGCAGGTCAGTTCTATCAGTCGCTTGGTTTTACGACCTGTGATAGTGAGTTTGTTACGCATGTTCTGAACCTGACAACGGTTCACTTGAAGAATCTTCGAGAGGAGCTGCCAAGCGTAGTGCAGGACACAGTTCCATAAATGACGCTGCTTTGCGTTCGGCATCAGGATTGTGAACGTGAGCAGGCGTTGGGCAGACAACTCCCTGCAATAAATCGTTCAGACCATAGGGCGTGAAAAATTGCCATTGTCCCTGCTGATCCAACTGCACTCCGACTGCGGTTGCCGTGTGGAGCCAGTCTGCGACTCCATCTTTAGTGCTGTGATAAGGTCTACGCCCTGTTCGCCAGCGGGCAAAGCTGGCTTGGTTTTTCACATCAAATTTGTAATGAGGGAACTGTTTGCTCAAGGTCGCCTTTGCTGCTAATTCTTGAGCGCGATCGCCTGCTAAATCAAAAAAGGCAATATCAAAATCATTGATCACTAATTTACAATCTTCACCCAAAACTGCTTGCCAGACTGTGTTTCGCACTGCTCCACCTGCTAGCCACCAGTTTGGTAAATTGAGCTCTGCGAGCGCAGGTAAGACAGAGGCGATCGCAGAGCCTTCCAAAATTTGCTGAAGCCGTCTCAAATCGTCCATATTTCCAGATTTTTGTGTAACTGAACTCACCATTATCGACAGTGAGCAGCGAGAAAAGTGTTGTTTGATCATCGTCGGGAGGTTATCTAGTTGGACGATGCAATAGTTCTCAAGGCAACGTAACCCAGGTGCCGTGAAAGCCATAGGGAACGCGCTGCGGCATCTGGATGCGGGCAACAGCCTCACTCGTCATCGTTTGAGTGCTGATGATCACTAACTCCGATCTGTCCTGAGTTTCATCATGCACAAAGGTCATGAGCCAACCATCATCCTCCGAAGTCCCGTTTGGTCGTGGCACAAATACACCTTCCCCGCCATAACGACCTTCACCAAATGAGTGCTTCTGAACGCTCTGTTTATCCAGGTCAAACTTGAGTAGACCATCAAATTTTGGCATTTCGATTGGCGCAGTGCTGCCCGCGTATCCGTAGCGGATAGGTCTGCCTAAATACTGTTCATTGATTCGAGGAAATTCACAGGAATGATCATCCAGCGTCTGTTCCTGCACAGTTCCCGTCTTCAGGTTGAACTGCCAGCGGTAGAGCAACGGCACATCAGTTCTAACCTGACGATTATCTCCTTCATGGGAACTGGGAGATGCGCCTAAAACACTGGTGCTGTTTGTCCGACAGGCAATTAAAACGATATCATCGCCTTCTTCATACGCATTAAGGGTGTGGAAGACATAACAGCTCGGTGCTTCAAACCACCGAATCGACTGGTTATCACTGTGCCGAGGCAAAATCCCAAACCGACTAGAGCGATCGCGCTCAAAAGCAAAGGCAGGTTCTCCCCGTTGCAGCCGTTCCAACCGAAAGGTGAGGGGTAAATCCATAAAAATGGTGTAGTGTTCTGTGATGGCAAAGTCATGCATCATCACTCCCACAGGCAGGTCGATTGGGACAGTTTGCAGCAATTCTCCCTGGGCAGACACAACGCTGTATTGAACATAGGGCGGTTGCCCCAGAGAGTAGCCAAAGAACATCATTTCCCCTGTCACCGGATCAACTTTGGGATGGGCAGTGACAGGGGAAGACAACTTACCCTCAAAGGTATATGTGCCGCTCGTGTCTAAATTGGGCAGCTCAATTGCGTGAGGTTCACCCCCTTCCCAGAGAGCCAGCAGGCGATCGCGATGCCACACGAGAGCTGTGTTTGCGACATTCTTGAAGCCTTCCTGCGAGGGTTCGAGCAGTCCCCCAAATAATGCCTGCCCTGCTTGCCGCTCTTGCTTAAACCCTCTAGTCTGAATGTAGCGATTGCGGTAGCTTGCCTTGCCATCCTGAATGTGAACACCATGTAGCATCCCATCGCCATCAAACCAGTGATAACGACCTAAAGGTGGAAACTGAGGATTGGGCCCGTTGCGGACGAACATTCCATTTAGCTCAGGTGGCAGCTCACCAATGACGGTTAATTGCTCAACAGTTAACTCTGTTTGGACGGGGGCAAAGTTGTCAGCGAGGTAAGGGTTGAGGGTGGCTGTCATGGGTTTGAGAAATAACCTGCTTCTCCCTTGTAGCAGAAATGCCCACTTTGCGGTACAACCCTTTGTAGCAATTGCTCAAAAGACTACGATTTACAATGACAATAAATAAATGAAATGAGGGTCGTGATCGCACTGAGGTAAAGAGATGACCTTATTTGATACAGCCAGACACTATCCACTCTTGCAACAGGATTGGAACCCCAATACGGCTCAAGAGGCGATCGCAGCGATCGTCCACGAAACTATCGCTCAACTGCAAACCGTACCGCTATTGGCTGGGCATCCAATGGATGATTACAGTCTTGGCAGTGACCTGTATTTTGGCAAAGCGGGTGTACTGTGGGCGATCGATTACTTACAAACCGTTGGCGCAGTGGATTCAGCCTTTGATATTACTACTCATCTCGACGCAACATTAGCGCAAAATCGCCAGCGCTATCCGCAGGTTAGTCCTTATCCAGAGCAGTCATCTTATCTATTTGGAGAACTACCGCTGCTCCTGTTGCAATATAAACTCGCCCCCTCTGAGGACAAAGCGAACGAAATCTGGCGATCGGTTCACAAGAATGATACTCAGCCGATTCGAGAGCTGATGTGGGGAATTGCAGGTTCAATGCTGGCTGCCTACTTCATGCATCAGTGGACACAAGAACCGAGATGGCAAGATATCTTCAAAACTCAAGCAGCCCTACTGTTACAGGAATGGCAACCCGTTGGTGAGGTTGGATATTTATGGACGATCGACTTGTACGGCAGTCAGAAGCAATTTTTGGGTCCCGTACACGGCTTCGCCAGTAATTTAACGCCGTTATTAATTGGACAGTCTTTGTTGGAGGAGGATCAGTTCCAACAGATTTCAGCCAAAGCTATGACGACTCTGGTGAATACTGCAGTGACAGATGGTGAAAGAGCAAATTGGCACGCAGTCTATGATACAGCGAATCCCGGTCAAGCTCCAGAACTGGTGCAGTATTGTCATGGAGCACCTGGAATGGTGACAGCTTTGGCACTGCTGCCGAGCGGTATTAATGAGCCATTCGATCGCATTTTAGAGCAGGGCGGCGAACTAACCTGGCACGCAGGTCCGTTGAAGAAAGGGTCGAATCTGTGCCACGGCACTGGCGGCAACGGCTATGCATTTCTCAAGCTGTTCCTTCGAACCGGAAATCAGATGTGGCTCGATCGCGCCAGAGCCTTTGCCATGCACGCAATTGAACAGTACCGTCTTTCTAAGCAGCTCTACGGGCAGTTGCGCTATCCGCTGTGGACAGGGGATTTGGGTCTAGCGGTTTATCTGTGGGACTGCCTGCAAGCCCAAGCAAAATTTCCAACAATTGACGTGTTTTGAATGCAATTACGCCTTGAGACGCTTTAGCGACTGTCCTACTCGGGTTTAAGGACTGTGAACTGTACGCTTTAAAGTGAAGAGTGATTTTCCTTAAAGCCTACAGTTCAATCGATATGCTGCCTCTTTTCCTGGCTCAAGTTGCTGCTCCGACTCCCTCTCCAACAACAGGACAAAGTCTAAGTGACATCGCACTTCAGATTCTGCTGAAGCTGCTATGGGCAGTTGGCATCCTGATTCTCACCCGCATTGGGGTCAATCTGGTTAGTCACACAGCTCGCAGGCTGCTCATTCAAGTAGAACCAATTTTACGAAAGTTTTTCATTCAAGCCTCTGAATTTCTCACACTTGTCGTTGGAATTATTGCAGCCCTCAACGTTATTGGAATTCAGACAACAACCCTGGTAGCAGTTTTAGGAGCGGCAGGTTTAGCGATTGGCTTAGCGTTGCAGAATACACTCTCTCACTTTGCGGCTGGCATCATGTTAATTGCCTTCCGTCCGTTTGAGGCTGGAGATGTAATCGAAGGCGCGGGAGTTGCAGGTATTGTTGACAGTGTGGGAATTTTCTCAACAACGATTCTGACTCCAGATCATATAAAAATTATTGTGCCTAACAACAACCTGTTTTCTGGAACGTTGAAAAACCTGACCGCAATGGGAACTCGGCGGGTTGATTTAGAAGTAGATATTGGCGATCGCCCAATAGAACCAACCATTACCCACTTATTATCTTTAGTCCAACCCCATCCTCTGGTACTGAATACCCCAAAACCGACCTGTAATGTCGCGTCCGTTAGTCGCGAGAAGACTGTTTTATATCTACGTTCTTGGTGTGCGGCAGAAGCTTACGAGCAACTCCGATCTGAGATACAGCAGATTATCTCTGAGTCTCTGTATCGGCAACAGCAAGACGAAAATGAGCAATAAATATTCATTACGTCTGACATAACAACCTTCTACTTACTGCTCTGAAAGCAGCCTGTAAATCTTACGCTTGACCTGAGTAAGCAATTCCCGGACTCGATTGGCTTGCAAAAGCAAAAGAGGGAACTAAACTGCTCAGGGAGCTAGCGTCCGATTCACCATCCCTTTTTTTACTGCCAACAGTGCGGCTTGAGTGCGATCGCTCACTCCTAATTTGCTAAACACATGATTAGCGTGATATTTGATTGAGCTTTCGGACAGATGTAGGGCTTCAGCGATTTCGCTGTTACTTTTGCCTTGAGCAATCAACTCTAGTACCTGCTGTTCTCGCTGAGTCAACTGAGGGCGACTCATACGTTCTGCTAGCTTCTCTCCCACTTCTGGAGGAATATATTTTTTACCCGAATGCACAATGTGAATGGCTCTCACAATTTCATCCACTGGAGCATTTTTGAGAATATATCCTTTTGCACCAGCCTGTAGCCCCCGATAGATTTCTTCGTCACTGTCGTAGGTGCTTAACACAATCATGCGGGCTTCTGGATGAGCTTGGCGAATGGTGGCAATCGCCTCAACTCCGCTCATTTCGGGCATTTGCAAATCCATCAAGGTGACATCTGGGTGGTGCTGCTGAAATAACTGAACTGCCTCCAAGCCGTTTGCAGCCTCAGCAACAACTTCCATTTCGGGCTTATACTGCACCATCAACACCAAACCATTGCGAACAATCGGATGATCATCCACTACTAAAACCCGAATTGGTTGCTCTGACACCGCTTTATTCTCCTAATTCACAGCAACTTGAATACAGATCTCTGTGCCCTGTCCCGGTTGACTATGAATGGTCAGTTGCCCAGCGATGCGATCGGCCCGCTCACTCATACTAATCAATCCAAATCCACCCGTATCCACATCGGGCAAAAAGCCCCGCCCGTTGTCCTGTACACACAATTCAGCGATCGCCTCTTCATACGTGAGTTTAATCCGAAGTGTGGTTGCTTGAGCGTGTTTCAATGTGTTAGTCATCGCCTCTTGACTAATCCGCAACATATTTTTTCCAATGATTGGAGAGAGCAACCGAGGCGTACCCACAATCTGCAGATCGATTTGGATCGGTGAGCCTGTGCCGATTTGCTCAACACTGCTAGCCAACTACTGTGCCAGATCTGCATATTCCTTATCATGAGGACGAAGTGCCCATACCGATCGCTGTGCTTCTGCTAAGCCGCTTTGGGTCAAGCTTTCAACCCGATCGATGATTTCAGCTACAGCAGTAGGGTCTCGCTGCAACAGCCACTTTGCCACTCCCAGTTGAATCGAGATTCCAGTAAATGCTTGCGCCAGCGTGTCGTGGATTTCTCTCGCTAAGCGATTGCGTTCTTCTAGAATGGCAGCTTCTCGATCGCGCTCTGCCATTCGTAATAACTGAATCGCCAAAGTAGCGTAGTGCGCCAGAGCTTGCATGAGTTCCAGATCATCGGCTTGAAACTCTCGCCGTTCCATGAATCGGAGGGTAAAGCTGCCAATGATCTCGTTTCGCAACAGCAACGGCACTCCCAACAGGGTTTTTGCGCCTAAATGCTGCATAAACTGACGTTGCCGAGGAGTTAGTTCTGGTGCAGTTTCAACGTCGTAAATGGTAGGATGGCGATCGCAGATATGGGTTTTCCAGGTCAGATCGTGCCCCTGTGTCCAGGGACCTGGCAGTCGTTTACCATCTGCTGTAGCCTCAAACACCTCACCCTTGTAGTAGGCTAGATGCACATGAAAGGCATCTGGGTAGTCCTATTTAGTAAAGGATAGAGAATAAACAATCTCTTCTAACAACTCGGCCGTTCTGAACGTATCAGTTCATTGTAGTGGTGAATGAAGTTCCAGATTGCACCAATGTGATTCTCTAGCTTCTTGGAGAAGGACAACGTTTTCCTCACCAAACGAGACACTCGTTGTCTAAGAGTGTTGTTAAACCGTTCAATGTAGCTAGTCAGTCCACTTTCCTTACCGACTGCACGATGACGTTTACTCGGTAATGCTGCTGTGTATGCTTCCCAGTAGTCGGTGTAGACCATTGCACATGGTCGATACACCCCCGGCAAAGACTGCCACAAAGCAACGGCAGAAGTTCCAGAGCGATCACCGATGTAGCATCCAACGATTTCGCGTGTCACGACATCCATTGCAAGCCATATCCACTGCTTGTTGCCTTTATCATCGACAAAAGACCACAGTTCGTCCATCTGCACGACTAAGCGCCCCTTGTCTTTCGGTTCTACCTGCACTTGCCGGGGCACCCCTTGGTAGTAACGATTGACGTAGCTTTGCAACCAGCTCTCACAAACCTGCACCACACGAGCAATCCCAGCCAGAGGAACTCGCTCCAGCAACAATCGGTCAATCATCGCTCTGCTGTCAGGGTCAATTGGCTTCCACTGCGGATTCTTCACAAACTGACGACCACAATCACGGCATTTGTAGTTTTGTTTGCCTCGACGAGTGGTGCCGTTTTTCATGATGTCGTGGGAGCCACAAGTGGGACAAGTCAAATCAGGTTTCATCGCTCAGAATCTGGCTAAAACTTGACTACTAGCTATTTTTCTCTATCCTTTACTAAATAGCACTACCGCACTCGGTCATGACACACAGCACATGACCCAAAGCGGTGTCGAGTTCCGGTTCGCTAGCCAGAATATCTAAAGTTTTCTTGAGTACAGCATTTGCTTTAGCAAGCTGCTCAAACCGATAGGGTGTCGCCTCTTCAGAGGATTGAACGCTACTTTCAGAAGCATTTTGAGACATACAAGGCTAAGGAATGTGATGCTGGCGATGGCAATGGGTTCTAAAAATCATTATTACAGGAACTCGCCTTAGCCCCCCACTCACACACCTACCCTCAGTTCAGATTAAATTTAGCCTTTTGTCTAAACTTAATCAAACGTTCAGACAGCGACGTTTAACGCTGATCTCACTAAACTTCTCATAGGTTGAGCAAATGGAGAGCAGATGGAACCTATGAGTAGATCAAGCATTCAAAAATTCGTTTATCTTTTTAGGCAAATTAATAATGAATGAGTTGCCGCTGAGTGTAGTGAAACAAACGCTAGATTACATTCAAGAGCATCTGAGTGAGGAAATTTCGCTAGAGGCGATTGCCAACCGTATTGGTATTAGTCGATATTACCTCAGTCACTTGTTTAAACAGTCAATGGGAATCTCTCTCTATCAGTATGTTTTGCAGCAGCGTGTAGAGTGTGCCAAGCAATTGTTAAAACAAAGCGAACTATCGATTGCTGAAATTGCCCTGGAGTGCGGTTTTGCAAATCAGACTCATCTAGCAAAACACTTCCGCAATCTGGCTGGAACATCTCCCAAAGTCTATCGAAATTCATCAGTTTAGAAGGAAAAAGTGGTTCGCACGGTACCGGTGACAACGGTGCCATTCTCACTGCGATTTGCAGGATCATTCACAACTTGGATCACAGGTGTGATTTGAATATTGTCACTAATTGCAAATCGATAGAAGGCTTCCAGGTTAGTTTGAGTTGCATTACCAATTTCAGTGGCAATGAAGGGTTGACCGATTGCAAGCCCGGCTAAGTTTCCCTCTTGCAGCAAATCAGGAAAGGCAATGCCTGCCATCCAGTAGTTAGGTTCAATCTCGCCAAATGCGGTATCGCGATATTGGCTGTATCCATATCGTCCAAATAGCGCCAGCCAAGGGGCGATCGCCACTTCTGCATTCACCCCAACCGCATCAAAAGATTGATCAAAAATCCGACCGCCGCTATATTGCACTCGTAACGCCAGCGTCGAAGAAGGGGCGTATTCTAGTTCAACCATGCCTTGATGGGTATCGCCAAAGAGACCGCGATCGCCCCTATCTGCGGTAGCTGAGGTATTGCCTGGATAGAGCAGTGAAGTGAAAGGGGCAGTTCCCCGTAAAATACCCTGGACGGTTGGATTACCTGCATCAGCGGCAGCATACAAGGCTCGAATGGTGAATGGGCCATCTCCAACATTCCAATCTATAGCGGCACCCGCACTGGGTCCATTAACGGGAAATAAAACATAATTATTGGTTAACGCTAAAGTGCTAAAGTCGCGGAAGCTAAGGTTAGCATAGCTGTTTCGATCAATGTAGTCGGTGGTGCGAATATTGGGACCAATAGAAACCGCCACATGTTCTAGTGGACTAAAGGTGTAGTACAGACGGCCCAGCCCAAAATTACCATTGCTAGGAGGTTTGGCCGAAAAGTCTAAGGTACTGCCAAAGTTAGGTTCTAAAAATCCTCCTGCATTATCATTGGGACCACCACTTCCCGTATCTATCCGGACTCTCAACAAATCGGTTTCCGTAAAACTGGTGTTTAAGTCCAAGTTAACCCGATAAATAAACGTTGCATTTGGGTCTTGCTGTCTGAAGATCTCTCCAGTTGGACTGAGCAGGTTTTCGCCTTCAAAGCCACCCGCATTCGCTGCAAAAACGGCTTGCCCAGTCAGTCGAGTCGTTGTGGAAAATTGATTGGCTTCGACGGTAGCGGTTTGCGCTTCTAGGGTGTCAACTCGTCCTCGCAAAACTGCTAATTCTGAAGCAAACTCTTCTTGTAACCGTTGAATTGTTTCCAGGTCTTCACCCGTTGCCGCATCTGCTAAACCAGCAGCGATCAGTTCATTAATGCGATCGAGCGCAGCGTTCAAACCCGCCGCGAACTCATAACGGGTTATTGCTCGGTTACCGCGATAGATGCCATCGGGGTATCCAGCGATCGCCCCGTATCGTTCTACTAAAGACTGAAGTGCTTGAAACGCCCAATCTGTAGGCTGCACGTCCGACAGTTGATTAACAGAAGTGACTTGACCCACTAACTCACTGTTCTCTGTAGGATTCTCTAAAACAGGAATATAAAAGCTTGTCTGCTCATCAGTTTCGTTCGTTTCATCAACTCTGTGAGTGACACTAACCGATTGAACTTGCTTCTGTCCATTCTCCAAATTCTTTGCCTGGGCAGGAAAAGCGATCAAAACCGTAATGAAGCTGATTCCTATTACTTGTGACAAAGTGAATTGTGTAGTGAGTTGAGTTTTTGTCATACTGCGTTCAAGCACAAAACGTTGAGATAGATTTTAGGTACGGTTTTACGTTCTGTCTCATCGATTCTTGCGAAGTGAGGCTGTTTCGTCAGCTCTTGCCTTCAAGTTCGTCAGCAGCGGAGCAAGACTTCACTTTTGAGCAAGAACTCGTCATACGATCGCTTTGCTTTGGCTTAAGATATCGTAGATTGCGATCGCACATTGCCTATGAAAGCAAAAGCAGCAGACATTTCAGTTCAAGCATGGCAGTCAGATGGCGTCTTGCTAGAGCAATATTGCTATACCGCAGGTACAGTAGAACCTTTGCCCAAGCACTGCCACGAGGAATATCAGTTTGGTTTAAGTTTTGATTGTGCAGGTCATACCACTATCGAGGCGCATCCCATGATATTCCGATCGCCAGTATGAGTATTATCCATTCGGGTGAAGTTCATGCACCAAGCGATCGCACCTTTCTTCCAGAGCCAATTACATTCTGGATGATGACTATCCATCCAAAATGGTTTCAATCTGCATCTGCTGATCTAGCTGCGTCAGAAATTTTACCCTTTTTTCCAGATGTCTATCTGGCTGACCCTCAACTCAACCAACTGTTTATCACATTACAGCAAAAGACCGACCTGCAATCGCAGTTAGAACGAGACATAAATCTCTGGAATCTTTTGTCTTACCTGCTGACGAACTACGCTGAAAACCGTCTTGTAGTCTCTCCTCTGTCGTCAGCCAGGATTGCGATTAAACAAGTGTGTGACTACCTTCATGCTCACTTTGCTACAGATGTTACGCTCGATCAGCTGTCTGAGCTTGCTGGGTTGAGCCGCTTCCATCTGAGTCGTGTGTTTCGTCAGGAAATTGGTTTATCACTCACTGCTTATCAAACTCAACTACGAATTAGCCATGCCAAAAAACTCTTAGTAGAAGGAATGGCGATCGCCACAGTTGCATCCCTCACGGGATTTTACGATCAAAGCCATTTTGGCTGGCAGTTCAAACGGCACGTTGGGGTGACGCCTGGTAATTATAGAGAAACAACATTAGACTTCCTGCATGAATCAAGAGGCATGTGCCAATTCATAGTTGAGTAAGCCAGCAATCAGGTTCAAGCGCAAGCCAAACCGTTTTCTGCGGTTGCGATAACGTCCTGCAAA
>NZ_JACJPJ010000081.1:0-21945 GCF_014696015.1 Oculatella sp. FACHB-28 | reverse complement strand
CGCTAAACGTTTCACGGTTGACCCCACACAAGCGCTTAAAGTGGCGCTTCGATAGATGCTCCAACTCGTTATATCGCATATCTGCTTCTGACATTAGCTTCTATTCAGAAGCTATCTTGCTTCGCTGCGATCCTCAACTGTCACACTCACTTTATATTCGTGCAGGAAGTCTATTCAACAAAAAGGAATGAGCAGGCAGGAACCTCTGTGGACTGTGCCGGAATTTTTGTAGGGATCAAATCTGCGACCGACTCAGCCATATGTTCCTCCTTTTGCATTCATGCAAATCAGGTTCGCTCAAGACCTGTAGTATTTGTAGCACACTTGTAGGTACGAATGTCAAATCGATTGGCTGTCTTGTTGACTGACTATTCAAGGTTCAACGATGACGGTTGTGCCGATTTCTACTTGTTCAAACAGGGCAACTACATCGGCATTGTGCATTCTGACGCAACCGTTAGAGGCGGCTCGACCGATTGAGGAGATGGTTGGCGTACCGTGAAAGCCGATAATACCGTGGGGCATCTCGTTGAAAGCAATCCATCTCAACCCCAAAGCGCTGTTGGCTCCGGGCGATCGCACTTCACCTGTCCAGGGGTTTTGCCAGATTGGGTTTTCAATCATCTGAAACACTTCAAATTCGCCTGTTGGCGTTGGCGTCTCTGCCGTTCCGATCGCCACTGGGTAGCTTGCCAAAATTTCTTCGCCGCGATGCACGTAGACGCGCCGCTGTCCTAGTTTTAGGACCAGGTGAACAACAGCCAACTCTTCGGGTAAATATTCTGTCTGTTCTCCTAAAGTAGGCAAGTCAGGCGTTTGAAGCTCAACCTGCCAGCGATCGCTGCCGAAAGAATCAGGGAGGAGAGATGAAGAATGAGGAGAGGGAGGAGGGGAAGCGCTCGCCCCTTGACTCAACACAGCCAACAAGGCACCTAACCCTAGCAGAAATGGGAATTTTGCTGCACCGATTCTCATCTTTATCTCACCCTTTCACCATTGCATTTTTTTTAGCACACCCAAACGGCAACCTCGCAGATCTGTTGTGTGAATCATCGCGTGACTCGCCGCGCAATGATTCACACTTCCAAAGACTGACTCAGGCAAGAGGTTCAGTCACAAAGTTTTGTTCAAGATGCGAATTGAATTGAGTCTTGGCTTACTATAATCAGCATTTAATTCACCTGCTAGGCGGTGTCCTATGTCTACCGTTGAGAGAGACAACGAGCGGGAGCATCGAATTGAGATGGAAATAGTCGTAGATGCGTATAGCTCAGAAGAGCAAGCAATGGGCTGGTATTGCTACCTGGAAGATGCGCTTGGTTTTCCGTTTAAGGCAAAATGGCTAACTGGAGGGCATCAATCGCCCAGCCAAAGTGAAAAAGTCAGCGTTGTAGGCATGGCTTCAGAGGAGGAATGCTCGACTGAAATATATGTTGAGGTGCTTTACCAGGACGGGGAAAGCGAAGACACCTTCACAGCAAGGCTTTATGATATTGAACCACTTGCAGCCAACGAGAAAACCCAGGAGGCGATCGCCGACTGGCACTATTGGGTCAATCGAGGCTACAGTTTCGACGATCTTTACAGTGATGAGGAGTATTAGGATAAAGGCTGTTAGCCAGAAAGCATTATGTTGCCCAGCGATCTCTTAATTAGTCGGCAAAACGGAGAAGAAATTACGCCGAAGCGATTGGGGATCGGGCAGAAGTATGGGGCGATCGCCACTGACCTGATCAACCTCTTCCAACAGATGCAGGGCAAAACTCAGGGCGAACTGAATCGCCAGCTTCAGGAGTTAGAAGGCGAAGATACCGACTACCGGATTAAGCGCGGCTTAGCCCACATTCTCAAAAGCAGCTTTAGCACCTTTGAAGTCGTCAGTCCGCTTGAACCGCAGCTTTTGCGCCAGCGGGTTTTTGCGCTCTCCGCCCAAGCTGCCCCCCTTCCCCAAACGGCTCAGGCAACTCTAACCAAACTGGCAGATCACCTTACTCAAGAGCTAGACCGCGAAGTGCTCCCCGACCAAATTGGCGCTGGACTTTATGCTGACCTGGCAGAAAATCGCATTCTGACCCAGTTTGAAGCTCCCACATCAGAGGCATTGCTGCATCGCTACAACTTGTCTCAGGTTCAGGGCATTTTCTACAAAGCCAGCCACATCATCATTACCGCCCATCGCAACGATCCGGGTGAATATAAGTTGCTGTTTCGCTACCTCAAGCTGTTTGGCTTGATGGCTTACATTGAGGGCGATGCCGATCACGGTTTCACAATCACCATTGATGGGCCAACTAGCCTGTTCAAACCTAGCACTCGCTATGGATTAGATATTGCCAAATTGATTCCCGCTTTGCTGCACGTCACGAAGTGGAGCCTCACCGCAGAACTGCAAATCCGCGACAGCTACACCAACACTAAAAAAACTCGTCGCTTCAGCCTCAACTCAGACTGTGGTTTGGTAACTCACTATCCACCTGGGAAACCCTACGACAGCATGTTAGAGGAATCTTTTGCCGATCGCTGGGATGCACTTAAATCTGAGTGGACTTTGGAACGAGAAGTAGATTTGATCCCAATTCCTGGTAGCGTCATGATTCCTGACTTTCGGCTGGTTCACCCTGACGGACGCGACTTTCTGTTAGAAATTGTTGGCTACTGGCGACCCGAATATCTGCGTAAAAAGTTTTCTCAGGTGCGCCAATCTGAACGGGATAACTTGATTTTGGCAATCTCAGAACGGCTTAACCTGGAGAAAGCAGGCGTTAAGGTCAGCGAGACTCCCGCTAAGGTGATTTGGTTTAAGGATAAACTATCGCCCAAGGCAGTTCTAACTGTGTTGCAAGCTAGTTCTGAGAGAAACAATACTGACTAAGAAGATTGTTAGAAAACACAATACCTGTAAGGGCAGGTTTAGCAACGGAATTATCAGTTAACACTGAGAACTTGCCAACTGGAAAGCCGTAAACGTGAGATATCTGTAATCCAGCACTCACTCGATCGCTTCATTAACCTGATCAATGAGGGAGAGATAGAATCACAAAGGTGATTGAGGTAGCCGGGTTAACCAGTTATGGAAACTGTAGATGTCGTGGTCGTTGGCAGTGGTATCGGTGGTCTTTGTTGTGCAGCGTTACTCGCTCGATACGGCTTTCGGGTAGTGGTTTGTGAAAGCCACAACATTCCAGGCGGAGCTGCCCATACGTTTGAACGGCAAGGGTTCTACTTTGATTCTGGTCCCTCTCTCTATTCAGGGCTTTCCTATAGCCCCTCTGCCAATCCGCTGCGCCAAGTCTTAGATGCGATTGGAGAAGATATTCCTTGGTTAACCTATAACGCTTGGGGCTGTTTTTTACCCGAAGGATTCTTTCGGGCAGTAGTAGGAGCAGAACCGTTTAAGCAGATTTTGCAAGAATGGCGGGGAGCAGAGGCAGTCGTAGAGTGGCAACGGTTGCAACAGGTAATGGCTCCCCTGAAGGCGGCTTCTACTGCCATTCCTCCTATTGCAGTGCGATCGGACTGGGGCGTGTTCAACACCCTTTCTCCTTTTCTGCCGAATGCGCTTAAACAAGCTGGAAGTATCTTCCAATTAACAGGACCTTTCTCCAAACTGCTAGAGGGAGTGGTTCAAGACCCATTCATTCGTCACTGGATGGATTTGCTTTGCTTCTTGCTCTCTGGCTTACCCGCTAAAGGCACTCTGGCGGCTGAAATGGCTTTTATGTTTGCAGACTGGTATCGCCCTGATGTCAGGTTGGACTATCCCAAGGGCGGCGGAGGGGCATTAGTCGATGCGCTGATCAGAGGATTGCAGCGCTATGGAGGACAGCTACGCTTGAGCACGACCGTACAACAGATTTTAATCGAACGTCAGCAGGCAGTGGGTGTGCAGTTGAAAACGGGAGAGCAGATTCTTGCCCGTCATGCCGTTGTATCGAACGCGTCTAGCTGGGATACATTCAAGCTAATACCGGAAGGATCTCGCTCATCCTCTCTACAAAAACGGCAAAATTTGCCTGCCTGCCCTAGCTTCATGCACCTCCATCTGGGTATTGATGCCACTGATCTGCCATCAGACTTAGAGTGTCACTATCTGATTGTCAATGATTGGGAGAGTGGAGTGGATGCACCTCAAAATGTGGTTGTCGTATCCATTCCATCGGTGCTCGACCCTGACCTTGCACCACCTGGTAAGCACTGCATTCATGCCTATACTCCAGCTACAGAACCCTATGAGCTGTGGTCCGGAGTGAATCGCAACAGCGATCGCTACCAGCAATTGAAGCAGGAACGGGCTGAGGTTCTCTGGAAAGCATTAGAGCGAGTCATTCCTGATATTCACGATCGCAGCGACGTGACATTAGTGGGAACCCCGTTAACCCATGAACGCTTCCTGCGGCGAGATCGAGGCAGCTATGGTCCAGCGATAGCGGCAGGACAAGGATTGTTTCCCGGCTCTAAGACACCCTTCAAGAACCTACTGTGCTGTGGCGATTCCACTTTTCCGGGAATTGGGGTACCCGCTGTTGCTGCCAGCGGCATGATTGCAGCAAACACCCTAGCCTCAGTCTCTCAACACCGTCAGTTGATTAGTGAAGTAGTGGTGAATAGAGAACAGAATTAGTGCATTACGCCTAATCGCATGAGTCAGTCATCCGTGAGCAAAGCCGCAGTCAGCACTTCATGACCTGTCTCCGTCACCAGTACATCATCCTCGATGCGAATGCCTCGTACGTCAGCAAATTGAGCTAACCGTTCCCAGTTCACCACTTGCCGATAATTTTCTCGTCGCTTTGGGTCATTGAGAATCGCTGGAACCTGATAGAAACCGGGTTCAATCGTGACGACCATACCGGGTCGCAGGGGACGATCAAGCCGCAAATAACCGAGTCCAAAGCGATCGCTCCTGACTCTACCCGCTTCGTACCCTGCTAAATCACCAAAATCCTCCATATCATGCACATCCAAGCCAAGCAAATGCCCGACTCCATGCGGAAAGAATAGCGCGTGAGCATCCATGTCTACTAAATCCTCAGCCTGTCCGCGCAAAATACCTAAATCGACCAGGCCAGCCGCGATTACCTTAGCAGTCAGCAGGTGAATTTCGCGATATTCCACACTAGGGCGCACCTGCTCAATGCAGGCATCATGAGCCGCCAGCACCACATCATAGAGATCGCGTTGAGTCGAGGAAAACTTGCCCGAAACTGGCCAAGTGCGCGTCACATCCGCTGCCCAACCGGATGCTGTCTCTGCCCCCACGTCTGCTAGCAGCAAATCGCCTGGGTTCAGGGCATGGTGATAGTGATTGTTGTGCAGCACTTCTCCCTGCACGGTAACAATGCTGGCGTAGGCGCAGGTCATGCCATTCGCCATAATCACGCCTTCCATTGCAGCCCGCACTTCAGCTTCAGTTGCGGCGTTGGCAGTTGCAGCCATTCCTGCTTGATGGGCTTGAACGGTGACGGCTGCGGACTGGCGCATTTCTGCCAGAGCAGCTTCGTCGTGGGTGAGGCGGAGGGTAGCGATCGCCTTTACCA
This sequence comes from Oculatella sp. FACHB-28, assembly GCF_014696015.1. Taxonomy (NCBI): domain Bacteria; kingdom Bacillati; phylum Cyanobacteriota; class Cyanophyceae; order Oculatellales; family Oculatellaceae; genus Oculatella; species Oculatella sp. FACHB-28. The sequence continues at coordinate 16,408 of NZ_JACJPJ010000081.1, read as the reverse complement.
ACTCCAGATCAATTCCCTGCGGCTGATTGGCAGGTGACAGCATTCGGTTGAGCCAATGGGACTGTTGTAGCCGAGTAGCAGCATCCTGGACGGCGATCGTTGCAGCTTCTTCAGTCCGCGACTTTAACGCCGCTAATGGATAGGCGGCATCTGCCCCAATTTGCTCAGCAACTTTAGCGCGGCTTGGAGTTTCCCCGTGCCAGAGGGCACTTTCGGGCGTGCCATCATCCATAAATAGCTCTAACTTGCCACCTTCTAGACGAATCGCAGCATTTTCTAGCGGCAACCCAGCAAAGTAGAGAAAGTGACTACTCGCCCGAAACGGAAACACATTAGCCGGAAAGTTGCGAGAACTGCTGCGCCCTGACCACAACACCACCGGAAAACTAACCAACGCCGCCAATCTTTGTCGCCGCTGTCGAAGGGAATCGGCTAGGAAGGGGCGATCGCTAACCTTGGGTCTGTCACTCTGGGTTTGCATGGGCTTAACGTAGTTAAAACACCTTTTGATCAACGTTGACATCAATCAGAAAAAGTGGCAACCCGCTTCCTCGCGACTGGAATTGACTTGAGCTATGAAGACGCTAGGATTACAAAAACATCTCCTGCTTGCGCGATCGCCAAAGAAATATGACACGATGCAGAAGCATTGTTATTCACTACATTGTTAATGCAGCCGATACAGAAGCATTGTTTGCTTTTGCATTGTTGATGTAGTCAGATACAGAAGCATTGTTTGCTTCTACATTGTTAATGCAGCTAATGCAGAAGCATTTAGTTGGCTGTCAGTTCTTCAAGGACAGATTTTCGGCTTTGTTTTGCCAATTCGTAGTTGGGGTTGAGGTCGAGGGCGTGGTCATAGCTGGCGATCGCTTCATCTCGCTGTCCCAAGCGACGCAGAGTATTTCCTCGGTTGTTCCAGGCTTGGGGAATGTTTGGGTTGATCCAGAGGGCCCGGTCATAGCTGGCAAGCGCATCGTCGTAGCGTTCCAGACTGTACAAAGCAATGCCCCGATTGTTCCACGCCTGGTAGTAGTCGGGTTTGCGCTGGAGTGCTTCGTCAAAACTGGCGATCGCTTCCTCGTGGCGACCTAAGACTGTGAGTGCCAGTCCTCGATTATCCCAGGTGAGGTGAAGTTCTGGATTCAGTTTTAGAGCCTTGTCGAAGCTAGCGATCGCCTCTTCATGACGTTCTAACTTGAGCAAAGCCATACCGCGATTGTTCCAGATGTCTGGATGATCGGTTTGCTCAAGGGACTGGTCATAACTGGCGATCGCTTCCTGGTGATGCCCCAAATTGGCTAACATCATGCCCCGGTTGTGCCAGACTTCGGGTGTAGCGAACCCTAGTTGAAGGGCGCGATCGAAGCTGTTAAAGGCTTCAGCATAGCGTTTCAAATTTGCCAGAGCCATACCCCGGTTGTGCCACGCACCCACGTCATCTGGTTCCAAGTGAAGCGCCTGATCAAAGCTGGAGACTGCCTCCTCAAATCGCTGGAGCAACAGCAACACATTCGCCTTGTTACTATATGCCTGGTAGTAGTCAGGTTCGAGCCGCAACGCCTGGTCAAAATTAACCAACGCTTCCTCAAATTGGTCGCAGCTAATTAATGCAATGCCGCGATTGTTCCAAGCCTCGCAGTCGTCGGGTGCAAAGGCCAGAGCTTTGTCAAAGCTGGCGATCGCTTCCTCATATTCCTCCATGCCCAACAGCGCTACCCCGCGACCATTCCAGGCTTCAAAGTAGGTTGGCTCCAGTTCTAGCGCTTTGTCAAAACTGGCGATCGCCTTCTGATAACGCCTGAGTGCTGCTAGACAATCACCCCGATTGCTCCAGGCTTCCGGGTACGTCGCTTTGTAGCGCAACGCCTGATCGTAGCTGACTAGCGCCTCCCCGTAAAACTCCAGGTCAGCAAGTGCCAAGCCTCGATGGTTCCAGGCGCGATGGGAGCTAGGTTTGTTCTGCAAGATACGGTCATAAGTGGCGATCGCCTCCTCATACCTTTCCTCCGCATGAAAGCGTAAGGCTTGCTCAAAGAGAGAATCAGCTTCTTTCATGGAGATTTAAAGAGACTTATGTCCTACTCTCTTGAGTTGTGAGGTGAAAACCGGAAAGGGAGGGGAAGGGGTTAGGGGCTGGGGGCTAGGGAAAGCAGTATCAACTCGTTCCCAAGTTTCACCTTGTAACGAGGGGAAAGGGTAACCCCAATCCCTAACCCTCAACCCCCATCACCTCACTACGGCCGTCAACGCAATCACCTTTTGCAACACCTCTTCTGGTTGAATCGGGCTAGCTAGACAATCATCGGCACCTGCTAAAAAGCAGTGCTTTTGGTCTTCTGGTAGGGTGTCGCTCATCAAAGCAACAATCTTGAGCCTTTTGGTAGCAGGGTTTTCGCGTAGCTGGCGGATGAGGCTGTGACCGTCGATGTCGGGCAGTTGCAGGTTGACAATGACAGCGATCGGTTGGAGAACTTCGAGTTGGTTGATCGCTGCTGACCCTTCTAGCACCCACACCACCTGATATCCGGCTGCTGTCAGCATCGGGTAAATCAGATTAGCGCTTTCCTCTTGTCCTTCGATTAGAACGATCTGTCCGGCTGGTTGGGTAGGCAGAACTGGTAGATCTAACTTTCGCGGGGCGGCTCCGACTGCCTGAGTTCGCAGGGCAGGCAGTCGCACAGTAAAGACAGAACCTACGCCAACGGTCGAGTCTACGTCAATCCAACCGCTGTGTAGCTCTGCCAGTTGTTTTGCCAGCGCCAGCCCCAGTCCTGTGCCTTCGTACTGACGGCGATAGGATTGGTCAAGCTGCTGAAATTTTTGGAATAGGAGCGATCGCTGATGTTCGGGAATGCCAATTCCCGTATCTTTGACTTGAAATGTGGCAAAATCTCGACTCGCAAAAACTCTTAGTGTGACCCTGCCACCCGATGGAGTAAATTTGATCGCGTTGCTCAGCAGGTTAAACAAAATTTGCCGAACTCGGTGGGGGTCTGCGGTAAAGCGATCGCAATCTGGCTCCAGATGCAGATCAATCTCTAAATTCACCTGCTTCGCTTCTGCCTTTTCTGCAAATGCCTTCAGGCTTTGCTGGGCTAATCTGGAGAGCGAAAATTCACGCAGATTAAGAATGGCCTTGCCAGCCTCTAGCTGCGAAAGATCGAGAATGTCATTGATCAGCTCTAGCAAATGTTCACCGCTGTCGTGAATAATTTGTAGACAATCTCGTTGGCGCTGGTTTAGCTCTCCTAATGACCAACGCAAGAGAGTCGAAGACATACCAATGATGCAGGTGAGCGGCGTTCGCAGTTCGTGGCTCATCGCTGCCAAAAACTCACTTTTTGCCCGACTTGCCGACTGGGCTGCCAGCACAGCATCATGTAGCTCTTGAGTACGCTCGATGACCTGATGTTCCAAGGTTTGAGACTGCTGCTTTGCCTCCGAGGAAAAATCTGAGCTAGCCGCAGGCGCAGTCGAGAGAGCGGCAATTAGCCGCAGCGTAAATTCACTTTGAATCCGGGCATTGTTTGGTCGTAGCTTTGCACAAAGTTGTTTAATGGTTTGCGGAAAGGTCGGTTTGTGTGGTAAAGCGTTGAGTTGATGTAAGAAAGTGGCGATCGCCTCTGGCTCAAAGGTCAAATCAACTCGGCACATACGCCGCTCATCCTGAAAACTGTTCTTCTCAGTTTGAAACGCTTCCCGCCATAGCAAAGCGCTAAACGGCTTTGAGACAATCAGCGTAAATTGCCCTACCCCGATTTGCTCAAGCTCATCTGACACAGTTAAACTGTCCGTCAACACTAGAGATTCCGCCTCAGTCGCATGAACCATCTGCTGCAACAATTCTTGTAACCGTTGAAACGTCGGCAGCGGAACAATCTGACAAAAAGATGGTTTGAGAGCAGACATACTTCGATCCGTTTGCATAAGATCCTCGGTTGAGGAGGTTGCACCAAAAGCCAAAACCGCTCAGGTTTTAACTACCCAAGCGGATATGGTATCTCACCCCTCTGCCTAAATTTGCCAATATCAAGAATCTCTTGATAGTTGATATCGATCTTAGTAATCAACCGTTACTTACTGTCACCGCACAAACGCCAAAAGCACACCTGCATTAACTCACTACTTCACAATGAGTGCCAGGGCAAGCAGGCATTTGCATTCCCAAGAGCTGATATAAATTACTTTGCTGCTGCTTTCCCCGAGGTGCAACGCAGTCAAGCCACTTAAAGTTAAATAGTTCAGGTTGCTGAAGTTGATCAATCACTGATTCACTGAGGAGAACAGAACAACCATAAAACTTTGTGAGTTCTTCCAGACGGGCAGCCGTATTGACGACATCTCCGATTACCGTAGAGTCCATTCGCTGCTCTGAACCGAGTGTGCCAATGATGGCAAGACCCGTGTGAATGCCAATGCCAATGCGAATCGGGTCTTCTAAGTTGAACCGAGTCCGTCCACGGTTAAATTCACTCAGAGTTTGCTGCATGGCGATCGCCGCTGTAAGGGCATCTTGAGCGTGCTGGTGAGGACGATCAAACACTGCCATGATTGCATCACCGAGGTACTTATCAATAAAGCCATGATGAGTTTTGATTGCTTCGTCCATGCGTTTAAAGAAAGCATTTAACCAGTCAAAAGTTTCACTGGCGGGTTGAGACTCAGCAATGGCAGTAAATTCTCGAATATCAGAAAAGAGGATGGTGACTTCTGCTTCGGTGGCGTTGCCAACCTGAATGGAATCTAAGCCTGCGGGCGCAATGCGCGACAAGAGCTGATCTGGCACAAACAGGCGCAGTTTATCAAGCAACGCCTCACTCACCTGCTCAACCGTCTCATCCTGGTGTTCCAATTCTTTTGGAACTTGTCCGTTCTCGGTAGGCTCTGAGACTGGCTTTGCCAGGTTTGCCTGTCCTTGAGCATCTCGAAACTGCTGTAGTTGCAGCGTGCTGGCAACTTTGGTGAGCAATAAGCGCTGGTCAACGGGCTTTGTAAAGTAGTCATCACCCATGACCTGTAGCCCCATAAGGTGAGACTGTTCGTCTGCCAGAGCGGTGAGAAAAATTACGGGAGTAGCCTGTAGCTGAGTATCTGCGCGTAGCTCTCGACAGACCTCAAAGCCATCCATTCCCGGCATCATGACATCCAGCAAGATCATGCTGGGCTGCTCAGTACGAGCGATCGCCAACGCTTCCAATCCTGATTTGGCGGACTGGGTTGAATACCCATGAGAACGAAGCAGTGCTTCTAACAGAAACAAGTTACTTGGGTCGTCGTCTACCAACAAGATATAGGAAGCGCCGTCTGACATAAACCTAATTTAAGTGTGGAAATGCAGTCAGCATGAGTACCAGTTCATGTACAGTTTATACTTAGCTTGCCGTACCTGATTTTTTTGCAACAACCAAAAAAAATCTTGGTTCAAGCTTGATGCTGGGTAGATGCCCCAATAAGATTTAATGAACGTGCTTGTGAATGCCCCTGATGCTACTTGATGCTAATTAAAGTCTCTTTTAAGCACAACTCTATACAAGTCTAAACTTAGTTTTAAGTAGTTTCAGGCAAATGAAAAGAAATCAATCTTTGGGTGGATTAAAGCACCAAATTGGAAGGAAAGAGGCGACAGTTGAGCGATCGCCAAGACAACAAGCGTCAGCATTTTCACTCCAAAAATCAGACGAAGCGCGCTTCTGTTAGCCGGAGCAACTTGTCCATCGGGCGGATGACAATCGAGCGGAGGCGATGCCCACCCGCCGTTTGTTTGGCTCATGATTCTTGCGGAGCGATGGATGGATCTTGATTTGGCATTGTGTCTTCTAGCTCTGTGCCTTCTGGCTCTGCTTCTTCCGGTGCTTCTAAGGAATCTGTTTCCTCTGGCTCTGTTTCTGAGGGAGTCGCTTGCGATTCAGGTAGCGCCATCATCGGTAACGCTAATTCATAAACTTGCTCAATGCCAAACGGGTCACGCACGACCATCCGCAGGAGGCGATCGCTTGGCACATCGACTACCGCGCTTACTTCCCCTGTTGAACTGACGGGCAACGACTGCTGATTGACCAAAACCTGACTTCTAGGAGGTACCGTTGCCGAAATCTGTAGCCGCTCGACTCCGGCTTCGGTCAAAAACTGAAGACTGAGTCGAGTATCTCCGGGCGCAGGACGTGGCTCTGTAGGAGGCTGACCGGGGGTAAGCTGGCTGAAATAACCTGGTTGAATCAGCTCAGTTTGCCCCTGGGCTGTCACCTCCACGGACCCTTCAAAGGTGGTGACTCTGGTTTCGCCCGTTGGCAGCACAACAACGCTAAACTCCGTGCCGCGAACGCCTGCGACTCCAGCAGGAGTATTTACCCGAAAGCTAGATTCTGGGTTTGTAAAGGTTTGAATGTTGGCTCTCACTTCTCCTTCTTGCAGCGAGAGTTCGGTTTGTTGCCCACCCGTGGGCGTAGTAGCGACTTGATCCACTGCCAACTGAGTATTTTCTGCAACTGCAACAGTGCCGCTGTTATTGTCTAGGACTAATGTAGTGCCAGAATCTTCCCCTGTTGTGATGGCCGTTGCCCGGGACTGAACGCGATCGCCCACCTGCACAGATCGCTGCTGCGAAGTGACACTTCCCTGCACCTCTCTCACTTCCAGATAGCGAGGCTGCTGTAGCGGTCCACCCCCTCCAGCCCAAGCAGGTGACACACCCACTATCAAACCACCTGCCAGCAGCAACCCCTTCACAGTTAGAACAGTAGGCAAATGCAGCAAATGTGTGAGCGTATTCATAGGTAATATGACCTGTCAGTCGAAAGTTTTAACGGAGTTTGATAGTTCGTTCTGCACTTGAAGTTAGAGACTTAGTTTCAGTTCAGCATTGTTCCAATGCAGGACTTACATCAAGCTCCAATTCCTGCATTCATGCCAAAATTTCGTTTTCCGCCCAATTTCTGATTACTTGCGATCAAAGTCACACAAAACTGAGAGCTAAAACGTCAGAAAACCTTTGAAGAATCTATAGATTATTCGCTAGATCAAAGTTCAGTCCTTAATCCTGAGATTACCGTTTCTTAAATCAACCTATGTAAATTTTCTCACTATGGGCATTTATTGACCGACGCCTTCTGAGCTAGCAGACCGCTCAAAAGTAGGCATCGGTTACTGGTTTGGGTAGAGATCCTGTAGAGAGAACAAACTGTATGACTGTTAAACGCCGACATTTTCTTATGTTTTTGGGGGCGAGCGCAGGCTCGATCGCCCTTGCGCCTGTCGCCCAAATTGGGCAGAAATTCTCAATGCCCTTTCAGACGGGTGCGGCACAGGCTAGTACCCCCAATGGGTTGAGTTTTATTCCGGTAAAAGGGCCAATGCCGCTTGAAACAAGCAGTATTGATGTTGCTAATCAGGTTGCTGAATATAGCAGCTACACGGTTATAGACGACGTAGTGCTACCTGATGGCTTTACTTATGATGTGATTGCAGCTTGGGGTGACCCGGTTGGGGATTCTCACTTTGGTTACAACAATGACTACTTGTCTTTTGTGGAAACGGGCGAGGGTGAAGGTTATCTGACCGTTAACCATGAATATGTTAGCCCGCTTGCCTGGATTCCAAGTTATGAACCTGTGCTTGGGAAGGTTCTACCGTTTGAGCAGGTTCAAGCTGCGCTCGAAGTCGCCGGAGAAGACGGAATCGATGCTTATTCTCTAGATGACAATGACCCAATCAAGGCTCAAATTCGCGAGATCTCAGTAGAAGCGCTGGTTGACCAGGGACTCAGCGTCATCTCGATTCGTAAGAACGCAGACGGCGTTTGGGAGCGCACCAACTCAGGCAACGATCGCCGCATCACAGGGGCTTCTGGCTTGGATGACGGTCGCTATCTCGGCTCAACTGGCCCGGCTACGGCTGTGTTCCGCAAAACCAGAGTACAGGGCTACACCGATGGACTAGGCGATCGCATCATCGGTAGCTTTGGCAACTGCTCAGGCGGCACCACCCCTTGGGGAACAGTACTGAGTGCCGAGGAAAATTTCCAGGCTCAGGTACCAGAACCCGTCTACGCTGACGGCAGTTCCATGTCTCCGGGCGACAAGACGTTTGTGATCGACGATGAGGATGTTGGTGGGCAGGGCAATGTGATTGGGCTAGCTGGCAACAAATACGGCTGGGTTGTAGAGGTCGATCCGGCTAACCCCAACGACTACGGAGTAAAGCACACTTGGCTGGGACGCTATCGTCACGAGGCAGTCGGTGTTCGGGCAGAAGCAGGCAAGCAACTGGCTTTCTATTCTGGATGCGATCGCCGGGGCGGACACCTCTACAAGTTTGTCAGCACTGGCACCGTCAGCGATCCCCAGTCCAAAGCTAACTCTCGCCTGCTGGCATCAGGAATGCTGTATGGCGCAAAATTCAACGAAGACGGTACGGGTAGCTGGATTGCTCTAGCTCCCGATACGCCAGTCAACCCTGATCTGCCCAGAACCATTGAAGGTGGCATGATTCCTCTGCCCAATCGCCCTGACGGTGGCATCGTCAAAGTAGATAGCGATGAAGCGGTGCAACAGTTCAAGCAGCAGTTCAGCACGCTAGGACAGCTTTACTCAGGCACCGATCGCGAACGTCAGGGTGCAATTTTAATTGATGCTCACTACGCAGCAAACGCAGCCGGGGTTACAGCAACCGCTCGTCCTGAAGACACTGACGTTAGACCCGATGGAACGCTGTTTATCACCTACACTTCTGGAACCTCTGGGGGTGATGGTGGCCCTGACAAGCGCATTTTCGTTGGACCCAATGGTGAAACATCCTATGAATATGGCTGGATTATGCGGCTCAACGAAGATAGCAACGAACCAGCAGCCATGACCTTTACCTGGGAAATGGTAGCGCTGGGTGGTGAACCTGCCGAAGGAGGTTTAGGTTTCGCCAACCCCGACAATCTGGAGATTGACACTAGCGGCAACCTTTGGATGGTGACAGACATGTCTTCTGACAAACACAACCGTGCTGTTCCTAGCCGAGTTGACGAAAACGGTGAGGCAGTGAGTCAGTCCAATTTGAGAGGTTTGTTTGGCAATAACTCCATTTGGTTCATTCCAACTTCTGGAAACGACGCAGGCAAGGCGTTCTTGTTTGGCATGGGGCCAATTGACAGTGAAACAACTGGGCCTTTCTTTACCCGGGACCAGCAAACTCTATTCCTCGCAGTCCAGCATCCCGGTGAGATCGGCGGCATTCGGACAGATGGAGCCGCAGAGACACGGGAATATGCAATGAAGACTACAGATGGGCAAGAGTTTAAGCAAACTCGCGAAGTGCCAATTGGCTCCAACTGGCCCAGCAAAGTTGCAAATGACCCACCTAGGCCTGCCGTGATTGCAGTTCGGCGCACTGATGGCGGCAGATTGACTACTTAAGTGAGTAAAGCAATGTGAAACTATAAGCTCACAACGTTTGACATGAGTTTATTGGGCAATGGGCGATCGCCCATTGCCCATTTTCTTAACAACATAGGAAGTTATGATTAGGTACACATTATCTTTGCGCCCTTACCCAAAACCCCTCTGCTAGAGCTTCTTTGGTAAGGAATTACACATGACTCCATTGGCAAAGTCCATCGTCCGCATAGGGTTACTCGCATCTCTGGCGCTACCCCTATCCATGTTGCCTCATACTCACCTCTCCTGGTTCTTGACGAGTGGATCGTCGCTAATCATAGCACTGCTAATCAGTAATTCTTGATCATCAACTCCTTACCTTTAGCAGCAAATTCTTGCTTGTAGTTGTTCATGCCATATTGCAATGTCCATTCAACGATGTTGGCAAAGCTGAATAGCTTGCGGATTTCAAGAGAATCATCATAAGTAATCAGCCATTTGTGGGGGCATCGCCGCATGTTTGCGGCGAAACGCTCATGATCAAAAGAGGTGTGCAATCCTCCTCGAAACCCATAAAGCCGCGATTTTGTCGCATTGAAATAGGGCGGATCAAGGAAGATAAACACCCTATCTCCCTCCTGGAATAGCAGCTCTGCATAATCTTGATTAGTGATTTGAACAGAGCCTAAAAGCGGAGAAATTAGCCGCAGCCTGCTAATTGAGGAAGCTGTAAACCTACGCTCAAAAGCTTGCTGAGAATATCCACCCGAATCTACCGTGCCAGAAAAAGTAATCCGGTTCAACACAAAGAATCTAACCGCCCGCCCAAACTCATTGAGCTTCAAATCTGCACAAGTGAAGTATTCAAATAATTCTCGTCCGTCCGTATATTTCTGCTTGATTTCTGTTACTTTCTCTGCCAAAGCTTCAATGTCATCTCTCGCACTTTGCCAGAAACAGTACAAATCATGATTTAAGTCATTGATCCAATAAGACTTAACTGAGTTGTTTAGCTGCTTAATCCCTAAAAATACTGATCCTCCTCCCACGAAAGGCTCTCGATATTCCGTAAAATCCAGTGGCACATGAGGAATAATTTGAGCAAGAGCCTTTGATTTACCACCGGGATAACGAAGCGGGCTTCTAATCTTCATTCGACTATGTGGCTGAGTAAGTTGAGCAATCAGGCGGATGAGGTTTTGGGGTGAAATTTGAGAAACTAAGCATATGTTTCGGAGTGAGTCCTGTTATGCTTCCTGTCGTCATCCACGAACCCTCTATTCGTTTGTTTAGCTTCTATTTTGAGGGAAGCATCTACCAAGGTATGAGTTATCAGGGAAAGCTTTACAAACTGACTAAATCTTTTGACGCAAAAGAACGGCTGAAAGCATATACGCTGGGCTGTGAGATTTCTAACCGAAATCATGAAGTCGCCATCACCGTTTCAACGGAAAAATATCGCGTTTGGGTAGATCTAGCTACTCAGGATGCACCAGAAGCCCTACAGCTAGATGATTTGGTTGAGACAACCGGAAAAGTTCAGAGCTTACAGGTCGCTAAGGGATGAGCGTCAGAATAATACAATGCGCGATCGCATTTTGGCGAGTACTTTCTTTTCTAAGGGCGATCGCTCATAGCCAATATCACGAGCTGTGACAATAACGATGGGTATCTGCCCGCCTTGATCAAAAGACCTCTTGCACAGATCACTTGCAAAAACATGAACGGTAGTGTGGCTCCGCCACACTACCGTTCATGTATAAAGTCTTCTGAAGTAGGACGGAGGAGCATTACTCCTACGCTCTACCTCAGAAGACTTCGGTTCAACTTAAGTTGTCTTAACTGAAGTAATCAGCGCTACGAAACTGCTCTTAATTGCGACCTAGCGTACAACGTACTGGGGCAGAAGATGCAGTACATTACGCAACACACTGTAACCAGCCGCATCCCATAGCAGATAAGCGAGGAATCCGATCATTGCTAACCGTCCATTCCACAGTTCCGCTTGAGGAGTCCAGCCGAATAGAAAGGCATTACGATCTACGCCATTATATTCCTGTGCAACAGGAGGCAAATCGGTAGAGGAACGAGTTTCTGTAGTATTAGTGCGAGTTTTAGTTTCCATGATTGTCTCTCCAAAAAAACATTTGTTTGAAAGCGATGTTTGTCTTGCGCTTGCATTTGCTTGCGCTTATGTCTCCTATGCTAGGAACTTAACAAGTTGTTGCAGTCTGTCTATGGGTCTAAGCTGCCTGCAAGTCTATAGGATGAGATTACGAAAAGTTAAAAAGTGATGTCGTCAACAAAAACTCATTCTTCTCATGACTTTGATGGCCCTGGTCACTTACAGAAGATCTAACAAAAGTCAGACGCTTCCTTGAGCTACTGTTTCACACACTGAAGACGAAAGCAGCATTTCAAACTTACAGATATGGCTTCCACCGTACTCATTACAGGAGCTTCTCAAGGGATTGGGAAAGCAACTTCACACTTGTTTGCTAGCCACGGATATAATGTTGTGCTTGCAGCTCGACAGGCTGATCGTCTGGAGACAACAGCTCAAGAACTTCGGGCTACGGGGCACTCTGCCACTGCAATTCCTACGGATGTGAGACAGCCTGACCAGGTAAACCTGATGGTGCAAAAAGCGTTGGATCAGTATGGTTCTATTGATGTGCTGGTCAATAACGCTGGAATCTATATCTCCGGCCCAGCAGAGGAATTTTCGCTCGAAGATTGGCATCAAGCAATTGATACTAATCTCTGGGGCTACATTCACGCGATTCATGCTTTATTACCTCATTTTTTGGCACGTCAGGCTGGAACAATTGTGAATGTTGGCTCTATTGGTGGAATCGTACCTATTCCTTACTTAACGCCTTACTCTACAAGCAAATTTGCGGTGACTGGTTTGACGCGATCGCTCCATTCTGAATTAGCGCCCAAAGGAATTCACGTTTGCGGCATCTACCCCAACATAATCAAAACTAATTTTTTAGAAAGAGCCATTTTTAGGGGTAAGGATGCAGATGACTTGCGATCGCGCCAAAACCAGGTCAGTCAATTAGTGGACACTCCCGTGATCGAAAAAGCTGACGATGTTGCCAAAGCAATCTGGAATGCAGTAAAACACAAGCGCGATGAAGTTGTTGTCGGTTCTGCAAACCTATCTGCGGCTTCTAATCAACTGCTTCCCAATCTGGTGCAATGGGTTCTCCGCAAGACATTTCAGCACAAAGACTCCTAATGGGTTCACAGGTGCTATAGGTCTTGATAGAGTTCCAGGATGTTGCCTTCAGGATCTCTGAAAAATGCAATTCGATAGCCTGGCGGATCGTAAGTAAAGGGTTCAGTGAGAAACTGCACCCCACTAGCCTGTAGGTGTTGATAGGTTTGATCTACATTGTCAACCTGAAACGCCAGGTGTCGCCATCCCTGTTCATCCACTGTGCGGTCAGGAGCAACAGAACCATCAAATTCAGAGATGTTCATTTGAAGTCCAAGGGTTTCTATCCGAACGACCTGAACCTGGCTGCCGTTAGGACGCGTGAGAGTAAAGCGATCGCTAATCGTGAACCCAAGCGTATCCACATACCACTGAGAAACTCGCTCGGCATCATTCACAGAAAGGGTGACATGATGCAGTTGAAATCTTGGCACAATGGCCGCTTCAGGTGCAGGGCGTTGTGCTTGAACAAAATTTTGTTGGACAGCCGCAAGAAGAATGGCAGTGAGTAACGGAATGAGTGTGAATTGAACTCCCGTTAGTCTTCCAAGGAAGCGTTTCAGAGTAATGAATTGAGGCAATCGCCCTCTGATGATCTGATTCATGATAGACACTAACAGTACTCACTAAGTTAATTACTCCTTCTGGCATTTTGAGTCGCAGCTGACCCTGGCAAACGCACCAATCCATTGAACTGTTTGCCGGGATACCAAGGCATTTGGGCGAGATTGTCAAAGCCAGGAAGACTTTCTATGTGTCGCACCATCCGAGTCCGCATCTCCTGATCGGGAAGTGAACCTCTCATTGCTCCTAAACTTTCAACGACATGATCAGGATTGGTCGTGGCAGGAATAGCACAGGTTACAGCGGGATGGGAGATTACATACTTCAAGAAAAACTGGGCCCAGTTTTCACAGCCGATTTCGCTGGCGAAGTCGGGCAACGGTTGTCCCTGAACTACTTCAAATAGACGTGCCTTTTCAAAAGGCATATTAACCAATACAGCAGTTCCCTGGTCAGCCGCCGCTGGAAGAATTCGATCCTCAACGCCACGCTCAAAGATCGAATAGCGAACTTGCACAAAATCTAGCTCACCATTCTCAATCCATCGCGCAACTGGGGCAGCATATAAGGGCAAATCATGATGAGTTACCCCTAAATAACGGATTCTACCCTCCTGTTTCCATTCACGTAAAAATGGAATCACCATTTCGACATTCACTAGACTGTGAACTTGCATTGCATCCATGCAATCGCGTGATAATCGCTGCATAGACTGCTCAAGTTGGCGTAATGCATGACTGCCGTCACCTAAATACTCACCTGTTGCCCAAATTTTGTTAGTGATAAACAGATCGTCAGTGATGTTAAGGGCTGATGCAAATTCGCCTACGTTTACCTCGGACATCCCATAGAGCGGCGAGACATCAACGACTCGTCCACCTCCATCCCAAAAACGGCGTATTACTTCTTGAAGGTGATTGCGTGGCTGGTCAGACAATACATCAAACGTCAAAAAGGTTCCCATACCGATCGCGGGTACCTGTTCATTCGTTCGAGGAATTAACTTTGTGATAATTTCTGAGGACTGAGTTGAACTAGCCTGAGCAACTTGGTTGTGCGACGTTTGAGCTTGAGTCGCTTGATGTTGAGCAGCTTGAGATCCACCCTGAATGAGAGGAGAAAAAGCCGCAGTCGCAGCACCTATGCCCATGGCTTTGATCACAGCACGTCGGGAAAAGGGTTGCGGATTAGATGAGTAAGAGTTTTCCTGGTGCATTACAATCACTCCATTCAGCAAAGAGTTAATTCATTAAAAGAATCAGTGCTTGAAGAACACGCCACAACGATTCTGGCGCTCATAGCCTGCAATTCAATTACAAACCGTAAGCAACTGTGTCTTTATCATAGTTAGAGAGGGAGCGATCGCTATTTCTTTGTAGCGATAGCTTGATAACCTATAGTTATTACCGTTTTGCTAAGTGAGTTCTATGGAGTTTCGCCAACTTAAATATTTCATTGCAGTTGCTGAAGAGTTACACTTCGGACGGGCAGCCGAATCCCTACACTTAAGTCAGCCTGCACTAAGCAAACAAATCCAGGCATTAGAAGACGGACTACAAATCCAACTGTTGGAACGGACAAAACACTGGGTTAAATTAACGGCGGCTGGACAAAAGTTTCTGGAAACCGCCCGTCGGATCTTGCGCGACGTGGACGAAGGCATCCAGGTGACGCGGCAGGTCGCCGAGGGACAAATCGGTAAAGTGAGAATTGGCTTAACGGAAGCAACTCTGTTTTGTTTAGGGACAAGTATTTTAAAGCGTTGTCGAGAATACCCGCAAGTTGATTTGATCCTCGTTAGCGGTGGAACCGAAGCACATGTTGAGTCTCTCCGCACCCACCAAATTGACATTGGATTTGTCTATCTCCCCATTCGTGAACCTGCTCTCCAGGTAGATTTGCTCTACGAGGAAAATTACGTTGCGGCGTTACCCACCGCTCATCGACTAGCTAAACAAAAGCAAATTCCACTTCAGGCTTTGGCTGACGAACCACTCATTTTTTACCCGCGATCGCTTGCTCCTGTCCTCTATACCAACTTCATCAAATCCTGTGAGCAAGCTGGATTTGTCCCCAACGTTGTACAAGAAGCCGAACTCGCTCAAACTCGACTGGGGTTAGCAGCGGCTGGAGCAGGAATTACATTTGTGCTGGAAGATATGCAAAATCTCAATGCAAAAGGTGTAATCTATCGACCGCTAATTGGTGATTTCCCAAGATTAAAATTGGCGATCGCACGACGACAGACAGAAACTTCTCCGGTTGTGCTTGAGTTTCTTAAAGGCCTCAAAACTATAGCCTTATCAACCCGGAAGTAGATGTTGCCGAAAAAACTGTGTCAGTTTTTTCCAGGAATCTTCTGCGGCTGCACGATTGTAGGAAGACCGCTCATGACAGAAAAAGCCGTGATCTGCTTCAGGATAAATTCTTAATGTGTATTCTTTGCCAATCTCTTGAAAACAAGACCCAATTTGTTGAATCCGTTCAAGTGGAATGAAGGGATCGATTCCTCCAAAAAACAGATATATTGGCACTGTGATATTGGGTATTGCGTCAACCCACTCGTCTAGCACCATGCCATAAAAAAGAGCAACAGCAGCAATTGCCCCTGAAAACTTACAGGCAGCGAAAAAAGTGAGTCCACCGCCTAAACAGAACCCCGTTACCCCAATCCGGTCCGGATAAACTTGAGAGCAGGATTTAAGATAGTTCAATGCTGCCCTGATGTCTTCCTCTATTGGCTGACCAAAATCGAGGTTCCACATCATTGCCATCGCTTGCTCAACTTCGTCATATCCAAACTTGTTGAGGCAACTCACGATAGTATAAATCTGGCGTGAGTACCACATAGCCTTCGTTAGCAAGCCGAATCGCAATCTCTCGAATGTGTGAAGTGAGTCCAAATGATTCCATCATCAGGAGAATAGCTGGATGGCGATCGCCACCAACAGGCTTAGCCAAGAATGCAGGCATCTGTCCATCAGGTGTGGGAACCGCTACCTCTATTTGTTCAATCTGCATCTTTCTTCTCCATAGGAGTTTTGCTGTTGATAGCTTAAGAAGCCGTCTATGCAGAACTCTAGAAAAAAGGGCGTTGCTGCAAGGGTAATGCTTGGTTTGGCATGATAGAAGAATGAAATGTCCTCAATGTAATTCAACTCAAGTCGCTAAGAACGGGCATCGTCGAGGGAGACAATGCTACAAGTGTAAGCAGTGCAGGCGACAATTTCTCGAATCCTACTATCCTTGGCGC
>NZ_JACJPJ010000080.1:0-17525 GCF_014696015.1 Oculatella sp. FACHB-28 | reverse complement strand
CTTCGTCCTGTTTGGATATTGATTCCGTTTGTAATCCAACTGATTGCAAGCTGGGTTTTGTTGCGATCGCCCGAAATCCAAGCGTTCTTATCTTCTTAGCGCGCAGAACAGTCGAGATAGTCATCTCATCGTTTCATTACTGATTGAGCGTAGAGATACAAAATCGTGTTTCTCATGCGATCGATGTCACCGTTTTGAGGATGTAGTAAGTAATGCGAAATCGACTAGTTCTAGCAGCGATCGGGCTGTGTGCTGCCTTGCTGGTATTGATCAACCACCCGCTCGTGCTTGCACAACCTGCTAGCGTTGCGATCGGGTCAGGAGGTGCTGTTGCCACGGTTGATGCTCGCGCCACGCAGATTGGGATTGATGTGTTAAAGGCAGGCGGCAATGCGATCGATGCGGCGGTTGCTGCCGCTGCTACTTTGGGCGTTGTGGAGCCGTTCTCAGCCGGAATTGGCGGCGGTGGGTTCATGGTGATTTACCGCAAAACCGACGATCAGGTAATTACGATCGATGGACGTGAACAGGCTCCAGCTTCCACCAGTGTCGAGATGTTCAACGATCCCGCCACTGGAGAGCTGCTGCCGTTTTCGCCCAATCGTATTAGCAGCGGACTGGCGGTTGGCGTACCGGGAACGCTGCTGACCTGGACAGAAGCGCTGAACCGCTACGGCACCGTTTCACTCGCGCAGGCACTCGCCCCAGCGATCGCCCTGGCAGAAGAAGGCTTTTCCGTGGACGCCACGTTTGCCAGCCAGATTCAAGAGAATCAAGCTCGATTTGCAACCTTCAGCTCGACTCGCGATCTGTATTTGCCTGCTGGTGCGCCGCCCGCTGTTGGCTCGATTTCTAAAAATCCCGACCTGGCTAAAACCTATCGGCTTGTTGCCCAGAATCCGAACGTATTTTATCGCGGTGAAATTGGCGAGGCGATCGTTCAAACCGTGCAGCATCCACCAACCGTCGAAAATCCGCCGTTTGCGGTTTTGCCGGGAAACATGACGATGGCTGATTTGGACGATTACGATTTGCACGTGCGAACCCCAGTTGCGATTGACTATCGCGGCTATCAGCTTTACGGCATGGGTTTACCGAGCAGCGGCAGCATCACGGGTGGACAAGCCTTAAAGCTCCTGGAAGGCTTTGACCTCGCCAGCCTCGATCGTCCGCAAGCGCTCAATAAGCTGATCGAAGCAGAACGGATTGCTTTTGCCGATCGCGCTGCTTTCTTGGGCGATCCGGAGTTTGTAGATGCTCCGATTGCTGGATTGCTCAGCCGCGAATATGCCGACCTGCGACGGACAGAAGTGGGCGATCGAGCGATGACAGGAGGTCGTGATGCCAAAGCGACCGCCGGGAATCCGCTGCCGTTCCAATCCGATCCCAGTCCTAGCTTGAGCGCGATCCCCGCTGCCCAGATTAGTGACCATGAAGGCTTATCGACTACCCATTTGACTGTTGCCGATCAACTCGGCAATGTGGTTTCTTACACGCTGACGATCGAGGCGACAGGTGGCAGCGGCATCGTCGTTCCGGGCTACGGCTTCATCCTCAACAATGAGCTCACCGACTTCGACCCGACGCGCCCCCATCCCAATGCGCCCGAACCCCAAAAGCGCCCACGCAGCAGTATGGCACCGACGATCGCTTTTGCCCCGGATGGTACTGTCATCGCCTTTGGCTCTCCAGGCGGCTCCACGATCATCACGACCGTTTTGGGGATTGCCACGCATCTAATCGAGTTCAAACTGCCGATCGATCAGGCGATCGCCGCTCCACGCATTTCCCAGCGCAATGGCGGCGTGACGCAAGTTGATAGCGGGTTTGAAGCAACTGAATTGGGTCAGGCGCTTTCTGCCTTGGGTCACGTCCTCGAACCTGTACCGGAAATCGGTGCAGCAACAGGAATTGTGATTCGACCCGATCGCACCATGACGGCAGCGGCAGAACCGACTCGGCGCGGCGGCGGTGCAGCAATGACGGTGCGATCGTGAGTCCCCCAGCTTGTCATACTCAAAGTGTGAATGAGCAAAAGATTTGGCAAATTTACCCATGAGTGGCGCAATCCTACAACACTAGTAGGTCGCTTGGCATGAGCATTGCCTTCATCGAGCGCGAGGGTGAGACCAACAAAGACGCAGTACAGGCACCTGAACCGCTAACTCGGTGCTGCGCTCGTCGCACTCTTGCCCGTTATTGTCTTGTGTCCTGCTTGCCCCCCACTCGAACGGTGTCGGCTGTTGATTCAACATTGAAAGGGTTAGAGTAATTTGTAACTTCTTGGGGCGAAGGGTCTGAAGTTGTTCGTAAAAGCTCACCCCAGTACTGAAACTAACTACCCACTGCTGTTTAATAAGAATGTATTTGATCGGCATCGTACAAAACGATGTGAGATTTAAACAGTTCTTACACTAAATCCGTTTCTGTTTTTGCCAAGGAATCTGCTGCAGCATCCGAATGTAAAGGGCTGTTGCCAGTTATTGTTTCTGCTGTACGGTAGTCAACCTGATCTGATTGCTAAAACCATGCAGGACTATGGTTGCCTGGATATTCTGGTAAATAACGCTGGGATTGATGGTGAGCAAGCTCTCATCGCTGATAGCAGTATTGAGAACTGGCGACGAGTCCTATCGGTTAATCAGGATGGAGTCTACTTTGGGATAATGTCTATTCCTACTGCCTTTAAGGGGTGACATTATCTGCCCGAAATTATCTTGCTCAATGTCTGGTGGTACTGTCGATATTCCTTGAGCTACCGAAACTTGGACGGAGTGAACTATGGAAGCGAACAAATCTCCATGCTTTGAATCAGCCTATGCTCAAAAGTGAAACAATGTCCCACACGCTCATCGGCAAGGATCATTCCAGCCAGGTCGCGCACAACCTGATGCACCTCGACCAAGATGCGCCCGCCATCCTCTGGGTGAAAAGCCACTGGCTCCACATGCCCATCGATCTCGCTCCATTGCTCCGTCCAGTAGGCACGGATTTCCTCTGGTCCACGAACAAAACCGCCTTTAAAGGCACGCGGCCAAACCACGTCGGCACTCATGAGGGCAAGGGCGGCATCGATGTCTCGCGCATTGAAGGCGGCGTAAGCTGCGTGCAGCAGCTCAATTTCTGGTGCAGGTTGATTTGACATATAGATGATTGAGGACGAGAAATAGTGTCTAACGATCGTAGATCGCTTGGAAGGAGTAGTGTTTTCATTTGTTAGTGATGCAACATCTTCGTTGCGTAGCTGCTGCAATGCAGAGACAAATCACCCAGACTCCTACGATCAACAATCTTGCTATCTTCTAGGTGATGGACATTCCGTGTAGTCTCCCATCATAAAGTTGTGGTGGATTAATCAGTTGCTTTCTCATTGTGTCTAAGTTCTTTTCCTACTGGTCTAGAGTGTAGCCAGTTCTAATACTCGGTTTCTTGCAGATTCTTACAATGTTTTGTCACATTCTTATGGTTTTAGCGCCCCTGCTTGGGTGTTATTCCAGTTAGGCGTTTAAAGTGTCGTGTTAAGTGGCTTTGGTTAGAAAAGCCCACTCGTAAGGCAATGTCTGCGATCGCCAAATCTGTTCTCTTCAACATCACCTTTGCCCGTTCCACTCGCTGTTGGATCACGTACTGGTGCGGCGATATTCCCATAGCTTGTTTGAACAAACTCGCAAAGTAAGTAGGACTAATATTGATCACACCTGCCAGCTCAGCCAGTGATAAATCTTGATTGAGGTGGGTGTGAATATAGTCGATCGCTTGCTGCAATTGAGAGTGAGTTAAACTTCTATTCTCAGACTTGATGATTAGTGCAGACTGAGAATAGTGTCGTAGCAGATGAATTGCTAACACCTGAGATAATGATTCGACATACAATTGACCCATCATGCCGCCTGATTTCAACTCCGCTAAAAGCAGCATGGCGATCTGATGAAGCTGTAAATCTTGCCTACCGAAACACTCCATGAGATCGATTCGCCTTGTATCCATTTCAGATGCTTCAGCGGTTTGCCTAATCATCTCTGGTTTCAAGTGAATGTGCATCGCATAGCAGATGCCTTCGCGCCGACACCAGTACTTCGGTTGTCCAGCAGGAACAAGGATGCTGTCGCCCTTCTGAATGACGGATTCATGCAAGCGATCGTCAGATTTTTGAGTTACAGAGACAGGTTGCCCTAAGGGTAAGACGAGCCAATGATCTGATGGGGCAGGAAATTCAACTTCAAATGAACTTGAAAGATGGTGATACTGCTCAACTGAAATCCCGTTCCAGCCCATTTGCCGACTGGATAATACCGGAGTTGTATGATCAAACCGTTGCCTGAGTTCACCCAATTGAGGAAGATTTCCTGTCAGTGGATGTCTTGTTCCCCAATCCTGATCATAAAATTGTGTGCTGTCTCTCATTGTCATCTTACTCAGTTCGATCGACAGCCCAAACCTGTTGGCACTAGAGCGATCGCAAAAAAATGCAGTATGGTTTGCCTTTATCCTTTGGAAGTTGGATCGTAGAGAACAACGTTCTCTTGCTCGTTTGGGTCATTTCGAGCAACAAGCGCGTGAGCGGGTTCGGTGTCACTCAAGTTGTAAGGCTGATGTGGAACACCTGGAGGAATAAAGATAAAATCTCCCGCTTCGTTAATCACTGATTGTTTGAGTCCTTCACCGTAACGAGTCTCTACACGCCCTTTGATGAGATAGATTGCGGTTTCATAGTCGCGGTGAAAGTGTGGCTCAGCAGTTCCACCCGCAGGAATGATCACGAGGTTCATTGAAACTCCCTTTGCGCCAGCCGTGCTTTTAGAGATTCCTACAAAATAGGGCAGGCGCTGACGAGTTAGCGTTTCAACGTCAGGGCGCACGGTAACGATCGCACTTAGTGTCTGATCAGGTGATTTAGAGATGTCAGAATGCTCAGAAAATGAATGTTGTACTGTCATAAACTACCTCTTCTAGGAGTCAAAACTTAAAGCCTGGGCGCGTTGTTTTTGCTCAATCGCAACTCCTGCAAAGAGTAGATGTGTTCATTCAGTTTAGTCTGTTCGCTCCAGCTCTGCAAAGACCTCTTTTGCCACCACCAACGCATTGAGAGCGGCTGGAAATCCGGCATACACAGCCCTAAACTTTGCCTTCTCCTCTTTCCATGTCTCCTTCCCCTTGGTTTAAGTGGCGGCATTTCTTACCCCAAATCATCCTGTTCACAGGATTACCGTCATATTAAACGAACCGTAAAACCGATGATGGGATTTAAGTCGTTTAATAGTGCCAGAAGAACATTGAGCGGCATTGAAGCGATGAAGAGGTTCGCATGGGTGAAACTTATCGGTATCACGGACACCACCGTCCTACATCCTGGATCGCAATCAAAACTTCCGCCACTGCTGCCCGATCTCCCAGAGCATAGATAACCGAATTTAGCGCCAATATATCAGGCAGAAAGTCCCGACGAGATTGGAAAGATAACGAGTGGAGTATATTTTGCCAAAGGGGAAAAAGTTTACCCGTTTGCATCTTTGACATCTCGGACGCTAGGGCAATCAAAGCTGAAGCTACGCTCGCCGCGATCGCGCTCAAACCGAATATCCTTAGCAATGGCGAGCGCTTCTTGTAACAAATCAGGTGGCAGCTTAGGCGCTAAGATCTTTAGAGCCTTGAGACGATCGTTCTCATACTGAATAGCCTTGGTGGCTGCGAGAGCTTCTTGCAGTGCTTCTTCTTTTAGATTTTGTGGTAGATAATCGCTGATCTCCGTAAGTAAAATTGCTTTAGTTTCTGGGTTCGAGCTTTGCAAAGCATAAGCTAGTCCTTGTTTAGGAACCCGTACATATTTTTGGAGCAGTGCACCTGGTGAAGGGGGCGGTAAATCAGTACTTAGGCTGTTTAAGGTGGACACAATCAGGGCATAGCGGCATTGCAAAGCGATCGCTTGCGATGGATGATCTTCAAAGAGATCTTCCGCTAACCGCCAAGTGAGTGCCACATCGGCAGCAAAAATGGCGGTTTGTCCTAGATGGCAAGCGAGATGAGCATGAATAATAGCCATCATCAGCACATTATTGCAGAGGAGTGCTAGCCGGTCAGCAGCTTTTGCTTCCTCTATGCCCCAGAGAGTGGCAACCATTGGCGCGGCTACGATCGTATCATCTGGCAAGACCCCCAGCCAAACAAAGTTCTGCCATACTTCTGTGTCATCATCTCGCAATGCATTTAAGCTCAAGTTCAAACAGGCTTCTAAGTGCGTTTCTTCCTTTCGGCGGTGATGGGGTTCTGACACGGTTTCTAGGCGAGCCATTTACTAAGCTAAGCCACAACTAATTTACCTTCTGGCAAACCTGTTCATTCAACTGTTTGTTGATATATTTCATCACTGCAAACTGCTGAGTGTTGTTAACATTATCCCAACTGCTTAACACTGGAGATTCTATTAGTGTATGCTGCAAGTGCGTTTGAGGAACGGAGGATAGTAAATTGGACTGTCGCTGTTCTGCGATCGCCGCTTCCCGATGAATTGCCAACCAGTGCATTAACTGTTGTTCCAACAAACTCAGGTGGTCAAACTGGTGAAACAACAAATCATGCATATCTTTAAACAACTGACTCTCCTCAACTAAAAAGGCTGCAACATTGTCATCATAAAAACTCTGAATTACTGTTGCTGCCAGCTTTAGCGCTAATGGGTTGCCCTGGTAGCGCTCAACCAATTTCTGCACCTGTTCCGTTTGTACAGATAACCCCTTCGCCGCTAATATTGCTCTTCCTTCCTCAATCGATAGTGGCTCTAGTTGCAGTAACCGAACGGCTGCTGTTGGACTTTCTTGAATTGCAATCTCCGTCGGTGTTTCACGACCCGTTAGCAAGATGCTACTTTGATGTCGTCCTTCTCCTAACTGCTGAAACAACCAACCGTAGTCTTCATAACCCAGTCTGTAAGTTCCTATCAATTCACTGCCACTCAAAACTGCTTCAACATTGTCTAGAATTAGCAGACAGCGTTGACGGCGCAACTGTTCTAGCAACTGACGTATCATTGCATCCAGTCGAAGTGGATAGGATTGTTCAGGTGCAACCGCTTGCAACAACTCACTCAGGAAATCGATCAGAGGTGTTGCCTGCCGTAGCGATCGCCATACTACAACCTCAAACTGATCGCTATCCACAAGCTGCTGGGTTAGCTGGGTCGCTAACATGGTTTTGCCGATGCCACCTGTTCCAGCGATCGCCACTAATCTGCAACGGTCTTGTACTATCCACTGCTCCAACACAGTCAACTGCGCCCGTCGTCCACAAAACTGGGAAACATCAGGAGCTTCTCCCCAGTCTACGCAGCTGTACTGCGATGATGCAGATTGCTCCTGCATTTGCCCTTGCTGAGCATACTGCATCAGAACACTTTGCAAATTTAGTTTTGTTACTTGAATTCCTAATTTCCGCGACAGCAGTTGCCATAATTCTGCACCTACATCCTTAATGTAGCTGTACTCGTGATTCAATTTCAGCGAAATCTTTTGGTAAGACTCCTTATTCCAGGCTCCTCGAAAAACACTAAGTTGCAGCTCGCTGAGCGATTGGGGGGATAGGGCTGGCGTGACGATCGCTAATGCTTCCTCAAAGGTCATCATTAAAACACTCCTGCAAGAACCATTTGTTTACCTCTATACAGGTCTCAAAAAATTGGCTCTATTTTTACGCACAGATACTAAATTCGGTTCATTTAGGGCAGATATAAGCCAAGTAACCTTGCAGTATTAGACTTTATCGGAAACTGTTTTGTAGCAATGCTCTGCCGCGCTACAAAACAATTTCCAACCTCAAAAACCTTATCTCCAACAAAGTTTATTCTAAAGAAATTGAATTTTGAGGGAAGAGTGCATATAAATACCGCTGAATTTTTGAGAACTTTATAGAGGTGGATAGCCTCAAGATGGTCTGCCGTCACAAACTCTGTTTAGGAACCGATGAATCAACCGGACGAACGTTTAGAACAGCCCCAACTAGACGATCGCTTGAGACAGCTTGCGATCGCAGCTCAACACCGCTCTCCAGGTAGCTCAGCTAGACAACGGGTTTTAACCGAGCTAATTGGTGTGTTACAGCGTTCGGGCAAGCTCTCTCGTCCCCGGCGAGGTCAGTTTCAAATGCTATATGAGGAAATTTATGTAGAAGCACTACAACATCTGTTTTCATTTATCTGTGAACGCATTGATTCCTACAACCCTCAAAAGGGTGAAGTGTTGCAATGGGTCAATTTTCTGCTAAATCAACGGTTTTTTATCATAGCGAGTCGTGAATTTTTACCAACTGTCTATGAGGGCATGGATGCTAGAACGGTTAAGCGTCTAACGTTGGAGAGCTTAGACGAAAGTAACCCATATGAACTCAATCCTCAGCTGATTCCCCATCTCTCACAGGAGGTAAAGGAGTGTTTAGAGGAAGACCCAGAAGGACTGTTTGAACAAGCCTGTGTTGCTAACCATCCAACCGCCAGTTTTCGATATCTTGCTTTGAGGAGGCTAGAAGGATATTCCTGGCAGGATTTGTCTGCCGAGCTCAATATTGCAATTCCAACGCTGAGTAGCTTCTACCAACGTTGTCTGACTCGGTTTGCGCCGAAATTAAAGACTTATTTATCGTAGCCTTAAGAGACCCAAGTATGACCAGTTCTACCGAGCAAGATCTAACGCTGCCTGTTCCACTCACGCTCAAGGGGCACTATACAGCCCAGCAGTTTTACCAACAGCATTCTGACCCTCAAAAGGCGAAACAGGTCTATCTCAATACCCTGGCGGTCGATGCAGTTTGCTCCTATTTGGGTTGGTTGGGCATTGCAACTAACCTACAAGCAAGTGATAGCTGGAACCCAACTATTCAAGCTCTAGCTGATGTTGCCGATTTGGAAATTCCAGGGCAGGGCAAATTAGAATGCCGTCCCGTGTTACCAGGAGCCACGGTTTGCCGTGTTCCACCCGAAGTTTGGTCTAATCGGATTGGCTATATGGCTGTTCGACTCGATGCAGATCTGCAAACTGCAACTTTGCTAGGCTTTGTGCCAAGTGTAGACACCGAAGAATTGCCGCTTAGTCAGTTGCAGGCGATCGTCACACTGCTGGACTATTTCAAACTACAAAAACAGCCTGAGCCGATCAAGGAGTGGGTTAACTTGGGTCAGTGGATGCAGGGAGTATTTACAGGCGGTTGGCAGGCGATAGAGGAATTATTTGAACCGCAACCGATACTCAGCTTCAGGAGTCTGGAATTATCTAGTCATTCGGGGCAAGCTGGCTTAACGACACGCGGTAAGCTGCTTGAACTGACACCGCAGTTAGATAGCCATAAAGTGGCTCTGCTGGTAGGGTTAATGCCAAATCACTTATGTCAAGTTGATATTTGGGTGAAGCTCTGTCCGATGGGTGCGGCTCCCTATCTGCCAGAGGATTTGGAAGTTAAGGTGCTGGATGAGCAGGGAATAGCAGTGATGCAGGCACAATCCCGTCAAACGGATATGCTGCAATTGAAGTTTCGGGGTGCATCAGGTGAACGGTTTAGCATTGAAATCACACTGAATGATATTAGTGTGGTGGAAACGTTTGTTATCTGATGTCATGTAAAGGAATGAGCAAGTGTTGTGCCTACCGATGGAAAGCTAGTAGTTCTCAAGTTTAATGGTGATTTTCAGCAGGGCTTTCAAGTCATGCTGGAGATTGGCAGTGAGCGCGATCGCCCGTCAATTGAGCTGCTTGGAACGTTGCCGCCCAATCCAGAATTAGCTCTACACCTATTTCAATGGCAACAGCTCTATCGCAGTTTGAGTACTGGACATTCAAGCATTAATAGCCGCATTCAGCCACAAGAGATTATCTATGGCGGCTCCATGAATTACCTGGAGGACTGTCAGCAATCAGCAACAAAAATACAGCACCAGATGACCCGCTGGCTAGAGTCAAGTTCATTTCGCTATCTAGATCAACGGCTGCGGGAAGTTTTGAGCTTGAATGATTCGATTCGAGTGTTGATTCGGACTCAAGATTCACAGTTACGTCGATTGCCCTGGCATTTGTGGAGCTTTATTGAACGCTATTCAAAAACCGAAGTGGCATTGAGTGCACCCGTGTCTGAACGAATTGAGGTAGAGCCACTGACAGCAGTCGATCGAAAGGTAAAAATTCTGGCGATTTTAGGAAACAGTCAGAATATCAATGTGCAGGCTGATCGTCAATTTCTACAAGCACTACCCGATGCGACGGTAACATTTTTAGTAGAGCCGCCACGACAGCAGATTAATCAGCAGCTTTGGGATCAAGCATGGGACATTTTGTTTTTTGCTGGACACAGTAGAACGGAGGGCGATCGCGGATTAATTTATATCAATCCACAGGAAACATTAAATCTGGAGGAACTGAAGTAT
This sequence comes from Oculatella sp. FACHB-28, assembly GCF_014696015.1. Lineage (NCBI taxonomy): Bacteria > Bacillati > Cyanobacteriota > Cyanophyceae > Oculatellales > Oculatellaceae > Oculatella > Oculatella sp. FACHB-28. The sequence continues at coordinate 7,126 of NZ_JACJPJ010000080.1, read as the reverse complement.
GGATTGAGGCAGGCGATCGCCAAAGGCTTACAACTCGCTATTTTTAACTCTTGTGATGGATTGGGATTGGCTCAAGCATTAGAACCCTTGCATCTACCCCAAATGATTGTGATGCGAGAACCCGTGCCCGATCGCGTTGCTCAGGAGTTTTTGAAGCATTTATTGTCAGCATTTGCAGGGGGTAAGTCACTTTATCTCTCCATGCGAGAAGCAAGAGAGCGGCTGCAAGGCATAGAAGACCAATTTCCTTGTGCAACTTGGCTTCCGATCATTTGTCAGAACTCAGCGGGAATTCCACCAACTTGGCAGGAATTGGTCAACGGTGTAACGAATAAACATCTTCAAACTCTTGAATATCTCGGTACAGAGATTCGTGCTAATCAGATTCCGCTTGCTAGTACTCCACGAGTTACAGATACTATTCGTGATCGCCGCAATGAAGTTACTTCTAATTCCACCCAAAATCGATGGCATTTGATTCGCCAAATTCGCAACAGATGGTTTGTGGTATTGGTCAGTTTAGTTGTAACCGTTGGAGTTACAGGTATTCGTCCCTTAAGCTGGATGCAAGTTTGGGAGCTGAGCGTTTATGATCAGATGCTACAACAGCGACCGGATGAAGGATCTGATCCGCGTCTGTTGATTGTTGAAGTCACGGATGCCGATATTGAGGCACAGCAACAAAACGGAGAACTGTTAGAGCGGCGATCGCAATCAACTCAATCATTCAATCAACCCGTTGAGACATCGCTGTCTGATCAATCCCTCACCCGGCTATTAGGTGTTCTAGAGCAACATCAACCTCGTGTGATTGGATTAGATATCTACCGCGACTTTCCTGTAGATCCTAATCAAGCAGAATTAGCGGCTCGTTTGGGGCACACTCGGGGACTCATTACCGTCTGTAAAGCAGAAGATTTTGATGATCCAACGATTCCCAGTATTAATCCACCTCCAGAAGTGCCGCCAGATCGAGTGGGTTTTAGTGATTTTAGAGAGGATAGTGACGGCATACTCCGCCGTCATCTTCTGGGGATGCTGCCATTATTGCGAACTCAAGCCTCTCGTTGCAATGTTGAGCGCGCCTTTAGTGTTCAAATTGCTGCTCAATATTTGCATCATCAACAGATAACCACTCAATTTACTGCCAACGGTGATTTACAGTTGGGGGATCAGGTGATTAAAGTTTTGCGATCAAATCGTGGCAATTATCCACGATCAGAGTCAGGTGGAAGCGAAATTTTGCTGAACTACCGTTCTACGAAGGAAATTGCTGCCCGCGTCACACTCCAGCAACTCTTAAATCACCAAATTAATCCTGAATATATCAAAGACAAAATTGTTTTAGTAGGGGTTACAGCACAAGGAGGAGAAGATTATTGGTTTACTCCAACAAATTCTAATGTTGCACTACCGGGTGTGTTTGTTCAAGCCCATATGATTAGTCAACTGCTAAGTGCAGTGTTAGATCAGCGTCCTATCTTAAAGGTTTTGTCGCAATGGCAAACGTTGGGTTGGGTGTGGACATGGGCACTAGTGGGGGGCATTTTAGTATCCTGGCAATGGCAGTGGAAGAATGTGAGGCGATCGCTGATTCACACCGCCCTATACATGACAGTTACCATATTTTTCCTATACGGACTGTGTTTTTTGGGTCTGTTGAGGGGCAGATGGCTGCCATTTATTCCGTCGCTGTTAGCTCTGATTTTATATAACAGCATTGTGATCATTTATTTGATTCATCGATCGAAAAAGGGTTCTACCTCATCACGGCAACTTTGAACGATGTGATTTTGCACAAGTAGCGTGGTTTTAGACAATATGACAAAGGTTTCGGCTCGATTCAGTTCTTCACAACACATCTTAGTATGGACAGGTGTTTTGCTAATAGGAAGCATGGCGATCGACTTCGTACTTCCTCATGCTCAAGCTAACTCGGTTGCATTAGACTCATTTCAAACCAAACAAGTGAGAGGACAGGTTCCAGGACGAAGAAGCGGCGGTGCACGACGCGGAGATTGCCCGGCCCCCTCAACCGAATTAACGGCACTGGTTCCTATGACTGAAGTTCCAACAGAAACTCTGCCTGAAACCTATGTCGGAGGCAGTACAACGGTTGAATATCCAACGTTCTGGTTTTATGTTCCCTACTCGCAGACTGCCAACCTATCCGCAGAATTCATTTTGCAGGATGATACAGGTCAAGATGTTTACCGAATCACATCAGCCGACTTGCCTGCATTTGAACAGCTCCCAGGCATTATCAGCATTTCTCTTCCCTCTACGATCGCCCCTTTGGAAATCGGTAGGGTTTATCAATGGTACTTCAAGTTGAACTGTGGAACAGAGGCACCAATGTATGTGCAAGGCGGCATCGAGCGAATTCCCCTTGAGCCAGATCTGGCATATCAACTTGCTCATGCGTCTCCTCAGGAGCGAGTAAATCTCTATTTAACGAATGACATTTGGTATGACGCAATCACTATGTTGGCTCAGCTTCATCGCAACAATCTAAACAATACAACAATCGAATCCGCTTGGATAAATTTGTTGCAGTCACTCGAATTAGAAAACATTCCAACAGATTTAGAAGAAAGATGAAAAGAGAGAAGCTAATCCTCATTTTTCTAGCTGGAATGGCTACCTTTAGCTATTTCTCGTCAAGGGCGATCGCAAGCTATTTTTCGTCAAATGCGATTAGCGCGGAGCGCAACTCCGAAGGAATCGCAGAACGACCTGTTGGTTCCCTTACCCTGTCGGATTTGGATGAGAATTTGCTAAGTCAATCCGTAGAGTTGAGGCAAGAAGTGGAGCAAGCGTTGGAAGAGGTTGGACAAGACGATGTAGGATGTGTAGCGCCCCTGATTCGTCGTCCTTTTACGGATCTTAATAACACTAGAATTGCTCCTTTTTCTTGTTTCTTTACCGATAACGGGTCCCTCATAATTCAAGCCGAAAATCTTGCTATACTGCCCAACGGCGAAATCATTCAACTTGAGGAATTGCTCAAGCGCAACGGCATTCCTCAAGGAGTTCTCATACAGTTTAGTTTGACATCCTGGCAGTGGACGGATGCAAATTATTAAAGTGTTGTTAATGAAGCCACGGAGACAGACAGATAATTTCTACTGGAATTCATGTCTCGAATTTTTGGACTTGTTGCTTAATTGAGTCCAGAATGAGTTACTCATTCCCGATAGTTTTTGTAACAGAACCCTGTTTCGTAGCTTGGTTGGACAAGCAGGCCCCTAAGTTCATTCCTGACACCGGTGCAGCAGTGGTTGCGACTCTGGTTCTGCTCTGTGACTTCCAATGCTGATACTTGAGTAAGGGAAATGAAGCAACCTGTTTGGCAAGCGCCCAAAAAAGCACGTAGCTTGCTAACAAGCGTTCAAATGAGCTGAAGCGCGCTTCGGTTAATGCCTCGATCACAGCTTGTTGCTCCAGTGGAACTGTTTCTTTGAGCAGAGCGTTTGTTCTACTTCTTAAGATAATCGCGTCACTAAAGCCTTTACGAGCGATCGCCGGATTATGCCCAAGCGCGACCACCTCTGGGCCTGTGCCAGTGTTTCTGACTCCATCGGATTGTTTACCTGTCATGATCGCAGCATCTTCATCACATCGTTGTATCTGACTGCGACGTCCGTCAGGTACGCCCAGAAGTACCAAAGTACCTCTGGTCACTCGATGCCCAAATTGGTGCAGCATGTGATCCTGCGGATTAGCGCCATGGATATCCAAAGAGGCAACTCCGTAGCTGAGAGAAAAAAGTTTGCTGACGTAGGATTCTAGGAGTTGATGCACCCAAGGCACATCTCCGATCACCAAAACTCTCTTGCCTGTGCGGGCTAAAAGTTGTCTGCGCTGAAGATAACGAAGTCCCAGCGTCCACAGCCAAGGACCAAAAATAGCAATTCCAATGTCGGCTAGGGTGAGAACCGGATGAAGCAGTGTTAGTATTCGTGAAATCAGATCGTGAGGGAAGAAAAGTCCCAGCAAAATCAAGAGCAAGATCATTTGAGTGATTGGAATGATGTATCCGAATGGAATTGTCCATCCAAGCACGACCAGTACATACACAGCATGAATTGCCCAAGCAAGCGGAACTTCAGTGACATGAAGTGCCCACTTGCGACCAGTACGAATCAGCTTTCGATTTTCTGGAGACTTGAGCCTCATTCCCCTAGCAGTAGTTCCAGTGATCAAAGCAACACTGCGATCGAGGAAATCTGCCTTGATGGTCTCAAGGATTGCTAAGCTTTCTTCTGTAAGTGTCATCCCTAAGGGGCTTGAGTCGGGAAACACTTGTCTGACTCTGTGAGCAAGATAAAGCAAAAGCTCTGTGAGCGTTTGATGAGCGGCGGCGGCAGTCAAGGTAGCAGGCTCAGCCGTTCTTTGCCCACTGCCATTGGTAAAAATTCTGCGGCTAAAAGCAGCCCCTTTAACGTAAGATTGAGCGATCGCGAATCCCATCCGGCTGTTTAGCTCACCTGTTAAAATAAATAGCCCGCTAATGGCTCCTGCTCGGTAGAGATTATCAAGGGCATGAGTCGCGTGCAGGGTTGGAAAGGTTTGACCAGACTGACTGATCATCAGCACGATCGAGTCTTTACTCAAGTTGAGACTTTGAAGGTCGTACTGTAGTTGTCTTAATACCCGATTTGCAGACAGCGTCTTGATATTCAAGTGAGGAAAGAGTGTTTTTAAGTCCTGAGCAAATCTTTCGCCGACCCACAAGCTATTCTCGATGCCAGTAATCAAGAAATCAACAATTTGTGATTGCTCCAGTTCGTTTGCTAGTCCTGTTCTGAGCATTTTTTCTCGCTTTTCATCAAAGCGCTTAACTTTTTCAATAAGGAGACTTAACAAGTGCTCTGCACTTTGAGAGTTACAAGATCTCGGATTGAGCCAGGTTGCCTCGATCGCTTTAAGCACCTGCGGAATTTCTTGAATGTCGCTTGCAACCGGATCTTGAGTTTCAACTTTAGGAAGCTGAATATATGGATTGTTCTGCATCGGCATCGATCGCTTTTCTAGCTCTGACTCGAGCAATTCGCGACCCTCTGCCATCGAATAGACCGTGACGCTGTTTGTGCCCACTAAGGCTACTTCTCCAGCTTCTTGATCTAAATCTAAACGGTAGGAGTTTGGCATTCCCACCAACACCGAATTCACAGCAGCAGGTTCTGAAGCATAAACCATGTAAGCTTCCGGCAAATTGAACCCGATCGTCATCGGCTGTCCTTGAGAACTCAGCACTAAGCTCTCCTCACTAAGAGTCGAGACTGTAACCAGACCGAAGCTGCCTTCAGCCCGTGACATAAATATCCGCGTCGCCCGGTACAGATCATTGTGTAGAAACGCATCAATTGCCGCTCTTACAAAAGCAGTCTGCTCCTCCTTGGAACGCTGGCTGGGTAAGATATCTTTGCTAGCCTTTAAAAGCTGAGCCTCAAGATGACTCAAATATTCTTTATGGAACAGAATCTCCGCATCATTGTGTTTTTGCCAGATCTCCTCATAAATCTCAGCCCAGCGACTTAGTTCTTGTTGGGAAGGAGCAGTGTTGGGCGCATGTTTAGCAGGTTTTCGCCCACCAAAAGCTGCCTCAATCGATCCAGCAACCTCAAGTTGGTAAGCCAGTTTCAATGAAGCATCCCACATCCCCTGAGTGATTAACAAATCCATCAGCCCAGATATTTTAGGGGAATCTCCAGTCGTAAAATTAGGGGTGTGTAACACTCTTTCGAGCCACAAACCTAGGTTTGCGTTGTCAATTTGTTTGCCAAAGATTTGAAAAGTATCAAGATCTCCGTTATGAGTAATGCGGTGATTGACATTTTTTATACTGCGAATCCATTCGCCGTCTTTAATCTGCCAAACGATCGCGTTTCTAGCTGGCATCCATTCATGCCAGTGAGTCTCAAGAATGGCAGGAGGGCTGCTGGTTCCGTAGCGATAATGCCATACTCCTATTACGACTGACTCTAGCGGCTTTGTGCCTTTAGAAGTAGCTTCGTGCCTGACAAGTTCAAAAGCGTCTTCTAAAGATTGTGTGAGATTGTTCCGCTTCCGATTCAAGACTTTTTCACCAACAAACGTAATCTGGTTATTTTTGTCACGTGCTAAAGTCAATCCACCTCCAGCTTGTTCGCCTCGAATCTCAGTTTCGCGCCCCATCTGATTAAAAGCCTCCACAACTCGCGCTGGTAGAAGCTCTTGTCCGTCTTCAAGAACTCGTTTACCTAAAAACCCAAAATTGCCGCACATCGTTTACCTTCTTATTAAGTTGAAGTTGTTGTAAGTCAAGCAGTAGAGCGACCACAAAATTTCTTTTTGCTGAGTCGCTGTAGGGCTCATACGTTTTCTCCTAGTGACTTACTTAGAGGGTCAGCCTGAATTGCTTCTGTGTTTTCCCGGACGCACCGATTTAGGTTGTTCATCCTTTTCCTTTGCAGTGTCAGCTTTGCGAGGTTGTAAGCGATACCTCACAAGGTTCTCAAGCTTTAAAGGCTAAAATTATGCAGTTTCAGAAAAAATTGTGCAGTACGGCTAGGTATTGATGCTCCTGTAAATCGAGGTTGCAGCACTGTGAGAAAGAATCACTTCAGAAGTTGGAAGTGGAGAGCGGTTGCCATGGATAAATTTTGATGGGGAAGCATTCTTGAAAGCCCATTCGTTGATACACAGTCCCCATCGCAGATGCTTGCAGGATAGCAACTCGATGTCCTAACTCTTGAGCGTCTTCCAGAGCGATTTGCACTGTTTGTGTCGCAAATCCTTTCCCTCTTGCTTCGGGTAGTTTAGAATTTCTTCGGACGAAGGGTCGGAAGTTATTCAGGGAAGTTCGCCTCAGTACCGAAACGACTCACTTACTATGCTTTGATAAGTAATACTCACCGTATAAAAGCTTTAGAGCTTGATTACTTCTTACCCCTCTTTGATCACTTTAAACAGATGAAAACATCAGTTGCAAGTTGAGCCAATGCACCAGTGGGCAGACGGTTGTGTCGCAAAAACTTATTAAGAACAAACGATCGGTATCGTTTACATTCCCTTAAGCAGCAATTCCAAAGAGCGCTTCAATAAACTTCACTTGAGAGACACTATCCCCCTGATCAATTCC
>NZ_JACJPJ010000008.1:0-3100 GCF_014696015.1 Oculatella sp. FACHB-28 | reverse complement strand
CTATCAAGTTCTCAAGCTGGAGTGGCTGAAATTATGCGTTCTTCTATAAAGAAATATAAATCTGATGATGGCTAAACTTCGATCGGCTGTGTTAATGTTTCGTCTTTGTTGATGCTCAATCCATGCTGGTTGTTATCCACATAATCACTCTTGAAAAGGCAATTCTGATTGTACGTTTGCACGACGGATAGCGCGGCTTTCAAATTCGTGGCGTATTTCTCCTAATGTTCTCAGGACTTACGCAGATGTACTAAATGTGGTGGCTCGGAATCGCTTCATATTGTTTTTAGCTCTACTTTCGATGATTAAAGCACGGACCTACGTCGCAGTACTGCTAAATCTTCAGCATCGAGTTCGTCTGGAACACCGCTACGAATTAATTCTACAAAACCCTCGTTTGGCACCATAATCGTAAGCGTGTAAAGTCGTGTTGACCCACTATTACGGATTTCATGAGTTCCGGTTGGCGGTACAAGCAAACTATCGCCAGAGCAAATTGCAACTTCTTTGCCATCACAAATTGCAACGCCTTCCCCTTCTAATACAAAAAACATCTCGACTGCAAATTGATGCTGATTTGGTGGCGTTTTTCCACCAACGTCAAAAATTTCGATACAAGATGTGAGCGATCGCTTAGCAACTGCCGGATCAAAAATGATCGCTAAGCGGTTTGTGGCATCTGGGTCGATACGATAAACCTGATATTCCCGCAGCGATCGAACTACTGGAATTACATGAGCTTCGTTCATTGAAGTTTCTCCAATGCTAGTTTCGCGATTTACAGCTCAAAGCCTATAAGCTCTGACGTTCTCAGTTGCCGAGCTTTTGCTCTCAAACGTATCAAGAAAGTAGCGAAGAGAGTTCGGAACTTGTTCGGACGAAGGAGTCAAGGTTCTCCACCCAGGTTCGCTTTATTGCTGCGATTATTTGTCTGCTGTTGTTTAATGAAACGCAGTTAATCACTAGCTTAAGAATATCTGTAATGATTAACATTTCATGCAGCAACAGCAAAACTTGATAAAAAGACTTACTTTTACTCACTGATTCCTTGCGTTGAGAAAATGTATGAACAATCTAAAATGGACTTTGGACAGCGTATTCCTCCAACCAAGAAGTAAGCCAAAGTAAACGAGCCATCAGAAGTTTTCAGTCAAATGCAGACAACACCATCATTACTCATACCAATCGCTATATTGATGCACAGGACAATGTAATTGAAAATGGCTGCCTCACCCAGAAGTTAAGTCTGCGTCGCAATGTGGTGATGGAGCGTTACCAGGATATTGTGAGTCAGATGTTTGAAGGATAAGGTAGAAGTTATCTATCTGCCTCTGTGGATTCATTCACAGCGCTTTGATGATTTGCATCCATCCACTGCCAGGATGTCAAACTAAATTGTATGAGCACTCCTTGGGGAATATTGTTGCGCCTGAGCAATTCCTCAAGCCGAGTTATCTCGCCGTTGGGCAGTATGGCAAGATTTTCGGCTTTAATCATGAGGGACTTATCTTCGGTGAAGAAGCAAAAGAAAGGAGCAATTCTAATATGATTGAGATCCGTAAAGGGACGACGAATCGTGGGCGCTACACATCCCACATCGTCTTTCTCAGACTCTTCCAACGCTTGATTTACTTCGTACCTCAACTCTACAGATAGGCTTAGCAGGTTCTCGTTCAAATCTGATAGGACAAGAGAACCAAAATTCGATAGGACGAGAGAATCAACGGATGGTTCTGAGCTTTCTTCAGAGTTGCGCTCCGCGCTAATCGCATTTGACGAAAAATAGCTTGCGATCGCCCCTGACGAGAAATAGCTAAAGACAGCCATCCCAGCCAAAACAATGAGGATAGTTTTTTGTCTTTTCATCTTTCTTCTCAATCTGTTGGAATATTTTCTAATCCAATTGATTGCAGCAAATTTATCCAAGCGGATTCAATTGTTGTATTGCTTGAATTGATACGATGAAGCTGAGCCAGCATGGTGATTGCGTCATACCAAATGTCATTCTCTAAATAAAGATTGACTCGCTCCTGAGGAGACGCATGAGCAAGTTGATAGGCTAGATCTGGATCAAGAGGAATCCGCTCAATGCCACCTTGCACATACATCGGCGCTTCTGTTCCACAGTTCAACTTGAAATACCATTGATAAACTCTACCGATTTCTAGAGGGGCGATCGTAGAGGGAAGAGAAATGCTGATGATGCCTGGAGTGTGCTCAAATGCAGGAAGGTCGGCTGATGTGATTCGGTAAACATCTTGACCTGTATCATTCTGTAGAATGAACTCTGCAGATAGGTTGGCAGTCTGCAAGTAGGGAACATAAAACCAGAACGTTGGATACTCGACCGTTGTGCTGCCTCCAACATAGGTTTCAGGCAGAGTTTCTGTTGGAACTTCAGTCATAGGAACCAGTGCCGTTAATTCGATTGAGGGAGCTGGACAGTCTCCGCGTCGTGCGCCGCCGCCTCTTCGTCCTGGAACCTGTCCCCTCACTTGTTTGGTTTGAAGTGAGGTTAATGTAAGAGAGCTAGCTTGGGCAGGAGGAAGTGTGAAGTCGATTGTCATACTTCCTATCAACAAAACACCTGCCCATACTAAGACATGTTTTGAAAAACCGAATCGAGTGGAGGTCTTTGTCATATTGTTCAAAATCACACGGTTCAAAATCGCACGGTTCAAAGTCACTGTGACGAAACGGTAGAGCCCTTTTGCAATCGATAAATCAGATGAATTATCACCACGCTGTTGTACAAAATCAGAGCTAATAGCGACGGAATAAATGGTAGCCATGTGCCCCTCAGCAAACCCAAAAAACACAGTCCATATAAGAAGATCGTGGCAACCATTATGGATATGGCAGTACGAATCAGCGATCGCCTAACATTCTTCCATTGCCATTGCGAAAACGCGAAGATGCCCCCCACCATTGCCCATGTCCACACCCAGCCGAATGTTTGCCATTGCGACAAAACCTTTAAGATAGGAGGTTGTGTCGCAAAAACTGATTAGGGACAAACGATCGTATCGTTTTCATTCCCTTAAGCAGCAATTTCAAAGATTGCTTCAATAAACTTGGCTTGAGACACACTGTCCCCTTG
>NZ_JACJPJ010000079.1:0-151320 GCF_014696015.1 Oculatella sp. FACHB-28 | reverse complement strand
CGCTAAACGTTTCACGGTTGACCCCACACAAGCGCTTAAAGTGGCGCTTCGATAGATGCTCCAACTCGTTATATCGCATATCTGCTTCTGACATTAGCTTCTATTCAGAAGCTATCTTGCTTCGCTGCGATCCTCAACTGTCACACTCACTTTATATTCGTGCAGGAAGTCTAGTGGTATGAAGACACCAGCCGGAGAAGATAAACCAATGGTTGACAATGCTACAGATAAATCTGAGAAGCTGTTTGCCCTAGAGAAGCTGTGGGGCGATCGCTACAAAATTTTGCAACAGCTTGGCAAGCGAAATGGACGACAAACACTGCTTGCTCAAGACTTAAAAACCCAGCAGCAAGTTGTGATTAAACTGTTAGCACTCGGCAAAGATTTTGACTGGCAGGATTTAAAGCTGTTTGAACGAGAGGCCCAAACCCTGAAAGCCCTTTCTCATCCGGCAATTCCTCGCTACCTTGATTATCTTGATGTCGATACACCAACCTACAAAGGGTTTGCCCTGGTGCAAAGTTATGTAGAAGGGAAATCGTTAGAAGAACATTTGAAAGCAGGACGGACGTTTGATGAAACCGAAGTGAAGCAACTGGCAGCGTCGCTTCTAGAAATCTTGATTTATCTGCATCAGCAATCGCCACCCATTATTCATCGGGATATCAAACCCAGCAATGTATTGCTTTCTAATTGTCCTGGTAATCAAGCAGGTCAGGTTTACTTAGTTGATTTTGGTTCCGTACAAACTCTTGCAGCAAAAGAAGGCGGCACCATTACGGTCGTCGGAACTTATGGTTATATGCCACCAGAGCAGTTTGGTGGACGGGCAGTTCCAGCTTCAGATCTCTACAGCTTGGGCGCAACGCTAATTTTTTTGGTGACGGGTCGCCGTCCCACTGAGCTATCAGAAGATGGGTTACAAATTCAGTTTCGTCAAGCAACTCGCCTCAGCTCTAACTTTACAGACTGGCTAGCGTGGATAACAGAACCGAGCCTCAACCTACGGTTACCTTCCGCAGTAGAGGCATTGGAGTCCCTCACAACGGCTCAAAGCAGACCTAAACTAAAAACTGTTGAATCTTCTCATACACCCCAATCTGTCACCGAGCTTCCCCGCTCTAGTATTGTTGTACACAAAACTCTCAACATATTTGAAATTCTATTTCCCCCCCAAGGAATAGGAGTTGTGAGTCTTGCCTTGCTGTCCCTGAAAGTGCCTTTGTGGGGAATTTGGCTGCCCTATCTCTGGCTTGACCCCTACACATCATCCGACCAAAGTATCTACTTGGATTTCTTAGTTGGATGTCTAGCGATCGCCCTCTCAGTTGCGTTTGCGTTTGCTGCTTGTAATGATTTGTTTACAAAAGTTCGGCTAGTCATTGATCACTCTTCGATCTATTTGATCTACAAAACCTTTTTCTTTGAAAGAACAAAGCGATTGGGCGATCGCCGAGCAATTACTCAAATCATGCTCGTTACAAAGCATTCCACACCTAATACCACAGAAGTCTACTCCTACCAGAAACCCTGTTTGCTGATCTGGGTTCAACGGAAACGGTACAGGTTTAGCTTGAAGACGCAAACTCTAACTGAAGCGAGGTGGTTGACCAGTGAACTGAGAAGCTGGCTAAGTATAAGGAATGGAGCAACTCCTAAAAAAAGGGAGAAAGACTAAAGTCCTCCTCCCTTTTTAGACTAAGTTAAGTGACTAACGCTATCACTCATAATCTCTTAGTAGCGGTAGTTATTGCCGCCACCTGGCTTGTGGATGATGAAGCTGAGAACCTGGCACTGCTTGATGTTGTCGAATCCAACAACGCGGACATAAGAGTCACGGTAAGCGTTGCGGCACTCGTTTACTTCTTGTAGAACTTCTTGAACGCTACCTGCGTTGAACAGGGGTAGCTTCCACATGGTCCAGTAGTAGTCAGTTGGTTCAGAAGTTTCGTTGAATTCGATCGCTGGGAAGTAGCCCTGATCGAGAATGTACTGAACTTGCTTAGCGATTTGCTGATCGCTCAGAGGAGGCAAGTAAGAAAGAGTTTCGTAACGACGTTCTTTGCGTAGAGTTTGCATGGTTGTTTCGGTAGGTTTTGGATTGAGTGCTAAATATTTACCAATCGCCAGCCATTAAACAGCCTCATCCGCATCATCAGGTTCTAATTCTGAATCAATGGGCGGTTCGGCGATCGATAGCGGTTCCGATGGACTCAGTTGCGTGACTCGCTCCAGATATTGGCGACGATGCTCCATATTTGCCTGTTGAATGCCGGTACGAATCATCTCTGGCAAAAAATCTGCGATTTCTTCTGCCAGGTGTGCCCTTACCGTCATCACGCGAAAGGCAAGCTGCTGGTTTGCATCCAACAGTTCTTGAAGGTAGGCTTCTCCATCCTGAATTTTTCCAGTTGAAGAAAATCCATGCAGCCAAACGCTAAGTGGAGGATTCGTCTCTCGAAGCTGAGCCACAACCGTCCGCACAGCCTGATAAGTCAGGTAGCTTGTGATTGTCTTGGCTGTGTCCTTCGCAACTTGTTTGAGATCCATCTTGACACCAGCCTGTAAGGGAGCTTTGAGTTTTAAGCTTTGAGTTTTGAGTTGCAACAGCCCTACTCAAAACTCAAAACTCATCATTCAAAACTGATCAGACGGTATCAACTGCCTCGAATTCAAACTTGATTTCCTTCCACAGTTCACAAGCCGCAGCCAGTTCAGGCGACCATTTGCAGGCTTCACGAATAACATCGTTGCCTTCGCGAGCCAGGGAGCGGCCTTCGTTCCGTGCCTGGATGCAAGCTTCTAGAGCAACCCGGTTTGCAGTTGCACCTGGTGCGTTGCCCCAAGGGTGTCCGAGAGTACCACCACCGAACTGAAGTACGGAGTCATCACCAAAGATTTCAACCAGTGCAGGCATGTGCCACACGTGAATACCACCGGAAGCTACTGCCATTACACCAGGCATAGAAGCCCAGTCTTGAGTGAAGTAGATACCACGAGAAGGATCTTTCTCAACATAGTTTTCACGCAGCAGGTCAACGAAGCCCATGGTGATGCCGCGCTCGCCTTCTAGTTTACCGACGACGGTTCCGGTGTGAATGTGGTCACCACCAGACATCCGCAGGGTCTTAGCAAGCACTCGGAAGTGAATTCCGTGGTTCTTTTGACGGTCAATTACGGCGTGCATTGCCCGGTGGATGTGGAGCAAAATGCCATTCGCACGGCACCACTTAGCCAGGGTGGTGTTGGCGGTGAAGCCTGCGGTCAAGAAGTCATGCATGATGATGGGCATTTTCAGCTCTTTGGCGAACTCTGCCCGCTCTAGCATGTCTTCGCAGGTTGCGGCGGTGACGTTGAGGTAGTGACCTTTGATTTCACCGGTTTCAGCCTGAGCTTTGTGGATGGCTTCTGCAACGAAGAGGAAGCGATCGCGCCAACGCTGGAATGGCTGAGAGTTAATGTTCTCGTCATCTTTGGTGAAGTCTAGACCACCACGCAGGCACTCATAAACTGCCCGACCGTAGTTCTTAGCAGACAGACCCAACTTAGGCTTAATCGTGCAGCCCAATAGGGGACGACCATATTTGTTGATCTTGTCGCGCTCAACCTGAATACCGTGAGGAGGTCCTTGGAAGGTCTTGAGGTAAGCAATGGGAATCCGCAGGTCTTCCAAACGCAGTGCCTTCAGCGCTTTGAAACCGAACACGTTACCTACAATCGAGGTCAACATGTTGGTAACAGAGCCTTCCTCAAACAAATCTAGTGGATAGGCGATGTAAGCGATGAACTGGTTGTCTTCGCCCCGAACTGGCTCGATGTCATAGCAACGACCTTTATAGCGATCGAGGTCGGTCAACAGGTCAGTCCATACAGTTGTCCAGGTACCTGTAGAAGACTCAGCAGCAACCGCCGCGCCAGCTTCTTCGGGAGGAACACCAGGCTGAGGCGTAACCCGGAAAGCCGCCAAAATATCTGTATCTTTAGGTGTGTAGTCTGGGGTGTAATAAGTCAGTTTGTAATCTTGAACCCCAGCCTTATACCCAGATTTCGTCTGAGTTCGTGTTTGAGAATAAGACATCGTTTCCCTTCCTGTGAATCAATTAGCTCTAGACAACTAAGAACCCGTTGCTGCTTAACATCATCTCAGTTAAGCGACACAAACTACGTCAAGAAGCACTAGCAGACAGCAATGCAAACAGTAACCTTGCAAATAACATGCAAATAACAATCTTGGTCGGTCGTCTTAAGTCGGCCGTAATGCAGGGCTTAGATCAAAACTGATAATCAACTCCTCTTCTTCCGACTACCGCGACCGATTGGGTTCTTAAAAAATATATCAGGAATTTCATAAGGTAAACTTCCGAACTTCTTTGCTTATCTATAACGACCATTTATGTTTCTAACAGATAATCAAAAATTATTAACTTGATAAAGAATATCCAGGCTTTTGTTTACCAATCGCAATGTTTTATGCGCATATCTTGGTGTAGGACCTTTTAGCAAGGTAAAGATTTCTTAATAGAAATTAGACGAGAAGAAAAGGATACCGTCGTTACCAGGTTTCGTTTTTCTAGCTGCGGCTTCAGTTGCCAAAACTTCTAATGGGAGTTGGGTGGAACAATGTGAAACTCAACTCTGGCATGGATTTTATTAGATTCTGCGATGCTTCACCCACCCTACAATGCTGCTCATGAATAGCTCGATGCATTGCGGGAAGTTTGTCAGTTGACAGGGGTTGAGCGCTACAGTTTGAAGTTAGATGCTGATATTTGTGTCTTTTCCCTAGCGATCGCCCGTGTCCCAGCCTGCTCCGGTGTCGATTTATTGCATCAATCCAGATTGCTCCCAGCCTTGTCAGGTTTGGGGCAATCGGTTCTGCCAGCGCTGCGGGTCGATGTTGCAATTGCGAGGGCGCTATTTGCCGCTGCAAATTTTGGGGTCAGGTGGGTTCGCGGTTACTTATGCGGTTTACGACTCGCAGTCACGCACAGAGAAAGTTCTCAAAGTTTTAGTTGAGCAGGCACCCAAAGCACGGGAATTGTTTGAGCAGGAAGCGGCAGTGTTGGCGAGGTTAAACCATCCGGGCATACCCAAGGTGGAGCCAGGAAACTATTTTGAAGTGGCGGTAGAGCGACGGGCGATCGCTACAAGCCAAGGCGAGGCAAATTCTTCAGGCTTTTCTCAAAATGCCTCCCCGCGTACCATCAGCACAACGATTCCTTGCCTGGTGATGGAAAAAATTAACGGGCAAACCTTGCAAAACATTTTGGAGGAGCATCCACACGGCTGCCCCGAAACCTGGGTCGTGAACTGGTTCTATCAAGCACTCGACATACTGCAAGAACTGCACGCGCATCAAATTGTGCATCGTGATTTAAAACCCGCAAACCTCATGGTGCGGTTAGAAACAGGGCAACTGGTGGCGATCGACTTTGGTGGGGCAAAACAAATGCACACGCAGCCAGTCCATCGCTCAATTAGCTCTACCCGTCTGGTTTCTCCGGGCTACAGTCCCCCAGAGCAAGTTGAAGGAGGCGACATTCAACCGTCAGCTGATTTCTATGCGCTGGGTAGAACCCTGATTCACCTACTGACGGGACGCTATCCGGTGCAACTGGAAGACCCAATTACGGGAGAACTGCGCTGGCGCAATCTGGTACAGGTAAACCCTGACTTCGCGGATTTGCTCGATCGGTTGGTGTGGGCAAATCCGCAGCGTCGTCCTGAGTCAACTGAGGAAGTTCGACTGCAGTTACACAAAATTGCGCCGTTTGTTGCGGCTCACGGAAGGGCAGCAATGGGGTTGACGACCCCAAAAAATCCAGTTGTTGCAGCTTTGCAGAAGAGAATTAAAGCGGGAAAGCGGGGAATTGTGGCGATCGCCACTGCCATCCTTCAAGCCACCGTTTGGACATTCAGGGCAGTCCTTGACACGTGCTGGAGCACCACTTTAGCGACAGCCGGGGCTGGCATTGGCACGGCAGTTGGTTTTTTTCTGGCTTATGGTTCGCCTGTTGGAACTAATTTAGCTGAACTGCTATCTAAACAATTGGTTCGCTGGATTCCTGATCTCGCACTAGAGGTTGAGCCGGGGTTTCTCATGTTTGGCTTAGCTGGACTGGGAACTGCCCTCGGCTTGACCGCAGCTGGCGGCTTTAGACAGCGGCGACGAGGAATTGTCTCAGGATTCACTGGAATTTTGAGCTATTTACTCGGTTGGGTGGGTTTGCAGTTTGCTAGCACCCAAGGAACGGGGACGGGGTTAGCAGTATTTGTGGCGATCGCTCCTACATTGCTAACTCTAGGGCTGGGTTTACCTAGCCATCACCTGCTCTATGCCCTTATTACAGCCGTCAGCTTGACTCCATTTATTACTAGTTTGGTGTGGCTCAACCCTCCATTCATCAACGACCTGTGGCAAGTCTTCTCAGTCGCCTTTCCGCCTTTTGCATACTCAAACGGCATGAGCTTTTGGGCATGTCTGCTGTTTTTTTGTCTCCTTAGCCTTGCTTTGGGAAGCTGTCTAGGGATTAGCCACTATGTTTTTGTCCCCTGCCTGCGTCGGCTTGGTTGGCGATGAGGAGTTTTAAGTTTCTATCTGCTCTATCTGCTTAGATCCCTTCGCTATGATCACTTTGGGAGCATCAACGGTTACACCCCCTGCATGGCACGATTGACTAAAGCCCCTAAACCCAAATTGCTAATAACGGACAAAAGACGGCGACACACAGATCCGCCTAATTTGTGGCTGGCGGTGGCAACTGGGTCAGTTCTGTTTCACTTGCTGTTGGCAGTAGTTATTTTGCCTCTACAAGGTCGGCGTGCTGGGGAAGAACCTCAGCTTGACCCCGTGGCAATCGATCTAGTCGAAATTGACCCCGCTGCTACAAATCCCGTGGCGATCGCCCCCAACGCTCCTCAATCTAATGCCATTGCTCAGCAGCCTGAGCCTCAACCTTCCTCGACTACTCCGCCGATTGAAGCGTTTTCAGCTCCACCTCCTGACCCGCAACCCATCCCTGAGCCGTCACCGGAACCCATTCCTGAACCGTCACCAGAACCCATCCCAGAGCCACCCGTTGAACCGCGAGTTGAAGCCTCTCCCGATCCGGTGCCGTCCCCTTCGACCGAGCCAGAGCAACCTGCAGATTCCACTCCACCAGAAAATCTTGGCTCAACCGAGGCTGATCCAGATCCGGACACTGATGCTGACAATTCGACGACTGATCCTGCTTCTGTTGATGATTCTGCTGTCGCTGAAGGGGGAGGAAACGCAAACCCCACTCCACCGACGGGCGATCCTGGACTACCCGGAGTGACGGTAGATTCCAATACTAACCCTACGGGCTGGGTCACAAGTGCTATTGTCAGCCAAAGACCCGATAGACCCTTTGATGTCCCGACTCAGATCGCTACAGTAAAGCCGGGGCGCGATCGCCTGCCTAACCCAACTAGCTTCGGCTGCCCAGTTGAACCTGGAATGGAAACAGCCCTGACCCCACAGGAGCAGTACGCTCAGTATCTGGCAGAAGCAAATCCCTACTTAGGCACACCAGTGGATGTTCATGTCACAGTAGAGGCAAACGGTCAGGTTTCCGCTGCCCAGGTGGGCAACACGAGCAGCGGCAGCTATGCCTACGACCAGCTTGCAGTGTGCCTGGTCCAAAACTGGCTGGAGTTTAACCCTGCCTTGCGAGATGGAGAGCCCTGGGCAAGTGACAACCAGCAAGTCACAATTACTATCAGTTCAATTCAATAGCAAACTTGAATCAATGTGTGATACCCTAGTCTAGGCGTAGAATTAAAGACAGAGTGAAACAGAGCGATCGTTCCTCACATTCAATCTGTTAGTAATCGCGCGGGTGTAGTTTAGTGGTAAAACCTTAGCCTTCCAAGCTAATGATGGGGGTTCGATTCCCCCCACCCGCTTAAAGAGTTAAAAGCATTATACAGCAAGGGCTTCAGGCGATTCTGAAGCCCTTTTGCTATGTCCAAACTCTAATACGTCCGTTCTAGCCTGGGGTAAAAATTGGGGTAGTTTGGACAGTTTTGGGGTAGTGATTGGGGTAATTTTGGGGTAGACTAATAGTGCTTACCCCAATAACCATCCATGAACTCCAACACCGCTAGGCACAAGGCTTCTAAGGGTTCCGTACAGATCAAAGTTTCCAATAGTCGGTTACAGCTTGTCTTTTCTCATGCTGGCAAGCGCCATTATCTCTCGCTAGGCTTTTCGGATACGCCGGAAGCTCGTGTATTGGCAGAGATGAAGGCTAGCCAGATTCGTATGGATATGATTTCTGGGCACTTTGACGAGACTTTAGCGAAGTACAAGCCTGAGCCAATTTTGCCTACGGTTGCTGTTACCCCAATCTCTACCCCAGAAAATCCATCCCTTGCGGAACTGTGGGAACGGTTTGTTGAGTATAAGCGCCCCCAATGTTCAGAGAACACAATGATGTTTGTCTATGGGCACTTTACGAAGTACTTGCATAAGTTGCCTACGCATGACCTAGATAGAGCCAACGAGATTAGGGACTATTCGCTTAAGACTTTCCCGATCGAGTCTTGCAAGCGGTTCATCACTAGGTTGAATGCTTGCTGCGATTGGGCGATGAAGTCGGGTTGGATTTCTGCAAATCCGTTTTCTGGAATGGCAAGCGAGATCAAACCGCCCAAGTCTCAGAAGAGTTCAGAAGAGGATGAAATTTTTCCATTCTCTCTGGCTGAACGTGATTCCATCATTGAAGCTATTGCTGAAAACAAATTCTGCAAGAAGCATTCAGGGTTTAAGCACGATTACTACAGAAACTATGTTGAGTTCTTGTTTATGACGGGATGCCGTCCGAGTGAGGCGCTAGCCCTTCAGTGGAGGCATATCAGCAATGACTTTAGGTTCATCAACTTTGAGCAGGCACTTATTGAGACTGACAAGGGTAAGACCGTTAGAGAGGGATTGAAAACCCAAGACCGTAGACGCTTCCCCTGTAATGGGAAAGTTCAAAACCTGCTTCAAGCCATCAGACCGGAATTCTGTGATCCGGAGTCATCGGTTTTTCCTGGTTACACGGGAGGATATCTAGATACCCGATCGTTCCGTAAAAATGTTTGGAAGTCTGTACTAGAGGGTTTAGGAATTGAATATCGAAAACCTTATCAGACAAGGCATACATTCATTACTTTGGCTTTAGAAAATGGATTAGACGCTAAGGATGTGGCTCGGTTGGTTGGTAACTCGGCAGAGGTGATTTACCGACATTACGCCGGAAACAAGCGGGAATTGGTAGTACCTGAGTTCTAACGATATGCCTAGCGCCTACCCTAAACGGGAGCAACGTTCCTGCTTGTCACAAAAAATCTTCAAGTTTAGGCAAGTTTCGATTTTTTCAGCTAACATTAGTCTCAAATACATCTGAACTACTGTGTACTGAGGTAAGCAGTAGTTTAGGGGATGTTCTTGTTGAGCATCCGTTTAGGTATCTTTGCTTTTGGTTGGAGAGGCGGGCAGACTATCTACCCCACCTCTAGAATGTCGAAAAATACGAATATTTCTCAGTCGAAGACTTCTGAACTTGATGCGGTTAAGTTAGTCAACAAGCATAAAGCTGCCGAAATTATAGGGGTCAGTCCTTCGACCCTTAAGCAGTATCGACTCGCAGAGAATTCAACTCTGATCGAGGGGATTCACTATCACAGGTGGAACACTCGAACGATCAGGTACAACCCAGATCTGTTGTCAGATTGGGCGATAAACCGAAAAAATCCAGAAGCTCATCGGAAAACGATCGAGCGTTATTTGACTGGCATCGTCAGTCGTCAGTCCAGCAAGAGAGGTAGGAAAGCTGGCTGATGACTGATCACAGCGAAGGCGATCGCCCAACAAGCGCCCGCTCTAGCCGTAGTAATCAGCCTTCAGATTTTGTTCTCAATTGGTTTGCAATTTTCTATTTTTGGGACTTCATAGTTGCTCAAGCAACTGAAGGTAAACCTGATTGGAAAACGGTGAGCCGATTTCTCCTAAGCCCAGAGACGTTGTGCAAACGATGGGCTAAGGCTGATGAATTGGTAGGGGTGCGCTTCAAATGTGGTAGGGGTGGAACTACCCGCTATGTGATGCTCGATATCGATATCACTAGCCTTTACCATCCTTACAAAGATGTACAGGCTTTCAGGAAGCTGTTAGAGGTTATGGAGAGTTTGGGGTTGTGTCGTTCCCTAACGATCCGCTCTAGCTATTCTGAGGGTCTGCACGTCTATTTTCCTATACCTGAACCTGTGCCCTGCTTTAAGCTGGCTGTGGCTGTCGCCAATGCTGTACAGGATGCAGGGTTTCGTGTGAAGGATGGACAGTTGGAGATATTTCCGAACGTCAAATTTCCTCGAAGTCTTTACAAGGCTCATAGGTTGCCGCTACAGCAAGGCTCATACGTTCTGGATAAGAACCTTCAGCCAGTTCACGACTCCATAGAGTTGCTAGTCAATTCATGGCATGAAGCAGAATCGCAGCAAGACTTAGAGCTATTGAAGCAGGCGATCGCTGTTGCTAAAGCTCGTACATTTAACGCATCAGGTGACGCTGCTGAATGGCGAGAGCGATTAGAGGCGACATTAAGGAATGGTTGGACAAGTGAAGGACAAACCAATCGAATCCTGAAGGAATCTTGTATCTATGCCAGAGTCTTTCAAGGAAAGGACTGGGATGAAGTAGAAAGTTGGGCTGTGGCAACGCTGCCTAGCTTGCCTGGATATCAGCAGTTCTGTAACCACAAGCGAAACATCAAGAGACGAGTCAAGGATTGGGTTACAACAAACCGTAGAAGTAACCGATACCACCCATACGAAAGTCTTCCAAAGGAGCCTAAAACTCCTCTGGCACCTCCTAACCATGTTCGGAGTTCTGATGCATTACAGCGGATCAAGGATGCGATCGCCCAAATCACTGAGCAGTTTGGAAGCTTGCCAGAAAAGGTTCGAGACAGGCAGAGCTTGATTTGTAAAACTGCTCAATGCAGTGCCAGCACTCTCAGGAAATATCTAGAACTTTGGCATCCTGATTTTTTGGGAGAGGAGTATGTAACAGACCAGCCTACGGGAGTTTCAGCGATTTTAGAACAGCACTTTGCTAACGCTGAACCTGATGTAAGTGAACTACCTGCTCAGGCAGAGTATGTAACAGATGAATCTAAAGGGGTTTCAGCGATCGTTGATGATGGTTCTGATTTGCAAGGATCTAATGAAAAGCTGCTCAGCCAAGCTGTTACAGACCCCCCTCTACTAAGTGTTAATAGACAGTTGGGCTTGCATTCCAGCTTCAACATCGCTCAACCTCTTCTTCAAGAAGTATCAAACTGTAGAGAGAGAACGAGACGAGAAAAGCCAATAGAAACAGTTTGTAATCAAACATTTGAGAGAAAGCAAGCAACTGAAGATTTAAGCTCTTATCGGGCGATCGCAGTTCACAGCATCGTGAAACGTAGATCAGACAACGCTCTCTTCAAAGTCAAACAGATCAACTCAAACGGTACAGCTTGGCTCAAATGGCTCAATCAGTATGTCCTGTTGGTTGATATCTGCTTACCCCTGATAGAGATAGAACTGCACGAGTCTAATAGGGTTACATAGATGTTTCTGAAACGTGAGGGAAAATGCTAACTTTTTTCGCAGCTTGAAATCCTTTTGTAGCAACGGTTTAACGTATATCAGCAGCTAAGTTTTTACTACTTTTCCTAATGGTTTAGGTACAATGGGCAGCATTTCATCAGGTAGACATGGAAGATTCGGCAGACCTCCCGCCCGTTGGGTTGTAGAGTCTTGCTTAAGCATCAACATTAAGGAGTGGAACCGCAAAGGCTGGTGCAAAGCTGGTGAAACAGAAGCCACGATGCAACGCAGATATGAAGACGGTTCAGTGACAACTCAAACACAGGCGATCGCTTGGACAGACTGCAACTATGGAGGACAACGCCCCTGGTTTGTTTGCCCTCGTTGTCAGAACAGAGCGGGAAGGTTATTTCAGCGTATTTTGTTTCCTCAATTGAGTCCGTTTCACGAACTGAACAGCATCCCTTTTCAATGCCGAAAGTGCTTAAACCTGACCTACGGCAGCAGCAATTCGAGCGGAAATAGGTTTAAGGAACATAGCTGTAGGATTGCTCGAATCCGAAAAAAGCTTAAGGCAACCTGTTGGAACCCCAGAACTGATGAAATTCCTGCCAAACCTAAATATATGCGTTGGCGAGTTTATTACGGTTTGATCGATGAGTTTCGGGAGCTAGAGAGAGCTTTTTGGGAGCAAAGCTGGCAGGAGATAAAGAAACTGACAGGAGCGATCGGAACCCATTCTGACAACTTAGCAGCTCTAGCAAGGGCAACAGAGAAGCCTACCCCCACAGAGTAAAAGCTAGGCTAACCTTGAGACAATTTGAATCAATTTGAGACGTATGGTAGCTAGCCCAGAAATTTCTAGACTCAATGGCAGAAAATCAAGAGGCCCGCGCACAAAACGAGGAAAGGCGATCGCCAGTCGTAACGCTACCAAACATGGTCTGCTCTGTCAGGCTCCCCCCCTGCTAGTGACGGAAGACCTATCAACCTTTGAGGGATTGGTGCAATCGTTGATAGACCACTACCAGCCTCAGTCACCTGTCGAGAATTTCCTGGTTCAACAGGTAGCGATGGGGATGCTGAAGCAGTATCGCTTGTGGAATGTTGAGAGTGCGATCGCCAATACCCAAATTCTCAAAGCTCAACAGCGGATCAAGTTTCCGGATCAGGTGATTCCTCCGGAGGTTAATCCGCTCGAAGGGTTCCAGGAGTATAGCGAGAAGCGTGTCTCAATGAAGGCTCTGTTAGAGCAGGAGAGGGCAAAGCTTGAGGATCTGAGGATGGACTTGGAGTATGACCTCAAATACCTACCGGAGCATACGGAAGCAGAGACACTGAAAGCGTTTCGAGAATCAGTTGGGGACAACTATTTTTACAAGGAAGGTGAGCGAAGTGCAGTTTGGAATTATCACAGTGCCTTTGAGGAGTGGCTGTGTGAGTTATGGGATAAGGAAGCCGGAGTATCTAGAGCAAGTCTGAAAGAAGCGGTTGCTCGTGCCCAAAAGCTGCTGAAGCTTGTCAAAGGGCGAAACCGAGAGATTGATGGGGCGATCGCCCAAATTGATAGTCATGCTGAGGCGATTCAGCAGTCTGAGGCAGTCAGTAAGGGATTGCAGCAACCGGAGCTATTTAACCGCTACCAGCGGGAGATGAATCGAGAGCTATATGAGGCGATCGACCGATTAGAGGAAATTCAACAGCGACGGGAGAATCAGGGTTCTATAGGTTCGTTTCGTCAAATCACTGATCAAACTGGTTGAGGCAGAACGCGATCCTAGCTCTAAGAATCAATCCTTTCAGCTTGGGTTAGGAGGGGATTAGCTGCTGGGAACAATTAGCGCACAGACTCCCCTCTTACCTATGAAGACATTCTCTACTCTTGCAATTGCTACAACCCTACTGACTGCCTTTCCTCCTAGTGCTGCTGCTGTTCCTGAATATGGAGCTAGCAATTTAGGAGGGTCTACTTATTTGACTTGGGTATTTCAGGATAGGGCAGATGCAAACGGTGTACGGGGTTATGTCTGCATTACACGAGACACGCTTGGAGGAATGGCTCGGAATGCCTTCGCTAACCGATATGCCATCGTGCCAGTTCCAGACAACTTCTATTTCGAGTTAAGACCATTGAACGCTGTTGAAATCTATCCCAGTGGTTCAGGATGGGTTGCTGAGCAAGTAGAGCCAATTCCTGTAGATGATATTTGGGCTAACGCTGAATTGGATGAATCCGAGGAATGGTTCGCTGCAAATATTCCTGTCGATGATTTAGGTAGAGCCTGCGTGGATGGTGGAATTGCAGGGACAGTGCAACAGGTGGAGCAACTACACCAGATAGACATTAGAGAGCGTTAGGCAGTAGGGCGATCGCCTAGATCGTCCTTTGTACGTCTGAAGCAATTCAATAGGGACTCGGTTAGATCAGCTCATATTCTGCCCTCTAGTTCAAAGGCTTTGTAGGATACTGTTGGTAAAACATTGCTTAACAAGCTGGAAGCTTTAAGGCTTCGTCGTTCCCCTGCTGAAATTGATTGAGTTGTGTAAACCTGACAGCGATAGAATAAGCAACTAAACATGAAAAAATAATTCGCCAACGGAGTCTTTGCTACCTTTGCCTCAATATTTGGATGTGCAGCCGGAGCAGGCAGGGAAACGATCGCGTCGCTGTTGTTGTCAGCGATCGAGGTGGATTATGGAGCAGATAATTGAGACTATGGCGTGATGCCCAGTTCCTTACAGTTGCGGGTGGAATTGAGATTAGCACCTTCAGGAAGTGTAGTTGCGCAAAGCTTAGCTTCGCTTAATTGCGTTGTTGTCCAAGCTCTACTACCACTGAGGTAGGCATTGCTGAGGTCAGCACCGCTGAGGTCGGCATCGTAGAGGTAGGCATTGAAGAAGTCGGCACTGCTGAGGTTGGCACTGCTGAGGTCAGCGCCACTGAGGTTGGCACTGCTGAGGTCGGCATTGCTGAGGTTGGCACTGCTGAGGTCAGCGCCGCGGAGGTCAGCGCCACTGAGGTTGGCACTGCTGAGGTCAGCGCCACTGAGGTTGACATCGCTGAGGTCGGCATTGCTAAGGTAGGCATGGCTGAGGTCGGCATGGCTGAAGTTGGCATCGTAGAGGGAGGCATTGCTGAGGTTGACACCGCTGAGGTCAGCGCCGCTGAGGTCAGCGCCACTGAGGTTGGCACTGCTGAGGCTGGCACCGCTGAGGTCGGCATCGCTGAGGTCGGCATTGCTGAGGTCGGCATCGCTGAGGTTGACACTGCTGAGGTCGGTACCGCTGAGGTCGGCATGGCTGAGGTCAACCTTCCTCAAATCTAGGTCTACCAAGGGGCGACAATTTCCAACCACTCGTTCTCCCACCGGATGCAGAAATCTTGGCAAACCCTCCATTTGCCCACATCCTGCAACCAATGCTATGGCTGCCTGCGTTTTCCTCGTCATATCAACTCCTTGCAGCGTTGCATAATCTCGCTTCACTGCCTCCTCTCGCAGAAATCCTTCAACAGCCATCAGTGGGATAACTGCCAAACTTGCCACCATTGCCCGGTTCACCCACCGCTGTCTGATGCTTCTGCGGATCAGTTCCATTGCTAGCTTGGACAGTGGTAGCGTATCTCCACATTGCTTGTGAAAGTCCCTGGCATCATCTATCTGTCGCCCCTGCAACAGATAGCCCTGCCTCTTACTTCGCTTGCTCCACTCCTCTGCTAGAGCATTGATACGCCGCTGCTGCCGAATCCGCTCACGCTGTCCATCTAGCCAGAGTTTGAGTTGATGCCAATGTTCAAAGAGCGCCTCATGGGTGACTTCCACTACCTCTTTGCCCTCAGTACTCGATAGTGTCAGCAGTCGAGCCCCAGACGCGGAGAATCGGCTAATCACTGCCTGCACCAGAGCCGGATCATCCTGTGCTGACACAAGGCTCTCCACCATTGCCCGCCTGCGTGTATCTTTGGTGCCCTCTCCCAACTCCACAACCCCAATAAAGAGCCGTCGAGCAAAGTCCTGTTCCTTGCTGGTGAGACTGTCATAGATGCGCTGAGCTTCCCCTGCTAGTGCTCCTCCGATTCCACCAATTGCCCGCAGCGTCTCAGCCGGAGTTTTGCCTGTACCCATTCCCTCCCAGATGCGGGTTAGGGCAAACTGAAGTAACGGGAGTGCCCCTTCTCGTCCCTCGGTCTGCTCGATCAGCAGGTCAACAATAGCTTCATCAAGCGGTCTACCTGCCTGTTTTGCTGGTTCTGCGATCGCCCGCCTTAATTCCTTCTCATTCATTGCTGGAACGACCACAACCTGATCAGAGCCGATAATTTCGTTCAAGTGTGGATGACGCTGTGTCTCACCCAGAAAGTCGCTTCGTAATGTGATAACCACTAGCACTCGTCCCTCGGCAGCGATAGCAGCTTCAATCAACCCATCAATGAAGGCTGCTCGTACCTCCGGGGACTTGCAGAGTGAATAGACTTCCTCAAACTGGTCAACTAGCACCACAAGTGGGGAGGACTCAATGCCAGGAAGGGCGTTTGCAATGCGTCTCAATCCATCCTGTTTGCCCTCGTCATTGGCTCGCTGCAACACTCGCTCAAATTCCGCTGCCTTCTCCACCGGAGCGACATCTCTCGTGACAATGCGAGCGAGTACCACTGCTAACGATTGCAATGGCGTTGCGCCTGGAGTCATCACCACGACCTGAGACTGGTGGTAGCCAGGTAAGGGACAACGAGCTAATTCTGGTAATAATCCTGCCCGTGCCAGAGAAGATTTACCCGAACCAGAGGGTCCAAGAATTGGCAAGAGTCGGGGGGGTGCATCCAATTGCCCCGCCCGCTCACTCAACTCCCTCAGTCGGTTCCAGAGCCGCGCTACCTGCGCCTCTCGCCCGAAGTACACTCGCGCATCCTCAATCTGAAAGGAAGCCAACCCCCGGTAAGGATTAGGACCAATGGGTGTGGGAGCCTCTACCGTAGAGGATGGTGCTGCAACCGTTGCCTGTGCATTCAGGTGGTAGTGGTAGATGAAGACCTTATTGCCATCCCCGGACACAATGGCGCTGCCGATCGCATCATGATGAATAGCAATGTGGCGATCGTCTCCCATTTTTGCCATTCCTCAAACCGTGAGTCCTACCAGCGGCAGTAGCTTATACCAGTGCTCACCTAGCCAGCCAGCCGCCTTCTCCACAGGGGGGCGCAACTTGTCGATCGCTTCAGCAAAGCCATTCACCTTCTGAGCATAGCCGAGGGCGCGATCAAGTGCCTGACCCACTTCATCCTTGTTGGGGTCGGGCTTCTTCAACTCCTCTTTGGCATCATCCACAGCATTCTCAATCTTGCGGCGATCGGGAGACTCGATCTGGCTCAAAATGTCTTCCAATGCTGCTAGCACCGCAATCATATCCACGCTTTCAGGCTGAGGTATGGCAGCTTGCTGAAAGCTGACCGATGCCGTGTTGTTATCCCCAGTTTGGATAACGGAGCCTGTAACATCTCTGCCAACGGAGACAGAGCGGTTGGAGTAGGGAGAGTTAGATTCGTTCATGTGGTTGCTCCCGTATGCTTCTAAATGAATCATATACAACCGGCTTAGGGGTTCTGATTGCAGCACTCGATTCTTAATAAGAGGGCAGTGAATTAAATAAATGCGTAATCACTGAACTCAGGTAACTACGTATCTATAGTTTTCTCAATCACTTCTGAAGATTTTGTTGGGCAATCGATAAGTTGTGTTATTCCGACAAAGGGCAACTGCTCAGCTAAGTAAGAATTGGTATAGCTGCCAATCATCAAACTTGCAGTCTTAGGACATCCCGATGTTTGAGGAACAACGAACTGATGATCGTCATATCCAGATTCACCACGATGTCTTGGGTAGTGCCTTAGTGTCTGGGGATGGTAATAAAGTCTTCATCTATCATTACCACCTTGATCAGCAGGCTGCACCTGAACCAAAAGTCACTATTCCTCAGCTTGCTGCTAACCCTTACCGGGGATTGTCCGCTTTTCAAGTAGAAGATGCAGATGTCTACTTTGGACGCGAGGCTCAGGTCGATCGATTGTGGAATCGCCTTCGTGATTTGCACGAGCGGGCTACACAGGAGCATTTACCTGTACGTCTGCTGCCCATTCTTGGTCCCTCAGGTTCAGGTAAGTCCTCGCTGGCACGGGCAGGGCTACTGCCAGAACTAGCTCGACGACCGCTGCCAGGACATCGGCAGACCCGTGTTGTGGTGATGAAACCAGGGTCAACTCCGCTGGAGGCTTTAGCAGTAGTGCTGGCAAGGATTGCAACAAATGATCCTAGTCCGGCTGCGAAAGCAGCAGAATTCGAGCAGGTGCTAAGGCAAAAAAGCGATCGCTCCCAACATGAGGGGTTAAGACGGATAGCCAACATGTTGCCTAGCATTGATACTTCCCCCCTCGTGATTCTAGTAGACCAATTTGAGGAGGTGTACTCACTGTGCAAGGACGCGCAGGAGCGAACAGCTTTCATCGACTGCTTGATTGGGGTAGCTGCGACACCCGAAGCGCGAGTTTCTGTTGTCATCACGCTTCGACTTGACTTCGTGAAGGAAACTCAGCAGCACCCACTGCTCAATCAAGTGATTGGATCTGATCAGAGCGCGATCGTGCCTGCAATGACAGGAAAGGAACTACATCGAGCGATTGCAGAACCTGCAAAACAAGCAGGACATGCGTTGGATGAAGGCATCGTAGATCGGCTCATTGAGCAAACAGAGGGACGAGAGGGAGCGCTCCCGCTTCTTCAGTTTGCTCTCACTCGAATTTGGGAGGGGCTAGGAGAAGGTAGAGCGCCGAGTGAGACACTAAAAGCGATCGGAGGGGTGGGAGGAGCACTGGCAGGGGAAGCTCAACGCATCTATGACAGCCTCAATAGCCAAGAAAAAGACATTGCTCGACGGGTGTTTGTTGGGTTAGTTCAACTAGGGGAAGGAACACGAGACACCCGACGTCGGGCTAGTGTGAAGAGTTTGATCGCGGCTGAGGATGACCCGAAGCAAGTTCGTTACGTGCTCGATCGCTTCTCTGCGCCTGGAGCCAGACTCATCACTTTGTCTACCTCTCAGGACAATGAAATTGCTGAAGTTACCCATGAGGCGCTGTTTGAGTACTGGCAGCAACTTACCTATTGGCTCGACAACTGCCGCGACTCGATTCGGCAACAGCGCAAGATTGAAGCCTCTGCTGAGGAATGGCAAGCAACTGGCTGCAAGAGAGGATATCTACTCCAAGGACCGCAACTTTCAGAAGCCGTTCGATTTCGTAAACATGTAAAACAGTTTCCGTTGTCTAAGCAGGCAGAACTATTTGTTGTAAAAAGCTTGTGGAGTCAAAGGATAAGTCGGCTCTGGCTGCTCATTTTTCTGGTGGTCCCTGCTTTAGTTGTAGAGTCGGCTCTGAGAGAAGCAAGAATAGATCGGCTCTACGTAGATGCGCAAGGAACCGATCGTTCTAGACAGCGCCAAGCTGTAACTGCCTTATTAGAAGGGTGTTCAAGGGAGGCAAGCTCACGGCTATTTCCTTATCTAGCAGATCGATTTTTTGGTGACTGTCGTTCTCTAGCCAATAGAAATCTCAGGGGTGCCGACCTCAGCGTTGCCGACCTCAGCGTTGCCGACCTCAGGGGTGCCGACCTCAGAGTTGCCAACCTCAAAATTGCCAATCTCAGCGGTGCCAACCTCAGCGGTGCCGAACTCTCCAATGCCAAACTCTTCGGTGCCGACTTCATCGGTGCTGACCTCAGCGGTGCCAACCTCAGGGATGCTGACCTCAACGCTGCCGACTTCATCGGTGCCAACCTCAGGGATGCTGACCTCAGCGGTGCCAACCTCAGGGATGCTGACCTCAGGGATGCTGACCTCAGGGGTGCCGACCTCAGCGGTGCCGACCTCAGCGGTGTTACTCTCTGTCAAACTCGTCTACCTGAAGGCAGTAACCTTGATGCCGATCGAGACTGCGAACGCTGAGTACGGGACTTCATAGCCAGCAGTTACTGAATTAAGTGATTACGTAATTGATTCAGTAATTATGCATTTTTAGCCACTCTTCAGTCGCCTCTCGAAGAATGTCGTTAAGCGATCGCTCCTCGAAGCTGGCTTGCTTTAGGCGTAAAGGTAGCATAGACACTGTTGGCAAATTATTTCTTCATGTCTAAATTGCCCATTCTGCCGTCATCTAATCTACAAAACTTAATCGGTTTCAGCAGGGGAACAACGAAGACTCAAGGCTTTAGGATATTAAGCAATGTTTCGCCAACAGTATCTTTGTAGGATGTTAATTCGTAAGGGATATCACGGTTGTCGATTCGTGTGCTTTTTTACAGAATGGGTATAGATTGCACACGAATAAAATTTATGAAGGCGTATCTCGAACTGCTGGAAAACTTGAAGACTCTAGAAGCTGAAAGAGTAAAGATCAGCGGTGAAGGTGATGTGTTATTTGATTGTTGGATTGCTCAATCCAAACCAGGTGGAACAGCCAGAACCAATACTGCTCATTGGCAGTTGAGAAGCCGAAAAGCTCAGTTTAACGGTAGAAAATCAAAGTATCTGAAGGCTTCTGAGGTGGGGCAGTATGAAGCGGCGATCGCTCGTGCAGAGCAATTGAAAAAACTGAATTGGCAGATTGAGGCTGTACAGAAGCGAATTAGCAAGGTTGAAGCAGTGCTTGCAGCAGTATAAAAGCCACACTCTTTACTCCTTCTCTAAAAACAAGCCTCGGTCGCATTGACTGAGGCTTTTGCCTTATGTCGTGTTTGATGATTCAGATTTTTGGGCGCTGTCTAGAAGATTTATGGGAAGCCTAAGCATAAAAGCTATCGCCCGAACGTTCTTAGCACTATTGGTTAAGTTCCTCATTAGCTTTTAAGCGTGTTCAGAGGTAATTATGATGGATTTTGTAAGTATTCAGCCAACTTTAGAAGATTACTGGCGTTCAATCATCCTCTTTGGTAAAAATTCAGCAACTTACAAATTCTCACTTGCTAAAACTCTGCTTGAAATTGCACCAGTTGGAAAGTCATTTGTTAGCTGGGAGGAGTTAGCAGAACCGTTCTCACGAAACATCACAGAACACTTAAAGGTTGCTGAAAAGCAAGGTACCAGTAATTCCAGCGAATTTTTAGATGCTTGCCGAAAATTCAATGTTGGCAAAGTTTCTAAAGATGAACTAATCAATGCGACAGTAAAACTTGGCTTTACCAATGTGATTTCAGCTTTTCATGTGGTTGGATCTTCTCCACTCAATGCCAAGTTCTTTGAAGGCGATCGCAAAACAGATTCAGGTATTACCTTGACTGACAACCTATACAAAATGCTTGGAAGCTGCCAGTGTGAGAGCTTACCTCAAGAGGTTGAGGCAAGATGGCGTTTGGTAGAAACCGCTTGGGGGCTGGATCTTTCCCGTAACTTAGTATCAGTTGAGTATGCTCCTGACACTACTGGTTTGGTGGTTCCTCAATCCTTACAGCTACGACGAGTAACGGTTACATCTTGTCGAGATGCCCTAAACGGTTATCAGAAGGGCAAATGCTTTTATTGCTTTCAGGACATTTCAGTTGAACCAGCATCCCCTAACTTGGCAGATGTTGATCACTTCCTACCATTCGTTCTAGCAAAAGAACGGGTATTGTCAGGGCTAGATGGAGTATGGAATTTAGTGCTTGCTTGCCAAAAATGTAATCGTGGCTCAAATGGGAAGTTTGACCAAACCCCCCATATTCGATACTTGAATCGACTCCATAAGCGAAATGAATTCTTGATCAATAGCCATCATCCTTTACGAGAAACATTGATGGCACAAACAGGGATGAACCCCATAAAAAGGCATAATCGTTTACAGACTATCTATAGTAAGGCTAGACAATCTCTGATCCATGAGTGGAAAGCGGATTATGAGGAGTACCCACCAGCTTTTTAGATAGCCTATGTCAGTAGATTTCTATGAAACCAATGGACAGGATTACTATCAATCAACTGTCTACATTGACATGAATGAGCTATACATTCCCTTCCTGTCAAGACTCCCCAAGGGTGGGCATATTTTAGATGCAGGATGTGGTTCAGGTCGAGATAGCAAAGCTTTTTTAGAGCAAGGTTATTCTGTCACTGCGATCGATGCATCAATGGTGATGGTTGAACTCAGTTCTCGGTTGATAGGACAACCAACCCTGCATCTCAAGTTTCAGGAATTGAGGTTTGATAGTGCCTTTGATGGAATTTGGGCTTGTGCATCTTTGTTACACGTTCCACTTAACCAGATAAACGGGGGAATGCAACGGTTAACAACTGCCTTAAAAGTTGGAGGGATTTTTTACATGTCCTTCAAACTGGGTGATGGAGTTCGCATGGATGGCGATCGCCTCTTTGTCGATTACAACGAAGATTCACTTAGGCGATTGCTCAGCCACCATCAATGCTTACAGTTGAAGCGTATGTGGCGTACTGACGATAAAAAGCTAGGCTGCTTAAGAGATTGTTGGCTGAACGCTCTAGCATCTAAAGTTTGAATTTGAGTGGAATTAGAGAGAAGTCTGTCTCTGATCCCAATGTCCTGCCAGGTGGAAGTTCACCCACTTCTTGAGAAGCGTACGGTTGCCAATTCGTGTGCAAATCCACATGATCGATTTAGATTGCACACGAATCAAAACCATGAGGCAGTATCTCGAATTGCTGGAAACTCTGAAGATCTTGAAAGCTGAGAAAAACCGGATTGGCAATGAGGGAAATGTCTTACTCAATTCTTGGGTTGCTCAATCTAAGCGAGGTGGAACAGCAGAACCGTTGCTGCTCATTGTCAGTTAAGAAGCCGAGAAGCTCAGCTTAATGGCAGAAAACCAAAGTATTAAAGGTTTCTGAGGTTGGGCAGTATGAAGATCAAGCAGCGATCGCTCGTGGTAAGCAACTTAGGTCTTTAGCTCAGCAAATTGAGACTCTAAAAGGTTGTATTCAAAAGATTGAGCGAACAATAGCAACAGCCTAGAACTAGAACTTTTTGGGAGGAAGTTATTATCAGAAGCATTCTTTACGCAACAGCAATGACACCGAATGGACAACTCGTTCGGGCTGCTGATGCTGACAAAGGAAGTATCTATCTTTGCCCAATTTGTAATCAAGAGTTAGTGCTGCGTCGGGGAAAACAAAAACGTCCCCATTTTGCTCATAAGGTACTAACTCAAGATTGTACACCTGAGACAGCATTGCACTATAGCTTCAAAACGTTGCTAACTCAGAAAATTCAACATCACATTGATACAAACTCCCCGCTAGAAATTAGATGGCTCTGTGAACATTGCAGTAGATGTCATGTTGGAAATTTATTGAAGAGAGCTGTGCGAGTGGAGCTTGAGTATGACTTAGGAGTTTGTAAACCTGATATTGCTTTACTTGATCAGACAAACCGAGCAATTGCTGTGATTGAAATCGTTGTAACTCACAAACCAGAAGAGAAGGTACTCGAATACTACCAACAGAACAGTATCACCCTTGTTCAGTATGACTTAACAAGCGATGAAAACTTGCAGCGTTTAGATCATGCTTGTCTCGATCCTAATTATGTTGCTTTGTGCCTTAACCCCAAGTGCCGCCATTGTAAAGAGTATCTGTATAAGAAATCGCTCCTAATTATCGATGGGCAATGTTGGAAATGCTCGAAGTCCATGAAAGTGGCAGCCCTTACAGGAGAGGGTGGATATATAGGCAATGAAGATTTAATTTCCTCTGAGATTGAACTTGCTAATCAGAGAGGTGCAAATCTTGTTCCTCGATATAGCAAGACTGTGCGGGAACGGTATGTTGCAAACACTTGTCGCAATTGTGCAAGTTTTGTAGGCAACCATTATTTGTTTACAGATTACATTGCAATGCCCCATTATCCCCGCGAAGAAATTGAAGTTGGGTACTACTGCCCGAATTGTATTACTAATTAAGCGATCACTTATTCAATACCAAACTTAAAATAGATAAAATCTGAAAGTTAGGTGACAAGAAATTGTATAAGCCATATTAGTTTAAACAATTCGACATTGCTTAAATTGCGGAAGGTGAGAATAAATGGGTGTTTTCGGTTTTCGGTTTAAGTATCAATCAGGATTCTTCTCTTTAGTAGGAGGCATAGGATTAGCTTGTTTTGGAAGCATACCCGAAATTCAAAGAGATGGATTGAGATGGTTTACTACTCCTACTGGTCGGGTCTTTGCAATTTCAGCAGCACTGACCACCGCTGGAACTATCGGTTCTTTTAAGGAAACAGAGAAAATTGAGGCTTTAGAGAAAGAAATTGCTAATTTAGAAAGTCTTTTAGAATTGCGTACAAATTTCTTTCAAACTATCAGAAAACTTCTTGAGCAGTTTGCCAATGAAATGAATTTCTCTGGAACCGAGAGGATTAGTGTCTATTTTCATGATGGAGTAGATAAGTTTGTACCGATTGGACGTTACTCGGAAAATCCTGTTTTTCAAAGAATAGGTAGAAGTTCGTACCCAGAAAATGAGGGCTGTATAGGTAGAGCTTGGCACGATGGGCAAGGCGAAGCTTTTGTAGATGATCTGCCTGATCCAAATCACCAACTGAGTGATTACCTTGAAAGGGTAAAACGGGATTGGAGAATCAACAAAGAGGTTGTTAAAAGATTTGTGATGAAAAGCCGAACATATTACGGTTGTGCTATCAAAAGCGAAGAACTTCCTACAAGAAGAATCGCAGTTATTATAATTGAGAGCACTGAGGAAAAAGCATTTGAAAAAGCTGCATTAAAGAGTAAAATGAATTCAAGCTTTTATTTCAATACTTTGCGTCAATTTATAATTCTCACATCTTTTATAAAGCTATCTCCAGATCAAGCCAAAGCTGAGGGATATTGATAATATGTCTGACCTAAAAAGCATAATCAAATATATTGTCAGTCGATACCCTAAAAAAACTAAGCTGTCAAAAATTCGATTGATTAAGATTATTTATCTTGCTGATTGGCGTTCTGCTATTGTTCGAGGAAAGCAGATTACCTCAATCAAATGGAAATTTGGCGATTGTGGACTCGAACCAGATGTAAATATTGAATTACCTGAAAAGAAAGATTTTGGTTTTCTAGTAGAGCATCTATCTTTATCGCAAGAAGATAAAGAAGTCTTAGACCATGCTATGAAGACTTCTGCTGAGAAGAATTGGGCTGAATTTGTATCGATTGTTTATTCGACATACCCTATTCTTAATCAGAACAGTAGCGAGGCAAAAGAGTTCGATTTGATTCAATTAGCTAATCTTTACAAAGATATGAAGAATGAACAGATGCAACGCGATAAAACCTTATTCGATACAGATTTTGGAATTCGTTTAGAATGATGCGAAGTGTGGAGGTCATTGTCATTACTTACCAATTCTCAGAATGTCAGGTGACTGATAGCGGAAGCGGCTAAAACTTCTGCCTGCTGCTGACTTTGATGCAGACCCTCCTCAAGTTGATCGCAGATTTGCATCAGTTCATCTACTTTGGCAACAATCCGTTTCTGCTCAGCTAAGGGTGGAACTGCAACCAAAACTTGAGATAATTGTTCTTGATTAACTTTGGGCATCGCCAAACGATTGTCCTCTAAAGTTACCTGATCTACAAAAGACTTTGAAAGCATAAATATTAATAAGTAGCGTGCATACAATGTAGTCGAGATTGGATACATGTCAGCACTGCAAAGCCCTTCAAAATCTATAAGTACAAGCTTATTCAAATTAGGACGAATTTTAGAGTAAATAATCTGTCCTGGATAAAAACGATGCTTGGGACTCGTAACTTTATCCTGCGCTATGGTTTGGTATGGCAGTAATCTTCCAGTATCCCTTTCTATATAATTGGGAGCTATGTGAGGATAGTCTTCGAAGCTATCAGGTTTGACAAGATTGGATTCAATTGACGCAACTTTAATAAATCTTACCCATCTCCAATTTTCAGGAATTTCATACGGTAACTCATCAGGTAAAGGAGCCGGGAGCTTCTGTTTACTCAGTTTCCCTAACTTTTCTAACTCTTTAGTTTGCCTAAATATTTTTTCAACTTCATGCTTTGCGTCACCGTCCTCTGTATATTGAGAAACCAGCTTCCCCCGCACTGCTAACTGCAAAACCGATCGCCTCAAATTACCCACATCTTCAGGCTTTTGGCTGAGGGTCTGCCAGTTATCACGAACGATCGTCCAACTCTGCTTTAACTCCTCATCAGTTTCAGTCTTCATGAGAGAATCGATCGCACTTGACCTCAGTTTTTGCCGCAGATTATCTCGCGTTTCTTGAGATTGTTGGAGGCGATCGCACATCTGCATCAGTTCATCCACTTTGGCAACAATCCGCTTCTGTTCAGCAAGAGGAGGAAGAGGAATAAAAAAATCTTTAAGCCTTGTCATGCTAAGCCCTTCACGAGAGATGCCGACTTGGACATCCATAATATTTTTGAAGGTTAGGGGGCTGATTAGATAAAGGTGAATCCATTGATTCATCTCTTGCAAAATAGGACGAACAATTGCAACATGCTGACTGACATTCGCTTCATCAAAGTCTAGTGGTACTAAAGCGCTTCTTCCTATAGAAGCTCCCGTAATATTCAGCAGAACGTCTCCTGGTTGAACAACAGTGTTGTTCATTTTCTGATGGATTTCAGAAGAAATATATGCAATATCCTCAAGCCACAAACCATCATTCCAAACGTTCTGTGATCTAATAAACTTTATGCCTGAAGAAACATAAACTTGTTTCCCACCTTTTGGTGTTGAACCTGCCCCTAACTTTTGTGTAAGGTTTCCTACCTTTACCCATTGCCAACCACATGGCAATTCATCTAAATCATCCTCAGTACTTGAAGTAGTTGTGGGTAATCCCCTAACACCTTTTTGAACTAATTCCTTACGAACAGTCGCTATTTTGCTCAGGAGCTTTTGTGCAGGTTCGTCCTCCGGATTTTGGTGGACTAATTTTCCCTGTACTGCCAAATCGAGGATGAGCGATCGAAGTTTTTGAATTCCACCTGGAGCTTCAGCGATCGCATCAAAATTTTCTAAAAACGTCTTAAAGTCCATCAGCCCTCACCTCGTTCCAAAGCTCTCACCAAGCTTGCTTTCAGGGCTTGACGGGCTTTTTCTGCTGCTGCTAGGGCTTCCTGATACTGCTTCAGCAATTCCTCTGGCGCTTCGTGAGTGTTTCCCGGTGCATTGGGGTTTTTGATATCCAGGTTGTAGCCGTTGGCAATGATGGTTTCAACTGGCACTTTCCAGGAATACTCGGTTTCCTCGCGGTTCTCCCACCAGGCTTTCTCGGCATCAAACTCCTCAATCCGCATCGGCTTCGTCTTGTTGTAAGACTTTGCCCCCGGTGGATAAGGATGTTCGTAATACCAGACTTCAGTAGTCGGCTTGCCTTTGGTAAAAAACAGAATGTTGGTACGAATGCTGGTGTAGGGGCTAAACACCCCATTAGGCAACCGCACGATCGTATGCAGATTGCAATCGCGCAGCAGCTTCTCTTTGATACGGGTCTTGATACCCTCCCCAAACAACGTGCCATCGGGAAGCACGATCGCCGCTCTACCCCCTGGCTTCAACAACTCCATCACCAGAACCAAAAACAGATCTGCCGTTTCCCGTGTCTGGAATTCTGTCGGGAAGCCTCGCTCAATGCCATCCTCCTCCATACCACCAAACGGAGGATTCGTTACCACAATCTCAACCTGATCCTCCCGTCCGTAGTCTCTCAACGGCTTGCGGAGCGTGTTGTCGTGGCGCACATTCGTCGGCACTTCAATGCCATGCACCATCATATTAGTCACACAAAGCAGGTGCGGGAGTTGCTTCTTTTCCACCCCAAAAACACTGCGCTTTGCCAGTTCCAGAGCCTTCGTTGATTTTGCCTGCTGCTTCAAATGCTCATAGGCACAGGTCAAAAAGCCGCCCGTTCCACAAGCCGGATCAAGCACCTTCTCCTTCTTGTCCAAGCGAGGATTCACCATATCCACCGCAAACTGAGTCACCGCACGAGGCGTATAAAACTCCCCCGCATTCCCCGCACTCTGGAGGTCTTTGAGAATCTGCTCGTAGAGATCGCCAAACAGATTACGGGTCTTCGACTGGTTAAAGTCAATGCTCTCGTTAATCTTGTCTATTACCTGTCGCAGCAACGTGCCCGACTTCATATAGTTGTAGGCATCCTGAAACACACTCCGCAACAACAGCGCCCGCTGTTGAGCAATGCCCTCCAAATTCTTACCGTCGAGTGCCTTAAGTTTGGGGAATAACTGCCCATCGATCAGCCTCAACAGGTCATCCCCCGTTGGCGCATTCTTGCCTAACTTGGTACTGTCTGCCCATTCATCCCAGCGCAAATCAGACGGAATCGGAGAATCATAATCATCCTCATTGATCTCTAGCTCCGTGTCCTGATCGCTGAAGATCTTGTAAAACACCATCCAGCCCAACTGCCCAATGCGCTGGGCATCTCCATCTATCCCTACATCCTTTCGCATGATGTCTTGAATAGATTTGATAGTGGCAGTCAGCGACATACAGATGTTCTCCCTCTCAGACTAAGAACCAGTTGTACCTTAGTTAGGTACAAGCCTCAAGCACCCTGATCTTCGTAAAGCAGTTGCTCTAGCTCTTGAATCGCAGCTTGATACTGCTTCTTGCCGCCAAAACTCTTAACTAACTCCACTGGAGTTCCCATTTCCGCAAACGGGTCAAGCTGCAAAACCGTTGCATCCTCGATCGATACAACCCCTTGATCCGCGTACTTATCTAGTAGAGCAACCAAGACCGTACGAGCCGTTTCACCGTATTTGGCAAACACATCCCGCTTACGAACCTTTTCAACCCGTTCCCTACGGGTTAGAGGTGGACGATCAAATGCCACATGGCAAATTAAGTCGAAGAGGTCGTAATCCTTACCAACCATGTCCTCTAAAGCTTCTAAAATCACCCCGTGCGCTTTCAACTCATCGAGAATGGCTTGCTTTCGATCTGCCT
The DNA here is from genome assembly GCF_014696015.1 of Oculatella sp. FACHB-28. NCBI lineage: Bacteria > Bacillati > Cyanobacteriota > Cyanophyceae > Oculatellales > Oculatellaceae > Oculatella > Oculatella sp. FACHB-28. The sequence goes on along the minus strand of NZ_JACJPJ010000079.1, from coordinate 122,700 downwards.
CATTCCATTTGTTAAGGAAGCGGTCTAGAGACTGATAAGCCGCATTCACGGTGCGACGGGTATAGTCCTTCAGTGATTCGGTTGTGAGTTCGCCATCTTTGCTGTAGTAGCTCACTCGCTCCTTCGCAACCTGGAACTCCTGACGACCCACCTGATACTTAATCCGTTCTCCCGTACCTCCCTCATCCTTCTTCTCTTTTGGATCAGGTGATTTACCGCCCTTGCCAAAATCCTCATCTTGAATCGGCGGGCCATCCCAATCCCGGTCTTCAAAAAGCTGAGTTACCCCTCGAAAATCAATGATCGTGAAGAAATTCTTGTCGTAATCGGGACGTAGACGAGTACCCCGACCAATAATCTGTTTAAACTCCGTCATCGACTCGATGCGTTGATCCAACACAATCACATGGCAAGTCTGAGCATCGACCCCCGTTGTCATCAGCTTAGAAGTCGTGGCAATCACCGGGTACATCTCTTTAGGATTGATGAAATTGTAGAGTTGGGCTTTGCCCTCCTTCTCATCGCCCGTAATTCGCATGACGTAACGGTGATCTTGCTGCACTAGTTCCCGGTTAAGTTTGACGTTGGCGATCGCTCCCCTCATCCGTTCTGCGTGGTCAATATCCTCACAGAAAACAATTGTTTTCCGCATTGGATCGCCATCATGAAGGAACTGGCTGACATACTCCGCTACTCGCTGGGTTCGTTGGTCGAAGACAATCGTGCGATCGTAATCCCGCAGGTTGTAGTCCCGCTGCTCAATCAGTTGCCCCTGATCGTCATACTCTCCTGATTCTGGTGTCCAGCCTTCTAGGTCTTTATCCAGGTCAACCTGAATCCGGCGAAACGGAGCAAGAAAGCCGTCTTCAATCCCTTGTTTCAGAGAGTACTTAAAGATCGGTTCACCAAAGTAGTCAATATTCGAGACGTACTTGGTTTCTTTGGGGGTTGCGGTCAAACCCACCTGAATTGCATCTGAAAAGTAATCAAGCACCTGTCGCCAATTAGAATCGTCTGCTGCACTGCCTCGGTGACACTCATCAATTACCACTAGATCAAAGAAATCGCGGTCGAATTTCTCATAAAGGTTGTCTCGCTCCTCATGGCCGATGATTGCCTGATATAGCCCCAAGTAAATCTCGTAGGAGGTATTGATCCGTCCGGTTTCATCTACCAGTCTGCGATCGAGCTTCGTCATCACCTCCCCGAAGGGGCGAAAGTCGTTCACGATCGTCTGATCGACTAGGGCATTGCGATCGGCAAGAAACAAAACCCGCCTTGCCACCTTTGTCTTCCATAATCGCCAGATGATGTTGAAGACTGTGTAAGTTTTGCCAGCCCCCGTTGCCATCACCAGCAAGCATCGTTTCTGACCACGAGCGATCGCTTCAACTGTGCGATTGACCGCAAGCTGCTGATAGTAGCGAGGCTCCTTCCCGCCAATCTCAATGAAATAGGAGGAAGTCAGCAAATCCTCGTTAGCGTTCTGCAAATCTTGCCACTGCTTATACCGCTGCCAAAGCTCATCCGGCGATGGAAAGGCATCTAAACTGATCTCTTGCTCAACCTGGCTATAAGTACCGCTTCTGTCGTGGAGTAGGAAAGCATCCCCATTAGAAGAAAAGACAAACGGAACCTGTAAAGCAGTCGCATAGCTTAGAGCCTGCTGGATTCCTGCTCCAACGCTGTGGTTATTGTCTTTTGCCTCAACGATTGCGATCGGCTGATTCGGTTGATAGAACAGCACATAATCTGCCCGCTTCCTACCACTGCGTCCAGCCATCTGCCCCCTAACGATCATCTGCCCATCCGTGAAACCGTATTCCCGGCGAACCTGACTCTTTTTCCAATCTGCTTTATAGATTGCAGGGGTAATGTAGCGATCGCAGATATCAGCTTCGCTAAGGTCTTGCTTGCTCATTCTTGCTATTGGAAATTTTGCAGCTTACTAACTAAAGTATTCCCCTCGCTTCAGTGCTGTCAGTAGGATGAGGAAACTTCCTAACAAATCATTGAAGCAGACTAGAAACTGGGCTTGATGATCGGACAGAACGAGATCCTTGAGTAGGCATTCCTTCAACTCGCTAATTCTCTTTACCGAGGAAATAGCTAACAGGTCGTTCGTAAATCTCAGCAAACTTGGAAAGCTCTACGATATCAACCCGCCTCTCCCCAGACTCGCACTTAGACACATAAGACTGAGGTTCCCCTAAGCGGTTAGCCACCTCCAACTGAGTCAAGCCAGATTCTAGCCTCGCAGCCCGGAGACGCTTGAGAAATTCTTGATATTCGTCTGAGTGTGTTGAGGCTCCCATATCTTTGGAAGCTACATCCGATTTTAGAATATCCCAAAATCGGATATTGACTCTCTATGTCAATCTGGGTTAGGTTCTAGAGCAGTCCAAAAATGAAGCGTTCCCTGAAAGTGGTTCCAGCACTTCCAAGGAACTAACCCCCAACTGATTAGGGCAGTCGGGAGGCTAGAAGGATTTTACACTCGCTAGCCGCCTAGCTTTGCCATGTCTCTGGTGGCTTCGTGTTGGGCATCAACCTAGTGGAGTGTAAATTATGACTTTTGAGCAACCGTTCCTAGATTTACGGGATAAAGCCAACCCAGATATTCTCAGGATAATTGCCGTAGGAACCCCTGCTGTAGTTGAGAATTACGTGATGGTTCAGTATCAGATTGGCTACGCTGAACCGTTTGAGTGGTCTAAACCCCTACCTACCGTTAACCCTGGTGAGGTCATGAGGATCTTAACCAAGAGAGTGAGCATCAGCTAGCTTAGTGTCGGTTCTACAGCAGAAACCTCCTGGATTTATCTGGGAGGTTTCTAAGTTGATGGGCGATCGCTATCCCACAAAACAATCAGAGAAGAAATGTCAAGGTTTAATGAAGTCTCTCGATTGGGGTAAAGTTGGGGTAAGAATCAGTATCGAAGCCTGAAAGCATTGATAAATCGTTAATTTTCGTAGCCTTCCAAGCTAATGATGGGGGTTCGATTCCCCCCACCCGCTTAAATGTCCTTTAAACAATTATTTGACCGCCTTTAAAGGATTAATGTCCAAATCCAACGAAGATGCGTACTTCTCAAGATCCGAGGTATTTTTTGCCGCTAATTCTGTGTATTGCACATGGTTTTAAACAATTAATGTCCAAACCTCTTAACGGAGACATTCGCACGAGCTAAATCCCGTATTTGGGGTGACAAAAACTCCTATTTACCAAGAATCTAGACGAGATACCGTGAAAACCTTGGAAGGCTAAGGTTTCTTTCAACCCTCTAGAAATTAAAATTAAACCTGTTGCTGTAAGGGATTAAGAGACTTAATTCAGCACTTGACATTTCAACCTGTTCAAGCTGAAGGAGCCATACTGGCTGCTCAGCAGGGTTTTGTTCGCCGTTCTTCAAACCCTCTCAAGCCGAAAAAGCCGTGGCGACCAGCCACCTGCCTCCGTTGGTATCGGCTCTGGTCGAGCCTTTCAAACCCTCTCAAGCCAAAAAGCCGTGGCGATGCAAAAGCCAGTTGTCTAAGTTGACTGGCTTCTCTTCTTTCAAACCCTCTCAAGCCGAAAAAGCCGTGGCGACTCTGACCGCTAAATCCCTTACGCAGCCAACTGTTCCAGAGCTGTTTTGGCAAAGGTCTTCAATTTAAAATTCCTTCTTTAAGGAAAATACAAATTTTAGACCTAAAGGTTCAAAAGCCTTGAACAGCAGGGATTTCACTTTTGGCAAAGGTATTGGGGATTTTGCCCTCACTTCGGCTTGCCAAAAATATTAGAGGATTCCTCCTTGCTCGGAGGCGATTGGGTAGCTGCCACAACACGTATGCCTGTATCCTCATAACTAATGGCTCACAACCACTGTTATGAAAACATTGCTTCTTGATGCTAGGCGCGACCCCACACCGTATTTATAGAGAAACTCTACAAAAGAAACGGACAACTACCTGGAGCGGAAAGCAATTAAACTGCTCCATACTTTACACCTGTCCTCGAAAGACCGGCGCGCTATTGGGAAAATATTACATCGTCAAGGTTCAAGATTCTGTCAAGTTCACAACGCTGGGAGCCGGTGAGCAGACATTGCAACCTCTACTGCTTTCTGCTGTAGCGATCCCTGTTTAAGTTGTTGCCCACTAACTACTGGGATACCTTGACTAGTTGCACGCTCTCGAATGAACTGCACCAATCGGCTATAGCTCCAGCGATGAAAGCTTGCTCGGAGTTGTCTAGCGTACTGATCTTGAAGTTCTTTTTTTGCGGGAACTTATGCTTTGCTTTGGCTCGAACGTCACTTTCGATAATTTCGCGAATGCGTTTCAAGTCGGGCACGGCAATGCTGCTAGCATTCCACCTTATGGCAAGGCGCACTAACCTGTTTGCCAGCAATCTTTCCATATAGATGCCTAAGTTTGATTCACTGTTGTTCTCCTGATATTGGTCATGCTTTTGTTCCTCCTTGCGCTGAAGTAGATTTCGCTGCCTTCGCAGGTTTAGCTTGTTTACCAGCCGCCAATGCTCCAGTCTCAGTTGTAATGCGCTGCGTTTACCTCTTTTTGCCTTGATTCCATGAATGGTCAATAACCGTTTTGTGGTCTGGTTCTCTAAGATATTTCCAGTTCTAAGATCGATTACGCAAACAGTAAGAGGCACTTGACGGCTTAGACTAACTCCGACGGTAATCAGGGGATCACCTTGATAGTTAGGTTTGCTAGGACGTGGTGGGCAAGGATTTTCCAGACGAGTCAGTTGGGTCTGCTTGGCTTTTAAACGCCCCTTCTGCCCTTCAGTCAACTCTAACGGTTCAACCTCCTGGTCAGATACCTTATCTTGTTCCTTTAAACTGTTGGGATCGTGAATTAAATAACCTGTAATTCTGGCTTTGCCGTGTAATTCCATTGAGGTAGGAATTCATCAAAGACAATTGTCATGTTGGCTTTGAAGTCTTCAGCCACTTTTCGCCCCGTTTGATACGTCTTGTCAAGAATGGTTGTAAACACATTTAGCCCGGTGCGGGTGGTTGCCGTTGCTATCAGTCCTTGAACAGTCTGGACACTCTCAAAAATCACCCCTTGACACACACGAGAGACATGGGGAAATAAACGATGTTCAATTGGATTGTACTTGGACGTATAAGGGGGATAATGAGCGATGCGAATTTCAATGCCTAACTCGTTGACCAAGGTCTGTAAGTTTTGCTTGAAGATGTAATAGCGTGAGCTATTGCTGCCTCCACCGTCGCATAACAGCAAAATCGAGTCTGCTAGAGGATAGCGAGCTTTGCCATAGGTGTTCCACCAGTAGCGAATTGAATCACACGCAAACTCACTGGTATCGTGGCTAGTGCCAATCTGAATGTAGCCCACGTTATTGCTGATGTCGTAGAGTCCGTGAGGAATGGCAATTCCAGTTGCAAGCGTTGCCCAATCATGGTCAAACACCTCAATTGGCTCTTGAGTGTAGAGTTTTCCATCTCGATGCAACTGACCCATCAATTCCCTTTTTTTGTGTCCATACTCATCACTGGATTGCCTGCGGCTTGATAGGTTTGCTTGAGTCGTTCAATCGTCTCAAATTGCTCGTTGCGATGTTCACTCTCTCCCGTTGCCAAAGTCTTGACCGCTTTGCATTTACGAAAGTTGTGTTTCTCTAGCAACTGGTCTACCACCGTCACACTCACTTCAATGCCTTCCTCTTTCAGCAATGCGGCAATTTCGTGCCGCTTGAGATTAGTCCACTTCACCGTTTCATCCATCGGTGAACCTGCGGTATGCTGCTCTAACACTCGCAAAAATGCTTCATCTAATCCGGCAATCGTCTCAAACGCTGATTTGCGTCCACCTCCAGGTTGGCGGATTCGTTCCTGTTCAAGAACTGTTTCGTCTTCCAGTTCCACCAGTCCCAACGCTAAGGTTTCGTGATGACATTTGAACAGGCGTCGACTGTATGCCTGCCCTCCATACCCTAATTTCACGGCTTCAATTGCGGCGTAACGACGACGATCCTTCTCCGACAACGATTGATAGTACCGTTGCATCTGGGCTTCTATTTGGGTAGGGTAGGGCTGCATCAATTCACTCGTTACTCACCTATCTCTCTAGCTTACAGATAGAGATAGTAGAATTACACTTTATTTAATCCTCGATCCTTAGCAACTTTGCGTTTGATCTCCTCTTTAACAGCTTCTGTTCCTTCAGCAGTCAAGAAATGAGTATCAATCGTGCAGTGTAGATGAAGACGATGCGTTGCCCAAGGTTGATCAGATGTGTAGGATTGAGACTTATCCGATTTCTTCTCTTTGCGTTTATTTGTATCTTTCTGCCAAATAAGCTGGGCAGATCGTAAGGTAAATAACGACGAAGAAAAACGTTCTTCTTTAGGAGCCGAAGCATTAACTTGATGATCTGCTAAAAACTGGCGAAATACTGGAAGTTGACGGCGATCGCATTGAACTTTAAAGACAAAACTTCTGAGCCGATTAAACCGAAAACAAATTTTGTCTGATATCAACTTCTTTTTCTTTTTGAATTTACGCTGCTTTGATGAACTTTCTACAGAAGGCTCTGAGTTTGATGAACTACTTCTAGGTTCGGTTGACCAGATAAACTCGTCTGCACTACCCCACAAAACTGGATAGGGGAGAGGATTCAAGAAATTAATAGACTTTTGCTGTCGCCACTCATTCAGTGCTTCAGCAATAGAATCTGCATCATCACCATTTGGAAGAGAGACAGCACCCAACAGAATTGCAGCAAACCTTTCACCTATTGGATCTCTTCCTTTTGGAAAACGGCTTTGAAGCTGCTCTTCAAGCCGTTCTATTTCTATTTGTTTGCTCTCAAGCTGTAATTTCAACTTTTCTGGATCTTCAGGCTCATTATTCACTTGTAGATTATTTTTGAGTAGGTGAATAATTGCCCGTTGGACAAGAGTGTCACTTGTAGACTCGAATTGAGTGAGTAACTCGCCCAGCAAAGAATTACTTGATTTTGTTGGTTTACGCCTTGGCTTCCTATTGTTTGACTCCACAGGTTGTGATCTGGATTTGTCCAAAATCTCTGCTTTAGCACAAATGCTTTCTGAGCTGAAATCTGTTGTTTTCTCTAAGCCATAATCTTGTTTCACAATATCTAACCATCGCTTCTTGCCAAGCATTTGGAAGTAGCGTTGTTTTTGCAAACTAAACCAGGATTTGTAGACATATTGAGTCATCCGAGCTGCCGAATCATAGAAGCGACCAGGTAGCTTTTTAGAATCAGAATGTTTCTTGAAAAATTCAATCATCTCCTTAACTGATTCGCTAGGAACAAATCCTTTGGTTTGCCACTCTTTGAATTTGTCATGCTCTGCAACCGCTTTAAAGAGAGCATTGACCAAAAGTGTATATGTAACCATTTCCTCCCAAAAGAATTTGCGGGTTGCCTCATCAGTACACAACGAGCAACGGATAGTTTTGATGCTCATGACAAACCTCAAATATTTGATGGTGCAAATGTACTAGTTGAGCGAGAAAAGTGTAAGATATTTTCTATTTCAAGATTTAATGAACAGCGCCCTTAAAGTCAGTACCTTTTCTGCTTCTTTGCCATTGTTCTGAATCTCATTCCACATTTTGAGCATTGCCCATTTTCCCACTCTGAGGGTAGTGGAATTTTCTCATCACAAGCAGGGCATCTAGAAATGAGACGAAGTTGATGGCGATCGCATCCCTTAGTTGTTTCAAACTGCCATTCCATCCGGTGATAAGGCGCTTCGGCATAACAGGCTCCACACAAGCGAGTAGAACGGTTGACGGTTGGTATAGCTTTCGGCGGGAACATGGCAAGCAACCTTTCAGCGTCCAGCCCTACCAGCTTTGCCATTGCTGCAAGTTCCCTTCGACTAGGAAATGGGTTGAAGCGGAACTTTTCCCAACGGGATAGAGCAAATCCGATTCCTGCTGCATCACTAAGAGGCGTTGGAGCAGAAACACTGTTTAGTTCATGATGTCGGAATCGACCAAAATAATGGCTAATGCTTTCACCCTCGTAGGGTTCAATCTGTGCAATCCAAACCCAAGAATCTTCGGATGCTGTCTCTGATGAGGTTCCATCATGCATAAGGCATCTCTACCCCACGTATGCTTTGAACTGCCCTTGCAAAACCTCAAGCGTTGTTTGCTCATCAAGCGTGGACAAGCCCTTCTTCAAAGCGCAAATGGCAATCTGTCGAAGCACTTCATACAGTGGACCAGTCAGACCAGACGTTTTGTCATATAACCTTTTCAACACGTCCTCATAGAGTAGGTCTGATTCCTGCTGCCATTGCAGAAATTCATCAAGCCATTGGTTTGCACGAGACAGCAGCGCTACCCTGATGGAAGTCGCAGCAAAGCAAGTTCTAACTGTTTAACGAACCAAGAGCCTGAAAATATGGGAATGCCGTGTCAAGTCAATAGCATCCTCAAACTCTCAGCAATTCTAATTTTGGAATCGAACCAAGGGTTTCTGCGCTCGTTGGGCGCGAAACCCTTTGGTTTTGTTAGCAAAACCTGAAATGAGAATTTCTGGCTGGAGCACTCTACTTGACAATGCCTAATACTGGAGCCGTCTGGGATTCTGAGAGAGTCGAATTCCAGAAGCTCTTGGCATAGATCTGAGGATGCTCCTGAGCAATCTGCTGATAGGACTGACGCATCTGAGCGTTGACCGCGACAGTCTTCACGTCATACATCTGCGTCGCCAACTTAGGATAGACCCCGATCGCGATAATCAACGCTAAGAAGCAGATCGCGATAAATAGTTCTCGGGGACTGGCATCCTCAAATTTAGCGTTCACAGGCAGCTCGCAGTTGGTGCCAAAGCAGGCGGCTTCCTCATTCCCCTGGTTCTTCAAGTCAACATCGCTTAAGTCGCAAGAGGGCATAATGTCGCACGCCAGCTCTGCACCGGAGCCGTAGAACACCTGCCGCAGCATGGAGAGGAGATAGATTGGCGTCAGGATTAATCCCACTGCAGAGAGCAAAACGGTGACGATGCGGAAGGTTGAGCTGTAGATGTCAGTGGTGGCCAACCCTACGAAAACGGCGATCTCGCTAACAAAGCCGCTCATGCCCGGCAGCGCCAGTGAAGCCATTGCAGTAGCCGTGAACAAAGCAAAGACCTTTGGTAAAGCCTGACCGATGCCGCCCATTTGATTCATCATCATCGTGTGAGTCCGATCGTAGGTCACACCTGCCAGGAAGAACAGCGCTGAGGCGATCAAGCCATGCGAGACCATTTGCAGCAGGGCACCGCTCATGCCGATATCGCTGAAGGAGGCAATGCCCAGCAGGACGAATCCCATATGTGAGATCGACGAGTAGGCCAAGCGGCGCTTCATGTTGACCTGAGCAAAGGAGTTCAAAGCACCGTAGATGATGTTAACGACTCCTAAAATGGCTAAAACCGGCGCAAAGTAGATGTGAGCATGGGGCAAAAGTTCGAGGTTGAGACGAATCAGCCCATATCCGCCCATCTTCAACAGCACGCCTGCCAGCACCATTGATACCGGAGAGGAAGCTTCGCCATGTGCATCAGGCAACCAGGTGTGGAAGGGGAAAATAGCCAGCTTGACGCCGAAGGCGATTAGCAGTCCGGCATACAGCAGCAGTTCCAGGGCCAGAGGGAAACTTTTCAGCTGCAGGTCTGCCAGGTCAAAGGTAATTGTGTCGCCGTAGAAAGCCATCGCCAGAGCCGCAACCAGGATGAAGATAGAGGCGGCAGCGGTGTACATCAAAAATTTTGTAGCGGCATAACGACGATTTTGTCCACCCCAAATACAGACCAGCAGATAGACTGGAGCCAGCTCGACCTCCCACATGACGAAGAACAGCAGCAGATCTTGGGCAACAAAGACGCCCACTTGAGCGGCATACAGCACCAGCATTAAGCTATAGAACAGCTTGGGCCTGCGATCGACTCGCCAAGCCGAAAACATGGAGAGAGTGGTCACCAATCCGGCCAGCAGCACCAGAGGAGCAGACAGTCCATCTACTGAAACGGACCAGTTCAACCCCAGCTGCGGAATCCAGGTGAATTTTTCTACCATCTGGAACGCAGCGCTGCTGGCATCGTAATGTGTCCAGAAGGCGTAGCACATTAGCACAAAATCTATAATCCCGACACCGAGGGCATAGCTGCGCACCAGCTTGCCGCTTTTATCGGGCAGCAATGGAATGAGTAGAGCGGCAACCAGCGGGAGCAGAACGAGCGTGGTTAGCCAGGGGAATTGAACGGTCACCATAGCAAGTAGGAATAAATACTTAACCTCTGATGAGAGAATCCTACTAGACTTTGCGGCAGATTAGTTATAGGACTTTGGCTATGAGTCTATGCAAATCGATCTATGCATAGGGATAAATCTATCTGAATGATTTCATGCGCTGTTGAGATTGCAGACCCAGCACAACCCAGAATTTTAGAGAAAAGTTCGCCAACGCCAGGCTTTCCCCTGGCAAGACTCTCTGGCTTAAAAACCAAAATTAGAACTGTTGCTATGTAGCAATTCTAATTTTGAAAGAAAGCCCGACCACTGGGCGCGGAACCTCTAATTTGAAGACCATAATGAGAACTGTTGTTAAACTCTTGCCTACTCAGGGCTATCCAGATCAATTAGAGAAGGGTAAAACCTACCAAGCTCAAAAAGAAAGCTACAGAATTTTCCCGATCGATGTACCAATTTCCCTAGTAAACGATCAATGGATTGCTTACGCAGATGCCATCATTACTAAACTCACCTGGGAACAAGGCGTAACGAGTCTAGAGTTTAAGATTGACAGAATTTATCATTCACCATTTCCTGTCAAAGAGTAGGGTAAGGAGCAGCAATGAGGGTAGTATTGTTAATCCTCGTCCTTATCAAGCTGCGGAAACTGGTCAAAGAGCTTGGTAATCAGCATATAAAGTTCATCCAGAACTTCCTCCGCTCCTTCCTCATCCAGCTCGGTTAACAGTTGCTCAACTCCGCTAACGTGTTGAATCAGGCGATCGGATTGCTGACGGTTAAGGGCAGACATAGTCATTGGTAGTTCCTGATGATTGCTAGCCGTTCATTGTAGTGTTTCTTCTACCCATTACCCAAGAGATTCTGCCAACGCTGCTTTGGTTCGAGCCACCGAAAGGCGAATCCGCTCCACCTGTGCCTCCTAAGCCGCCTTCTGTTGCGGCGACCCATCACTAGGACTCGCTCTCAAGATTTGCTCATAGTAGCGGAAGATTTGAAACGCATAGCTGGCGATCGCAATCCGCTCTTGAGAAAGGGAAGTAATGCGATCGACCAGATCTGCACAGGTCGCTGAATCAGGCAGGGCAAACACATCGGCATATAAGGGAGGGAGAGCGTGCGATCGAGTTTTCAGCTCATCCAACAGTTTTATAGCGTCCTCAGATAGCTCCCCATCAAAATCAGACAGCGAGTTGAGTAAGGCTAACAGCAAAGATTTTGAGCGTTTCTGCTTCAAAGTGAGATCGTCAATGATGATTAATTACTTTAGGATTCTAGCAATTGCGGCATGGCTGCTCTTTCTTCCAATGCTGTCATCTTCAAGGTGAGAGCGATCGCCCTTCAGCAATTTTGAGATTTCGATTTGAAGGATTAAACAGCACTAGCTAAGCTTGGGCACTCTAATCTTGCAAGAGCAGAGATTAAGAAGACGTATGGGAACTACCCTCTGGGATGAGTTTTGCTCCGATCATCTAATTTTAGAGTCTGGGGTTCCTTTATTTAAGACCTCTGGACAAGCTGTGAAAACAGCCCCATTTGGTCAGAACCAGCAGCTAATTCTGCGTCGTTCGCAGCAAATGGAAGCCCTCGTCATTCAGGAAGTCATACAAAGTTCTTCGCGACTTCCAGAATGGCACTGACGAGTATGAGGGGCTGATCTACATGATGTTTTGGCGCAATGGTCAACAAGCCATCCCTCTTTACATCTATCACAAGCAGAGCTAGAGCAAACCGTGAAGCAGCAAACCGATCGAATTAAAGAACTGGAGCAGCGTGATAAGCTCTGCAAGCAGAAAACAAACAGTTTAAAGACCAGCTAGGCAGTCTGTAGACCCTATAGATTCTAAATATTTCTGAAAGTCCTGCCGTTACTTGACAGATTAGGGGAGCTACAGGCTGCCGATTGTTTATTCAGAATTAGTAGAAAATGACATTTATACCAATTCTCCAAAGTAAGGCGACAGATGGTATAAAGCTTGTAGAGGGTTCAACGGTAGAATATGGCAGGAGTTTACAAGCTAGAGATTAAAGAGAGTGAGGAAGAGCTCAAGCAACTGCTGCGAGGGAAAAAAACGGCATTTGGCAAAGAACGAATTCAACTACTGTACTTGCTGAAAACTAAGCAAGCCGAAACCGTGCAAGATGCTGCTGCGATGTTAGGACGGCATCGAGGGACCCTGCAGGAATGGTTGCGTTCCTACCGAGGAGGAGGCATGGACGAGCTACTTAAGCGCAAAGTAGGTTCAGGTCGTCCCCGTGCGATTCCGGGATGGGCAGCCTCCTCTTGGCGCAAACGTTTAGAGCAACCGCAAGGGTTTGATGGCTACGAAGCGATTTGTAACTGGTTGGAGAAGGATTTAGGGATCAGGGCAAAGTACAAAACGGTGCATAAACTGGTGCATTACCGATTGCAAGCCTCGCCTAAGGTACCCCGACCTGTAAGTGTCAAGCAGTCGCCCCAGCAGAGAGAAGCATATAAAAAAACTTGAGCGAGAACTTGGCGATGCTGGTGTGGGTGGCATTGAGCGTTTTGAGTTGGAGTGGCAAGGTACGTTCTTCTGTGGTGATGAAACTCGACTGGGGTTAAAGACCTTGGGAGGACGTAAGATTACAGCCAAAGGAGTCAAGCCGATTGGACAAGTGCAATGGCAGTTTAAAGCAACCTACTTGTATGGCATTGTTGAACCCAAAACGGGAGAGTATTTCTTCTTTGAGTTCTCACATCTCAACACCAGTTGCTTTCAGGTGTTTCTGGATCTCGTGTCCCAACAATTCAAGGATGACCTGTTGATTATTCAGTTGGACAACGGTGGTTTTCACAAAGCCAAACGCTTGCAGGTTCCAAGCAACATCATCTTGTTATTTCAACCTCCTCATTGTCCTGAGTTAAACCCGATCGAGCAAGTGTGGCAATATCTCAAGCGGCGATTGCGCTGGAGCTTACCCACTACGCTTGATGGGTTGCGTCAGCAGTTGCGAGAACGTCTGGCAGCACTCACTCCTGAAGTGATTGCATCGATTACCGCTCGTCCCTCTATCTTGGAAGCTTTATCTGTCGCCGGAATTTAGAGAATTGGTATTATTTGTTTAACTCTAAAGGAAGAATATAATTCCCAAATAGAGCTAGAACCCTGTACCACCAGTTTGTCTAGCTCTAAAGGGAATGGACACTAATTGTTTAAAAATGGACAAATAACTGTTTAAAGGACATAAAGCATTAAAAGTGTTCCTTGAATGATTGTTGTAACTGACGTTCAGAAATAGAACGTTAAATCTTTGAAGAAGTATGTTTCTGAGAAATATTTGTTCCTGATTGTTCAACTCATGCTACTGCTAAGTTTTTTGTTGCATCATTAGGATGGTCTGATGTAACTCCCATCCAGATCCGTTCTTGGTAAGGGAGTTGACGGAGCTGTTCCTGAAACCAAGATTCAAATTTTTCTTGAAGCAACCGCTGGCGCATGTCGTCGTCCAATTCTGCTGGAATAAATTTCTCGACACGCACAATCACTTGCCATTCTCCAAAAGGCACAGGTGACTGAACTTTATTAACTGGACTTGTATAAAGCAGTTCTGCCAGGTTCGGATGCAGCTTACCTAATTCAACTGGTCCCATTAGTCCGCTGGTGTAAGCCTCTGGTCCTTCAGAGTATTCGTGAGCAAGTTCAGCAAAGGATTGCTCTCCTTCTTGAATACGAAAGTAGAGTTCATTTGCAAGTCCTCGATCACCAACTCGCATGAATGAATAAACTACCTGATCTAGCTGCATTTTGCGCTTGAGAAAGCAAGACCCAACCGTATGTCCCCAAGACAATTGTTTGAATTTTTCAATCCTCAGCTTTCGTGTTGCCAGTTGTTCAAATTGTTTCTGACTTAATCTGTAGTGCGATCGCCAAATTTGCCTTTGGCTTTCAGAAATGAGTCCCCATTGCTGATAAAGCTCTTGGCACGCTTGAGTTGTTTCTTCCGATGTACAGTGAATTGTTTTGATCGCCTGCTCGATAATGCTTTCGCAAATAAGCTGAGGGATGATTTGATAGCAAGCCAACAAAGGAACGATGTTCTCGTTTGTGAGTGTAGAATACCCGATTTGTAGAACGGCAGTCATAGAAAGGACACCTCATAAAGCGGCTATGTTGTAAGCACTACTACGCAATTGACGCTAATCACCAATCCTCAAATTTGAGGATTGGTGATTAGGGTTAGTGGTTAAGCTACGTCAAAGGTGAGCTGATAGTCTGTGTTGCCAGAGTACTGATAGACTTGAAGAAAATAATTCACACCAGTCCTAAGCTGACCGGCTGAAATCGAATCCATGGAATTGCCGCCGTTGGTTGAGGAAGCAATGACCTCACCCGCATCAACAATACGGTTGCGGTTGCGGTCTTGAATGACACGAATGTCTGCATCATCGCTGAGCCCGGAAAGGTCAATACTATTGAGGCGATGATTACGGCTTAGTCTGAAGGAATAAACATCTGCCGTATCGCTATCCCCGACTGCGTCACTGTAGGTTTGATCTCTAACTACTGTTCCAGCATCACCAACTGTGAATTCTTTAGGAAGAAGGTTACTCGGTGAGGTTGTTGGAGAAGGTGAGGTGGCAGACAAGTCTAGATCATAAGTGACAGTGCCAGAGCTACCTGGAGCATAACGCTCAACTCTAGCGAAGTAAGTGCCTGCATTGGCTTGAACATTAATTGCATCATCCAGGTTAGAGCTGTTGACGGAGCTCGCAATTTCTTCGTCTAAAACAACTCCGTTCCGGATATCTAAGCGACCATTTCTATTGGAATCTCGATATAGGCGTAAATCAGCATCATCCCCAGAACTGATCTCATTGAGAGACAAGTTGATATTGCTGGTGCCTGTGAGTCTGAACTTATAGACATCGGTAGGGTCACTTGTAGTTAAAGTCGAGTCATTTTTGCTTCTGGGTGTGCTGCGCAAAGTGCCAAGATTGGATGTAGACATTTTTTTCTCCTTTGTGTAGTGACATGCGATTGCTCCTGACCAGTAGGATGAATCGCTTTTCTATACCTGTTACTGCGTTGCTCAAAATCACTTTTCGCACTCCGGCGAAATAATTTACATATCTAAACCTAGGGAATGAGAAGCAATATCCTGTTGGGGAGACTGCTGATATCGGTTCGTCATCGTTTCCCCTTCAAAGGAGCCGCTTCTTAACAAAAAAAAATGCAGAGACTTTTAGATCTCTGCAAATGAGCAACGTACTTGCTGGAAGTGTTAATTGTGTAGAGAAATGTTTACTTTCTGTATTACTTCCAACATGGTTATTGAAAACCTAGAGAGCTACAAAGTCTGCTTGAGTGATTGCTCTGGCGCTAATGCCTCGAAGTTGAGCGATCGCACCATTGATATCTGAAATTAGGACTTGATTCCTAAGTTGAGTGATAGTCAAATCTTCATACTTTAAGCCGTTGGATAAGCCGAGGAAGTCTAGTCCATTCTCGAAGTCAATAATTTTGTCAGTTCCCGACCTCGATTGCAGCACAAAGATGTCTGAATTTAGACCACCCTTCATCACGTCTTGTCCTATCCCACCCTTAAGTCTGTCTTGTCCTGCGCCGCCACTTAAAAAGTCATTATGTCTGCCGCCATTCAAACTATCATTGCCAGCAGCTCCCAACAAATGGTCATTGCCAGCACCACCGTTGATTAAGTCATCTCCCAATCTGCCAGAAACGCGATCGCTTCCTGCAAGTGCTTCGATGTGGTCAGGTGATCTCGTTCCTGTTGCAGTATCATCAAATCGGGTTAACCGAATTAGGTTATATACAGTTAACTCAAACGTGTCGCTTGTAGATAGACCGGTATTATCTGTTGCTGTAACGGTGATGTCGTATTGTCCAGCAGCAGTAGCAACCCCATCAATAAGACCTGCCCCAGCATCAATCTCTAACCCATCCGGCAAACCATTGGCAGAGTAAGTTAGAGTATCACCTGCATCAATCTCGTTGAAGTAGTCACTGATTTGTAACGTAAATTCACTCACCGTGTTAGTGGTTAAATCTGCAAATGGTTGAACGAGTCTCGGTGGAATAAGCACGTCGAACTCAACCACGGTGTAGTTTGTACCAACGATAATCTCAACTCGTCTATCCCCATCGGTGTCGGCAACCAACAGACTATTTGTATTGCCTACTGATGTACCTAACGGGTCGCTTTGCCAGATGGTAGCAGATTGCTCAAAGCTGTAGATACCCACTGAGGTACCATTACTATAGACCAGTTCAATATCACCATCTTTATCAACATCAGAGGTTTGCAACCCAGTAATGGCAGTCGAACTGATTTGGAAATTATCTACGGTTTGATACGTTTGTCCATCTATCGCCAACACCTGTCCGTCGTTAAGACCCACCAAGATTTCTTGTGTTCCATCCTGGTCAGGATCATACAGATGGACGCTTGAAACACCACTAAATGAACTTTGCCATTGTTGATGAGTCACTCCATCAAATACAAAGAGGTGGTTGTTGACCGCAACAATCTCCTGGGTTGCATCGCTATCCAGATTACCAACTTCAATTTCAGAAACAGCTGACCAGTAGTCTCCTAAATTAATACTGTTCCATTCAACGGCTCCAGTTGCGCCATCCAAAATATAGGTATACACCCCAGGGGCACCTGTGTGCTCTCTAGAACCCCCTGCAATAATTTCGGTTGTGCCATCATTGTCAATATCAGCGATCGCCAGTGACCTTATGGAAGCACCATCATCATAGAAATAGGAATGCCTAATTTCTTTTGTAGTGCCGTCAATGACATAAATGGCTCCGTCATATAAGCGATCGGTGGCGACGACAATTTCTTGCGTACCATCGTTATTAACATCGCCGATTTGCACATCGTGAATTCCAGTCCAAGCCGTTCCTCCAAATAAATTGGTTTGATCCCACTCAGGCCTATGGCTTTGTGCATCCCAAACTGCGACCATGCCATCCCCATAACCACTATTACTCCGAAGCGAAGCAAAGACAATTTCTAGTTGTCCATCGCTATCCACATCACCAATATCCATCGCATGAAAGGGGCCATCAACGTGCTGGCTCTTCCACTCTAGAGATTGCGTCGAGATGTCATGGACATAAAGATGATCTGGTCCTGTTGAGGTTGCCCCAGATCCCCAAAAAAGCTCCAGGGTTCCATCTCCATCCACATCGACTACAGCAATATTAGTAACCCCATGTTCAGGGTTGTCAATTGCCCATTGCTCAGTGCGGCTGATCACGTCATAAGCGTAAATCTTACCGAATTGACCATCACCGTAAAGAATTTCATCAACTCCATCATTGTCAATATCTGTAACCAGAAGGGCATCAATGTCCTGCCTGGTGGTGATTTGCCATTTGGGAGATTGAATGTCTGCATCAAAAACCGTAATGTAGTTCCAAGGAGCTGCTCCGATGATTTCTTGAATTCCGTCTGCATCAACATCTGAGAGTTCAACTGACTGTCCAAAGTCTCCCCCAGCATAATCCCACTGGACGCTAGTGTTGGAACCGTTGACTTCCAAGACCAAACCGCTGGATAAAACAATTTCGTTAGCTGCATCTGAGTCTACATTGCCGATCTCGAAGTCGGTGGAAGCATAATTCAGTTGCAGGTCGAGCGCGAGGGAACTGGCATTGTAAATGTAGATATGGTTGTCATCAGCAATGACGATGTCCTTGATAGAGTCGTTATTTGCATCAGCATACAGGATGTGATGAATCGCGCTATTAGACGGATTGAGGGTTTTGATGGATTGAAGTGAGCTGCCATCATAGATTGCAACATCCCCATTTCCTAGTCCTGTAAAGATGCTGTAGATGCCATCTGCGTCTGTGTCAAACGCCGCGATCGCTGACACTTTGTCTGGATATAAGCTACTGGTCCACTGTCTGTTATACCCATTAGGGTTTGAGATCGGGTCTAACACATACCAAAAATCGTTGGTGCCAAAGGTTGTGAGTGACCCACCAGCAATGATTTCCGTGATTCCGTCGTTGTCAATGTCTGCTGTAATCAGCCCACTACTACCAATTCCATTACCAAAAACACTGTACTTCCAATCCTGTGTCAAATTTGATGTGGTTTGATTACTCAACTCAGAAGCAGCTGAAACTGAAAACGTTTCCGAATTATGCTGAGACATATGCTTTCCTTAAGCCAGGTAAATTGCGGGTAGCAGCAAATCTGCTCAAACAACCCTTTAAAGGAAAGAGTGAGCAGAGGGTATGCCTAGTGCTACTCATCGAACTTAGACATCACAAAGCTAAAGAATTTTGGCGTTTAAAGCCACTCCTACCTCGACAAAACCGACCTGTGTCGGTTCTTTGACCTTTGACTTCTGATAGTCTGCCGATGCGGACTGGTTCTTGTAGCGTTCGACCGATCTCATTCTGGAATCTGCGAATAAATTCGCCAATCTCCTAACCCTGGTTGATATTATCTACATTGGGTTTGAAGAGTTGATGCAACCTGGATTTGAATAAATTTTACCAAGCCATAGCCCCCTTCCCTATCACCTTTACGGGTGCTAACGTCGGGCAGCTAACCGAATGACGTAGCGGGTTCAAGACGTTGATTTTTTTAAGGTCGGGCGAAGCAAAGTAGAACTCGTGAATAGTGTGAGGGAGTCACTACTAGACAAAGAGCGATGTGGAGCAGTTCCACTTTGAGGCGATCGCCTCTTGAGCATGAGCAGCACTTAAAAAGCGACTATCGCTTAGTGAAGAGGCTAAGCCTCTTGCGCTACTGAATTCGTGTACTAAATTTTGTAATGAAGAAGCGCAGTTACCTGGAATACTGCGTATTACAGAAGAGGAGTTATAAATGCCCCAAACCCCTCTCCTTGACTGATTTAATATGAAGGATTTAGATGAAACGCTTCGCCAGCTCGTTGCCGAAGCCTGTACTCATCCTCCTAAAAGCGTTGACCGCCAACGGGCACTGCAGGAGATTTATCGGTTAGTAATGAAGTCGGGCAAACTTTGGAGAGAATACACTCCCTACTATGCAGATGCCCTTCAGCAGATGTGGGAGTATTGCTGCCAGCATTTGGAAGAATATGATCCAACGTTGAGTGGAGTGATCACCTGGTTAGATAACTATCTGAAGAAGCAACTGCGGTTATTTCGCGATCGCCAAAGTCGAGACTACAAGCGACGTGCAGGCATAGAGCAAACAGAGCAAGGAAATTTTGTAGATCCAGTCGATCGACTTCCAGCACGCCCTGAACTGGAACCGACACTCGACGTTTGGGAAAAAACGATGAACTGGGTCCAAACCGATCCGCAGGGCATATTGCAAGCAACTTGTTTTAGAAAACGAGTTGATATCAATGCTCAAACTTTATTCCTGATGCGGTTTCCATCAGAAACTTCTTGGCAAGTCATTGCCGATCGCTTTCACCTTACTCCTGCCGAAGCTAAGGATTTACCCAAGTTTTACAATCGCCGTTGCCTGCCGCTGCTGCGAAATTTTGGTATCTCGCAAGGATATCTAGATGAGGAGGAGAGTAGTCATCGCTGAAACTTTCACAAAAGTATAAGTTGATGCTGATACTGCGTGACCACGACGACTCTTGACTACTCGCCAATTGCTAAGAGGGGAACTATGAATTACGATCTTGGGGCTTTCGATGATGCTGGAGTACCTGTCCTAATTACCCAGGAAACCCACCAACTCGCACAAGGATTTGCCAAACAGCAGCCTACGCCAACCAAAGCCGATCAGGTTTATCTCAATACGCTGGCGGTTTGCGCGGTGAATAATTACCTCAAGATTTTGGGGGTTTCTGCAAATTTGTCAGGATGCGACAGTTGGAATCCACTGATGCGATCGGTAATCAATACAGCGGATCTAAACATTGTTGGGGTAGGGCGGTTAGAGTGTCGTCCGCTCTCACTGGCTGGACTCGAAGACCCTGACCCAGTTTGCCACGTTCCCACTGAGGTGCAGGAAGATCGAATTGGATATGTTGTGGTGGGCATTGATGACCATCGTCAGGAGGCAACCCTTCTAGGCTTTGTCGATCAGGTTGAGACAGAAGAATTGCCGCTGCGTCAGTTGCGATCGCTCTCTGAACTGCCTACTTACCTGCACTCGTTAACTTCACGTCAAGACCCATTACAAGGCGTGACGCGGTTAAGTCAGTGGTTAGATGGCTTGATTGAGGCAGGATGGCGATCGCTGGATGACCTATTAGGGCTACAACCCCTAGCAGTACAATGGCGCAGTGCAACGCCAGATGCAGAGGCGACATCTGATACATCTGCGATCGCACGAGGCAAACTGTTAAGCTTCAGCGATTTACCTGATGAACAGGTCGCCCTGATCTTGGAGATTACTCCAGAGGTAGACTCATCAGAGGCAGACTCATCACATACCGTTACTGTTCATGTTTGCCCAACAGCCGATCACCCACATCTTCCAGCAACGCTGCGGGTGATGATTTTAGACAATGAAGGTTCAATCATCATGCAGTCTGATGCCCGAGCAGATAACCGACTGATTGAACTGAAATTTAGCGGTGATGTTGGAGATGCGTTTAGTGTCAAAGTGGAGCTAGCAGATCAGAGCAAGGTTGAGTCCTTCGTGATTTGAGTGAGATAGCAAGGAACCGTCATGAGTAAGCTCGTGGTTCTGAAATTGGATGGTGACCTGGAACAGCAAGGATTCCGGATTACGTTGGAGATTGGGCAGGAGGGACAATATCCTGATATTGCAACCAGTGGAGCGCTTCCGCCCAACCCAGAGTTAGCTGCCCAACTCGCGCAATGGCAAACTCATTATCATCGTCTATCGGCTCCCTCTCGCGCACTCAAACCTCGACAGATCCGTTACGACGGCTCCCTCCACCCGATTGAAGCCTGTCTCCAATCGGCAAAGACGCTAGAAAAACAATTGAGATTGTGGCTGCAATCCAATTCGTTTCGAGAAATTGATAATCAATTACGTCAGGCATTGGTTCAAGAGGAACCGATTCGAATTTTGCTTCGCACTGACGATCAGCAGTTGCATCAGCTTCCCTGGCATGTGTGGGATGTGGTTGAGCAATATCCAAAGGCAGAGGTTGCGTTGGGTGCGCCCAAGTTTCGCCGTCCCCTGACTCAACTCACCCGTTCTGCGTCTGCAACGAGTGGAGTGAGAATACTGGCTATCTTGGGCGATCGCTCTAACATCAACGTCGAGGCTGATCAGCAGATGTTGACTGAGCTACCAGGAGCTAACCTGACGTTTTTGGTAGAACCGTCTCGACGAGTGCTGCACGACCACCTGTGTGAACAGCCTTGGGACATTCTCTTCTTTGCTGGGCACAGCGAGACCACGGAAGATGGCGAGGGGTGGATCAAGCTCAACCCTGACGTGAGTTTGACCATTGAGGAACTGAAGTATGGAGTTAATCGGGCGATCGCTCACGGTTTGCAGTTTGCTATCTTTAACTCCTGCGATGGGTTGGGCTTAGCCCATGCGCTTGAGGAACTGCAACTGCCCCAAATGATCGTGATGCGGCAGCCTATCCCTGATCCGGTTGCTCAAGACTTTCTCAAGTATTTTTTGAAAGCCTTTGCTGGAGGGGAACCATTCTATTTAGCAGAAAGAGAAGCCCGTGAGCGATTACAGAGCTTAGAGGATCAGTTTCCCTGTGCCAGTTGGCTACCCGTCATCTATCAGCATCCAGCGGCGATTCCGGCGACCTGGCAACAGCTATGTCGGCATCCAGAGGAAGAAGAGCCTTCAGAACCTAAAACTCCAAACTCTAAGTTAAAAACACCCCTTTCTACTTCCTTACAGAGGCCACTTGGGCTGGTCTGCTTAAGCAGTGTGACAGTTACGGCTCTCGTTATGGGATTACGGTGGTTTGGCTGGCTGCAGCCGTGGGAATTGCAAAGCTACGATCGCCTGTTGCGACAGCGCCCGGCTGAGCTACCTGACTCTCGCATTTTATTGGTTGGGGCAGACGAACGAGATTTGCAGCAGTATGGCTTTCCAGTACCCGATGCGGTATTGGTTCAAGTGATTGAAAAACTGGGGCACCATCGTCCAGCAGCAATCGGCATTGATATCTATCGCGATCGCCCCGTTTTACCGGGGCATGAATCCTTTGTTGCCGAGTTGCAATCTAACCCAAATGTCGTCCCCGTATGTACCTGGGGAACAGATGAAACGCAGGCGATCGCCCCTCCTCCTGATAGCCCTGTGGAGCAGATTGGTTTTGCAGACTTAGAATTGGATGCAGCGGATGCAGTGGTGCGACGGCATGTATTGTCGCGATCGCCCAATCCGATTTCGCCTTTATCTCCCTGCACCACACCCTATTCTTTTAGCCTGCAGTTGGTCTTCAACTATCTCGATCGACAAATCCCAGCTATTCCTCCAACCTTGACAGCAGAACAGGACTGGCAGTTTGATACAACAATCATTAAACGTTTAACCCCTCGCACGGGTGGATATCAAAACCTGGATGCGCGCGGCAATCAGATTTTGATCAACTATCGAGCCACCGCCGAAATTGCCCAACAGATTTCGATTACGGCTCTCCTTCAAGATCAAATTGACCCCAGTTGGATTCGCGATCGCGTAGTCTTAGTTGGCGTAACAGCCGCAAGTGTTCAAGATGATCAGTCCACACCCTATGGCAGAATGCGGGGGTTACACATCCATGCGCATATTGTCAGTCAACTGCTAGACACTATTTTGGGCGACTACTCTAAAGTGGATGCTTCGCATCGTCCTTTAATTCAAGCAATGCCTCAATGGGCTGATGCCCTTTGGGTGCTGGGGTGGACCCTCGTGGGAGGAGTATTGGTTTGGCATTTGCGGGTTCATCCTACTGGCATTCCCATTTTGTTGAATTTGACAATTGGGTTTGGAGTTGCCGTCGGAGTATTATACGGCTCGTGCTGGTTTGCACTGGTTCAGGGGCTTTGGTTGCCACTGATTCCAACCGTTTTAGCGCTTGGAATAACAGGAGGTGTGATGCTTGTCTTAACGCCAGGTTCTGTCGTGCAGTAGGATTTGTCGAGGTTCATTGAATCCGTATGGTTAATCAATTACTGATAAAACATTTGAAAATTGGAGTGTTAGTAATTAGCCTGATACTCACTCCAAATGCCGGATGGACTCAAACGAGGCTAGAAGCAGAAACTTCTTACCCACACCATGCTGAAGTTAACCCTTCCAGAGTAGCAACGCGCCCCAGACCGCTCCCCATAACAGGTACTCCAGATGGCAGTCGTACCGGAGGAGGAACCCGTCCTGGGGAATCCGCGAGTCAGTGTAGGCAAACCACTCATCCACCCACCGCTCTTGTGCCCGAAGATGGAAAAGGGGCAACAGCAATGGAGTCTCCAGTGGTCTGGTTTTACATGCCTTACACGAATCAGGATGTGACTACCGTTGAGTTTTCAGTGCATGATCGCAATGAGACGACCACCCTGTATCGCTCCTCGATTCAACTGGCAGATGTACCAGGAGTGATGGGAATCACTATTCCGATCGCTTTGGAAATGGAGGAAGCCTATCAGTGGAAATTAATGATTAATTGTGGCTCTGAGAGCTATGGACACAGAGATTTCGCTCTGGATGGTTGGATTACGCGAACCACTCCTGACCCTGCATTTGAATGGAATGGAGTTTGGTATGACGCACTGACGGAGTTGGCTACTCGTTATCGCTCTAACC
Organism: Oculatella sp. FACHB-28; assembly: GCF_014696015.1. NCBI lineage: Bacteria > Bacillati > Cyanobacteriota > Cyanophyceae > Oculatellales > Oculatellaceae > Oculatella > Oculatella sp. FACHB-28. The sequence continues at coordinate 98,759 of NZ_JACJPJ010000079.1, read as the reverse complement.
CAGAAGACACTGCTGTTCGTACAGCCTGGGTTGACCTTTTGGAACAGGTTGGTTTAGCCGATCTAGCTTTAGACACGGTTGTGGATGCACAATTGCTGTCTAATTGAAGTCTACTCCCTTCCCGATTAAAGATTAGGTGCTAAAAGATCAGGGATGCCCCCCCGCGTCGCGGGGGGGCATCCCTGATCTTTTAGTGGGAAAGGAGTAATTAAAGCCAGTTTCCTACCAATACATACGGTGCCCAAATATAGGGAGATCGATAGCCATATTCATTGAAGAGTGCAAGTTGAGCCTGGTGCAACGCTTCTGCTTTCGTCAGGGTGGACGGCGTGAGGCGGTTATAAAACTCTCCCATCAAAATAGCAGTAGAGGAATCGCTCACCTGCCACAGCGTAGACACGGTGCTGCGTGCCCCGGCGCGAACGGCGATTCCTGCTAACCCTAACGTTGCTCGTTCATCTCCCTGGGCAGTTTCACAGGCACTCAACACTAGCAATTCAATGAAGCTGGAGCGGTCTTGCAGGTCAGTGCGTAACAGGTCATTTAAGTCTTGGCTCTTTAGTAACTCGCTATAAGCCACAATAAAAGTTGCGTCTGGATCAGAGCTAAACTGCCCATGCGTTGCAACGTGAACGATGGAGAAGTCGCCGGAGTCAATTTGCTGTTGCAAGTTTGTTCTCGTAAATTCCTGATTCAATAGCAACTCGGTTGAAGCCACTGCCTCAATCTGCTGTAGCTCGTTTGTAACGTTTGCGAGGGGGCTAAAGGATTGTCCTTCGATTTGTCGCGCTTCACTGACCCCGGCTGTCAGCACCTCAAGGGAATTTCCTGAGGGAGGTTGGAGATCAACCAGTTGCAAGCTAGGAGCGATCGCCACAGCATAGGGTTTCTCAATCAAATAACGCTCCCCATCGTGAAGGACCGACATCGGAATGTTTCGCAGCGCTCCATCCAACACAAATACTAGAGTCTTCACCGTATTGGTGGCAGCGAGGTCTGCCTCTAGCGGACGAATGATCCAGTCGTAGACTTGAGTTGCCTTCTCAAGCAACATTTCAGGACGATTTCGAGCAACGATACTGGTTCGCAGATCGGTTAGGGTTTGTTCAACCTGATGTTGTGCGATCGCAGTGGTGTAATGCTGTAATGGTTGTCCTGGCAATCGATAGACGAGTTCTAACCGATCCTCCAGAATGATGGGATAGATGATCGCCGCTGTTGGATCAACGCGACCGATGCTATCGACTAAGGGTTCAGTTCCAAAGGGAGTTGTCGCTTGCACAACGGTGCAGCGCAAGAAGTTTTCGATCTCTGCCAGCTGTAATGCATCTATCACCTCAATTGCTTGCTTTAGCTCGTCTTGGCTCGGTTCACGACCCACTTCTGACTGCAATAGCAAACTCACCAAACGCCGATAGACTGGCTCGACGTTGCTGCGAAATGAAAATTGAACGTCGGAATTAATGGTCAACAAATCGCTGCGAACAGACTTTAGAGTTTCAAACGCCGCCGTGTAGGCAGCGATCGCTCCAGGGCGATCGCCCTGTTTTTCCAGCAGTCGTCCCATCTGCCACTCCCATCGATAGCGGATATCGGGAGCTTGAATCGTTTCTGTTTTCAAGAGCGCTTGTTGAGTTACAGCTTGAGCTTCTGACCACTGGCGGGTTAACTCGTACAGTTCTCCCAATTGTCCTAATGCAAAAGCTTCTGACCTAGAATCTTGCAGAGTGCGAGCCTGCTGAATGGCAGTTGCTAGCAATTGGGCAAGCTCACTCCAATCAGGCAAGGAAGGAGGGGGCTGTTCTAGCTCTGGTTGAGTAGTTTGCTGCAAGCAATCTGCCTGAGCAGAGTTAAGCTGCTGACGCAGGCAGATCAAGCTGCGGACTGCATTCAGAGTTGCAAACACAGTAGATCGCCCAGTCGGTAGACGGGTGAGATCAGGTTGAATCTGCAACCACAGTTCGGCAGCATCCGAAGTTTGCCCAGTTTCTGCCAGCAAGCTGAGTTGATTGAGCTTAGCTTGGATCTGATGAATCGGTAAGGTCGCTCTGCTAGCAGCTTGTTGATAGTGAGCGATCGCGTCCGTTTGATGCGGTTGTGCTTCATCTGCTTTGCCGATGGCGATCGCGCGATCGCTTAAAGCCCGGTTTGTGTTGCCCAGATCCAGCAAAATAGAGCTCGTGAGTGAAGGAAGATCGAGAGAAGTGGCGATCGCCAGGCTCTCTTGCAGCAGTTCGTGGGATTGGTTTAAGTAGCCTAAGCGTCGTTGAGCATTGCCGAGATACCACAGCCCCGTTGCTACCAAGGATGGCTCTAGAGGCTGTTGCTGCAACACCTCATAAACATTGCCTAGAGTTGCTTCGGCTTGTACACTCAACCCCAATGCCTGGAGCGCTTCTGCTTGATTAATCGAACTGAGAACCACCCCGCGAATATCGTTGGCTTGCTGATAAGCAAGCGTTGCTTGTCGCCAAGTGTCTAGAGCGTCATCAAAGCGCCCCCCAGACCAATGCAATCGACCCTGGGTATTCAAGGCTTTTGCAAATACTGCCAAGAATGGTTGAGTAGATGTATTGGATTGCTCAGACTGCAATAGGTTAAGACTGGTGGCGATCGCCTCTTCCGCCTCTTCCCAGCGTCCTAAATGCTGATACGCCACCGAGAGATTGCTTTGCACTAATGCCTGCCCTAGCTCATCATCCTGAGCCGTAAAGCCAGCTAATGCTTGATTCCAGACTTCAACCGCTGTCGCAAATTGCTCTTGCTCATAATAGTTAACCCCCGCCTGCAAAAGCTGTCGTGCATCAGCAGACAACGCGGGTCGATTGACAACCACCATAAAACTCAGGAGCGTGAGTAAGAAGAATGCAACCAGTCGGTGATATCGTCGCGTGATCACAGTTCACCTCTCCCGTATTACTTAGGGAATCTGGCAACTCGTTGAAGCTACTAAGTTATTGCCGTTCACAGACCGTCTTTGGATGATAGGTCAAAGTCTTTTAGAAGCGTTTTGAAACCATTGTGCCTATTTATCTCGCGCCGACCACACCCCTGATATCAGCATGAATAGCCCCCCTGCAAAGATGGCGATCGCAAACCCCGCTGAAATCGCGTCCATCCAATGAATTGCTTCCATTAGATGTCCTCCTGATGATTCATTAACAAACAATTAATGCATCCTAGCTCAGTTCAAGGTAACTATACTGCGTTGACTTAACTCCTACACATCGAGTCTTGGGAAGACTTTAAACGGTTCATCTCAGTTGGGGCGATCGCCTGATTCGGCTGGGTAAAAAGCAAGTCATTTGTCTGCTGCTTTGACCTGGGTGTAGCCACAAAACTCTGCTAGGAGAGTGTTCTCGGCATTACTAGCACCTGAAAGCATTTGAAAATAATTGCTCCATTGTACGATTCTTCTACTTTTGAAAGAGTTAGAGATTTATAGAGAAAAAAGATTTGTATTTTTCATAAAAATGTATTTGAAAGTTGAAACTAAACATTAGCTGAGGACGTAAAAGATTATGTTTTGTTCCCAAGCTATCAAAACCCTGTTTGGATTAAAGAATGAACTTATCCTACTTTCAAATCACTGAATTGATTAAATAACTTCTTAGATAATTTCTATATATCTCGAACAAAATATTACTGACTTCGTTGCATTTTTTGAAACAAATTATGTGTGACAGTTAGAAAACAGACCATCACAACATCCTGTTCATTTTCCTAGGATTTAAAACAAGAATATATCCAGAGAAAAGTTGCTGTAAGCCCCACAAGTCTAATCTCGAAGCTACCGCTGCATATTGAATCCATTGCAAGACGAGGCTTTTAGATTTATACGGCACTTTGTAATATCTCAAATTCGGGTGGCGAAAAAGTTGAGTTTTCTGGAACTATTACGTCGACTCTAACGACGCAAAATCTCAAAAAGAACAGCAAAGAAACTGCTGAAGGGAACGAACATGAAACTTTCATTGAAGTCTATCGCAACTTTTTCTGCATTATCTGCACTAGCAATTTCTCCAATTTTCCTCTCTGCTAATCCTGCTTCTGCTCAACCTGCTGGAATGGATGGAACCTACGTCGGTGGCGGTATCTCCGCAGGTGTCCTAGATGGTGGAAGCGATGAAGAGGGTTCCACATTTGGAGGCAACATTCAGGGACGTTTTGCTGTACCAAATGCGCCTGTTTCTTTACGCGGTGCGGTTCTATTTAGTGATGACACCAGTGCGATCATGCCAATCGTTTCTTACGATGTGCCTATCACAAATAACGCTAACGTTTACGCCGGAGCAGGCTATTCCTTTGTAGAGCAAGACGGTCAGGCAACCCCTCTTGGCAACCAGGATTCTGTCGTCTTGACGACAGGTGTTGAGGCTGAGGTCGTCCGAAATGTGGTGCTGTACGGCGACGCAAAGCTAGGTCTAGATGCTTATCAAGATAGCTCTAACCCAGCGCTCAGCTTCCAGTTTGGTGCTGGCTACCGATTCTAAGAATGCAACCCTTGAGGGTGTAACTTCCCAGGGTGCAACTACAACTAAGGGTGCAACTCCGAATCTAGTGAATCCTTTGAGTTAGGGAAAGGACGGGGAGAGAATTTAGTTCTCTCCCCATTTTTCTTAAAGATGGCGAATTGAATAACCTGCGTTATACCAATCCCAAAAATTAGGGCTCTAGATAGAAGGGCACCCCGTGGAGCAGCGTGCCCTTCTATCTAGAGCCTCTTTCTAGAGAGACGCTATAAGTTGTCTTAACTGGTGTGACAACAGCAGCATCTTCATAATTTGAAATTCTTTCTAACAATGGGAAAGGCTGATGTGAGAAGATGCGATGCTAAGATCGGAGGGGTGGATTCACCTTTATTCCGACCGGGAAACCGGAAATCAGTATCCTTTAGATCTTTGCAATGGTTAAAACTCCTGTTTTTCTACCTGCCACTGACCGTAAGTCTTCCAAAGTAGAAGGCCTTAAAGAACGCAGCCATGCACTGCGTGAGCCTGTCGCCACTGAGATCTCTCAGGATACAACCCATTTTAGTGAGGATGGGATACAGATCCTTAAGTTTCACGGTTCTTATCAGCAGGATAACCGCGATAATCGGGTCAAGGGACAGGAGAAAGATTATCAGTTCATGCTGCGGACTCGGAATCCTGGTGGTTTTATTCCACCGCAGCTTTATCTGGCGTTGGATGATCTGTCGAGCCAATATGGCAATCAAACGCTGAGGATCACAACGCGGCAGGGAATTCAGCTTCATGGCATTCTCAAGAAGAATCTGAAGACGGCGATCGCCACCATTGTTCGCAACATGGGTTCAACCTTGGGGGCGTGTGGCGACGTTAGCCGCAACGTGATGTCTCCCCCTGCGCCTTACAAAGATCGCCCTGAATATGTTTACGCGCGTGAATATGCGGATCAGATTGCAGATTTGCTGACGCCCAGAACGGGCGCGTATTACGAAATCTGGCTAGACGGTGAGAAAGCGATTACGGCAGAACCCAATCCGGCGATCGCTGAGGCACTGGAACGTAACGGCAACGGCACCGTTTTTCATGACAACGAAGAGCCGCTCTATGGCACTTACTACATGCCGCGCAAGTTTAAGTGCAGCGTGACGGTGCCAGGAGACAATTCAATTGACCTCTATTCACAAGATGTCAGCCTGGTAGTGATGACCAATTCCCAGGGCGAACTGGAAGGCTTTAACGTGTTTGCGGGTGGCGGCATGGGACGCACTCACAACAAGGAAGAAACCTTTCCTCGCTTGGCTGACCCGATTGGCTATGTAGACAAAGCTGATGTCTACGACCTGATGAAGGCAATCGTGGCGACTCAGCGCGACTATGGCGATCGCTTTAACCGCCGCCACGCCCGAATGAAATATTTGATAGAAGATTGGGGCGTAGACAAGTTTCGCCAGGAAGTTGAGGGCTATTTTGGCAAGTCCATCCAACCGTTTAAACCGTTGCCAGAGTTCAAGTATCTGGACTTTTTGGGTTGGCATGAGCAGGGCGACGGCAACCTGTTCTTGGGCATCTCAATTGACAATGGGCGAATTAAAGACGAAGGCACGTTTCAGCTTAAGTCGGCTCTGCGGGAGATTGAGGAGCGATTTGCGCTGCCAATTCGCCTGACCGCAAATCATAACCTGGTGTTATATGAGATTAAGCCGTCTCAGCAGGTTGAAATTCAGGAAATTCTTCAACGCTGTGGCATTCAGCCGGAAACTGAGATCGATCCACTGGTACGTTACTCGATGGCTTGTCCGGCATTGCCTACCTGCGGTTTGGCTACTGCCGAGTCAGAGCGAGTACTGCCTAGCATTATGGAGCGAATTCGGACGTTGCTAGATAAGGTGGGCTTGGATCAGGAGCATTTTGTCGTGCGAATGACGGGTTGCCCCAATGGATGCGCTCGTCCTTATTTGGCAGAGTTAGGCTTTGTAGGACAGTCACCCGATACCTATCAACTGTGGCTAGGGGCTGACCCAAATCAAACTCGTCTGGCTGAACTTTATCTGGACAAGCTGAATATCCAAAACCTGGAAGCTGCGCTAGAGCCACTGTTGATCTACTTCAAGCAAGAGCGTCAGCAACGAGCAGAGCCGGAAAGCTTTGGCGATTTTTGCCATCGAGTTGGGTTTGATGCATTGCGGCAGTTTGCGGCTAGCTATGAGCCCAGAACGAGCAACAAATTGCGTCATCGAATTGGCATCAAGGATGAGGTGTATGTCAAGCTGAAGGCGATTGCCGCCCAGCAAGGTAAACCGATGACAGAGCTAGCGAATACGGCTATCGAGGCTTATTTACAGACCATAAGCTGAACTGCGGAAGGCGATCGGTATTAAGTCGATAAAAAGTAGCGCAGTTAATCCCTGCGCTACTTATTTTTTGGGGGAAATAGCCGTTTCCCCCTACAGAAATCTCTTTTACAAATTGCTGAATTCTTTCCAAAAAATGCACTGCTTTTGGCGATCGGACAGAGATTTTGAGATAGTCAGTAACTCATCCTGACTCAGGATCGACTTGCAGGTTTCTGGATTTTTAGGCTTGCGGGAGGTGTAGGTAAAGAACATGGCAAGCCGTTCGGATTCGGTAGGCATTCTGCCTCGGTGAAATACACCGCAAGTGTCGGTAAAGACAACCGTTCCAGCGCCACCTGTGCAGCTTCTCCAATTAGACGATGGCACCGCTTTTTCTACAACATCATCTGGGACAAAACCATAGTTTCGCTTAAACACATTAGGAGGCGGTGTTAGCGACTTGGGAATATATTCATACGGGCCATTGTTCTCACCTACCTGGTTGAAGTAGACGATAATTTTTGCCATTCGCCGATCTTCAATATCGATGTGCCATTGGCGGGTACCTGCTTGCGAACCATCCGCTACATCTCGACGGAAAGAGACTCCATGATAGGCAACGGGTAGCCCTAAATAATTTTCGATGATGCTGAGCAACCGCTCTTCTAAACCCCACAAAAACAGTCCAGGATACTGCATCAGCAGGGTTGAATCTGCGCGCGAGTAAGCTCTGTTTTTCTTAGGAGGAATCTTTAGCAATTCAGGCGCGATGTGACCTGCCGCATCCAATAAAGTGGATGTTGACGGAATGTCTAAATCAGTTAATGAAGTAATTACAGTTCCTTCTTGCTGAAGACCTTCAACAATTTGGCGATCGCCAGGTAAGATTGCTGGAAGCCTATCTACATATTTGGCTAAATCTGATTTGTAAGTCAGTTCAGATAGAGCTTGTGGAACCTTTTTGATCAGAGTGTTAAGCACGTAACCTTTCCTTTAAGTAAGGGATGAAAATAGTTGGGGCGATCGCCTCAAATTCGTTAGAATTGTTTGACTTGTTTTAGCCAGCAAGACGTTAATTTAGAATCATGCCTTTTGAGTCTTCTTTGAGCTAGACATGAAGCAGTAAAAGGGACTGGCTAAACAGCTTAAGAAAAATGTCATTTCGCAAGCAGCAATCAAATCAGTTCTTACTTTCCATCGATACTTCAACAGGTGAAGAATCACTCTACGAGAATTACCTAAGAGAATCTTGCTCACAATCACGGGTTTTTGCCAGCTTTTTGCTCCCACCAAACGAAGCTGACAAACACATAGTCCAGCGGTACGAATCAGCTTAAGCAGATTTTCTTTCTCCAAACGCTGTTTTGGAATTTGGTGATAGATATTCATCAGGGGGTTGTACCAAATTTCCCAATTTGCCCGATGCAAGTGTAAGGAAATTTCGAAGTCATTGCCGCCTCTACCGGTGCGAACTAACTGTTTGGGCACGCTGTCCAACCAAGCTTGTCTGCGTACAACTAGCCCCGCACCGGGGGGCAGACTCAGTTTTTCCGGCTCATACCGATGAGGTTTTGAACCGCGTTTTTTAATTGCTAGAAATGATTGAATCCGCTCAAAGTTTTCGGGCGGTTCTACTTCAAAGTCGCCGTGAATTTGCCCACCAAAAGCACCTGCTGTGGGATAGGTTTGACCAAATTCATAAGCAGCAGCAACCCAGTCTTGAGTTGGTAACGTGTCATCATCCAGGAAACCAACAAACTCACCTTGAGCATTTTCTACGGCACACTGACGGGCAAATGCCAGCCCTTGTTTTGCTTCGAAGCAGTACTTGAGAGTGGGACCTTGCCAATCAGCCTGATAGGACTGAACCACTTCTTTGGTATTGTCGCTGCTGTTATTATCGACAACTAGGATTTCCCAGGAAAAATCAGTGTTGATCTGTGATCGCAACCTTTCCAATACATTAGACAAGCGATCGCTGCCATTATAAGTTGGAATTGCAACGGTAAAGCCAATCCCTGCGCCTTCCGGCTTACTATTTTCAGAAGTCATATCTTTCCCTGAAAGTCCTCAAAGCAGTGATTGTTGAAGTCGGTTTATCTTGCTAGCCAAAATTACTTCTAAGTAGAAAGCTCGAATTCCTGAAATGGATCAGTTAGATTCGCTAGATCCGCAAAAGCCGCTTTCTCCATAGAAAGAATGGGCTAATGATGTTGTTGACCAGAAGCTCCATTTCACAGGCAGCAATCAGGTCATTCTTAATCACCTTTCGGTACTTAAGGAAATGCAAAACTAGTTTTCGTAGATCACTTGCTAGATACATCAAGAAGGCAAAAGGTCTTTGCCAAGCGGCAAAACTCAGCATCCGAATGTGATGGCTGCTCAACCCGATGCAGCGAAACACTGAAACCAGATAGTCTCTCTCTAGCCGCCAGTGGGGGATTTTGTGTTGAACCTGCATTTCAGGGTTGTACCACAGTTCCCAGCCTGCCTTCTGAATGTGCAGCACGACTTCTAAATCTTCACTGGCAAGCCCGGCTTCTTTGCCCGTATTGTTCAAGAATAGGCGCTTGGGAACGGCTTCCAACCAGGCTTGCCGCAGCACAACCAACCCAGCCCCAGGTGGAAACATACGCTTCTTAGGTTGGTACAGTCGGGGTTTAGAACCTCGCTCGATAATGGCCAGGTAGCAGGCAATTCTCTTAAATTCTTCAGGAGGCGCGACTTCGTAGTCTCCTTGAATGCGACTGCCAAAGGCTCCTGCTTCGGGATGGGTTTCGCCAAAGGCGTAAGCTGCTGCAACCCAATTGGGAGCAGGCACGTTGTCGTCATCCAAAAAACCGATGTAGGTTCCTTTTGCTTCCGTAACGGCTCGTTGCCGGGCAAAAGAGGCCCCTTGACGAGGTTCTAGACAGTACCTTAGCGGGCAGTGAGCGGGCCATTCCGCCTGATAGTCCTGAACGACTTTGGCAGTATTGTCTTTGCTGTTGTTGTCTACAACGATGACTTCCCAGGAGAGATTGTCCAGGTCAATCTGCGATCGCAATCGGTCTAGCACGTCTGGCAAACGCTCTTCGCCATTGTACGTAGGAATCGCTACCGTGAAATCAACCATAATTTTAAGCAGATAATGAATATTAGCGGTTACGTTAATTCAGTTAAGAGCTGCAAAATTTTCAGCCTATTTGCAGAGACTAAGTCAGAGTTCCTTGACCAGTTTTCATAAGTCAGATAGTAGCGAATGCGAGGATATCAGGACTAGCGATCTAGCTTGATCTTCATTCACTCTTTAAGGTTGGCTATGTGTTTCTACATATAGGTTTCGGCAGAACTAGTGAGTTGTGCTGACCCTGCTTAAACCCTATAGGGGATTCACAGACGAGAAATTTACGTAGAAGATTCAATCTATGAGCGATCGCTCAAATAATCAGCGATCGCTGCTTTAATCAAGCTTGTTATCCAAAAAGTGAACCATGACTAGCATTGGCAAAATCATCAAAACATTGGGGCTAGCCCTCTGTCTGAGTCTTTTGGCTGTAATTTATTCTGTCCCTGCCGCTACTGCCGCTGAAATCGGCAAAGCCATCATTGAAGGCACCTCAGAATCTGCTTCTGTGACAGGAGAAGCCCGTTTTGTCGAAACAGATGCGGGGCTGCAAATTAACGCAACTCTGGATACTGCTCCCTCTGGAAATCACGGGTTTCATATCCACGAGTTTGGCAGTTGCGCTGAGGGTGGCAATGCAGCAGGAGGGCACTTCAACCCAGATGGAGTAAAGCATGGCAAACTTGCCACAGATGGATTTGCCAATGCTCACGCAGGCGATCTGGGCAACATTTCAGTTGCAGGGGGTGAAGTCACCGCGTTTAGCGAAACGCTTCCTGGCTTAACGCTGAATGACGGAAAGTATGCGATCGCCGGACGAGCAATTATTGTGCACGAAAACGAAGACGACTTCGGGCAACCCACCGGCAATGCCGGAGGTCGGATCGGCTGCGGTACGATTTTCCTAAGCTCTGATACTTCAAGCTAAACTTACTCACTTGAAGTCACTCGCTTGAAGCCATTCCGCAAATATTATGAACAAGGGGCTTAAGCCCCTTGTCTGCACCTTCAAGACTACGGCTGTAAACCTCACACCGCTGAGCCATTAGTAATCGGCGTACCAGATTTTGTTTGATCGCGAGTCGCTCGTTCTTTAGCTAACAGGTTCACCGTGTCTCCGAGAGCCGTTGTTAAGCTGCGCCGCGTCTGAGCATGGTCTGCCTGCTCTGCTTTGAGCGATTGAGATAGGCGATCGCACTCCATCAGCGCTCTAACCAAAGTCTCTTTAACCTCTGATGGGTTTTGTAACTGCTCTAGCTGCTCTTGAATCGCAGACTCAGTTATCCCATCACTCACAATAGGCTGAGGCGACTGCTGTAACCGTTGCAGTTCAGCTTTCAGCATTTCAATTTGCTGTTGTGCTAAACGTGCTTCAGTACGCCGCTGCTGTGCCTCTGTTTCATAAAACCTGCGCCAATTTGCAGCACTGGTGTAAGCCTGATCCCGTTCTTGATTGACCTCAGCCAGTTTCTGTTGAAGTGCCTTAATCTCTAACAACCACTGCCTAACATCCTGAGACATCCCACCAACTCCTCATGCAGCCCATGCTAGAGAGTCTAAAACAAAATTTGAGTTACAGATTGGGGAACTGGCAAAATAATACTGACCAGTAACCCTAATGCAACTAACCCCCACCAATCACGCTGGTTATCCAATTCACTGACATCATTCAGGGCAGGTTCGTCTACCACGGGAATGAAAAACAGCAAAATTGCCCAGAGAAAAAATTCTTGCTGAACAAACGACAGAGCCAGAACCAACAATCGTGCAACCTGACCGATCACTGCACCCACTCGCTGCCCAAACATCGCATGAACGATATGCCCCCCATCAAGCTGACCCACAGGCACCAGGTTCAGCGCTGTCACCAGCAAACCCAAACAGCCTGCCACCGCTACTGGGTGCAGCTTTAGAGCAGTGGTCGCAGTCAACCCACCACCCAAAGCTAGCTTACTCAACAAAGCCAGCAACAGCAAGCTAGGTTGAAAGGAAGTGACGTTTAGAATACCAGATTCTTCTGTGAGGCTGACAGGAGTAGAGTGTGCTAACCCCCAAAGCAGCAGCGGTATCGTAACCACAAAGCCTGCCATTGGTCCAGCAATCCCTACATCAAATAGCGCCTTTCTATTAGGTACAGGAGAACGCATCTGAATAAATGCACCAAAAGTCCCAAAGGGAAAGAAACTGGCTGGTGGAACCGGAATAAAGTAAGGAAGTGTTGCCCGAATTTTGTAAAACCTAGCCGCCAAATAGTGCGCCAACTCATGAACTCCCAAGATAGCCATTAGCGCCAGTGCATAAGGCAGTCCATTCAGCAGCAAAGCAGCTGTGATTTCTGTATCTTCAGTGATCGTGCCAGAGATTGCAACGCCTGCCAGCGTTGTAGTGAAGATAGTTGCTAGCAGCAGAGTTAGGGCTAGACCGGGGCGGTTTAGGGACTCACTGGCTGATTTTGCGGCTGCTTGGGCTTGAGGGTTAGGCACCAGAGCAAAGAAAGGTTTACCGTTCATTCCCTCCTGAAACACAATCAGAAAGCGATCGCCAAACTGCCTTTCCACATTCTCCCGAATCGTTTTGTAGGCTACTTCGGGTGAGGTTCGCAGTTGTCCCCGGCAAATTAAAGCCTGGGGACGGTATTCAACGTTTTGCAAGTAATAGACTGACCAGGGAAAGCAGTTTTGCAAAGCCGCTTCTTCTTCTTTATCGATGGGTCGGAGGGTAGGGCGCTTTTCAGCAGTAGGTTCGGCGATCGCCTGCGGTCCCTGTTGTAGACCTTGTGCCTGTGCCTCAACCGCAGCGCCAGATTTGGACGAACGTCCCCACTGAATCAAAAACCAGTACAGCAATGGACAAAGGATGAAGGGCCCCAACAACAGGATGGCTGGCATTGGTTCATTTTCTCCATAAACCAAAATCCAGCCTGTCCAGACAAAAGCAGGAGTCATCATCACTAGCCACAGTACCCAGATCGGAGTTCGGGTAATGCTCGCCACCGTCCGTTGGACGATGAAGTACGTAAATATTCCCAAGAGGAGCAACCAGAAAATCATGCTGCGGGTCTCAATTTCGTCAATTCAATCGATCACTGATTGATCACTGGTAGATCTCCAGCATACCGCTTTCAACCAATCCTCAAGGCGAATGAATCTAAAGCTTTAATTCAAACCCGCACAGAACAAACACCTGCGTCATCAACATCCCAAAACTCGCCAAGAAGCTTTTGCTGCGGGATTCAAGCAAGACTTTTTCAGATGAACCCCGTTAAAGTGATCATTCTACAATCGATCAGCTAGCAGATTACTGAAATTCGCTCAGAAATTTGTCTCTGGAGTTAAGTCTACTCACGAGAGTTAAGCTCGTTCACCAGCTTCATGCCAAAACGTCAGTAGAATAAGGATTGCATTAGCGTGAAATCCGCTTAGTACGATCTGCTTAGAGAGACTGAATACTGAATAGTTGTGTTAGATCCTGCCTTTAGCCCTGACTCATCCCAAGCCAACCGAACTTTGAGCAATTCTCAGCCGAACTCTAAGCAACCCCGTAAAGTCTTTGAGGATATTTTTGCCTTTCCCCCTAACCGCGACACGATGGGGGGAACTGCTTATTTAATACAAGCCACGGAAGGAAACGAAAACATTCTGGTTGACTGTCCTGCTTGGGATCAGACAAACCAGGACTTTTTGCAGGAGCAGGGCGGCGTTCGTTGGCTGTTTCTGACACACCGGGGCGGTAAGGGTAGAGTCCGTGAGATTCAGCAGAAATTTGGCTGTGAGGTGTTGATTCAAGAGCAAGAAGCTTACTTATTACCGGGAATCGAGCTAACTCAGTTTCAGCAAGAGTTTCAAATCAATCCGCAGTGCCACACGATTTGGACATCGGGTCATTCCCCTGGCTCCGCTTGCTTGTATTGCGATCGCCACGGTGGGATTCTCTTTACCGGACGACATTTGCTGCCCAATCAGCAGGGCGAACCTGTACCTCTGAGAATTGCAAAGACCTTTCACTGGCCGAGACAAATTCAGAGTATTCAGCGAATCATGGATCGGTTTACGCCAGAAACGTTGAGCTATATCTGTCCGGGTGCCAACACTGGATTTCTTCGGGGCAAACGCGCGATTGACCAGGCTTATCAGCGGTTAGCTCAACTGGATCTAGCTACGCATCTACAAGCGAAACCTCTGCTGTAAAGCTTTTCAGCCCTTGGGTAGACCGATTGCTACGTGAGAAATATGGCTTAAGTCAAGATTTATTCATTTACGGTTCACCACCCTTGCAATAGCCCCCACAAAGATCGTTAAAATAGGCATAGTTCTGCTGCGGCGTTGGTGACTGCCAATAATGTTTTATGATCTATGCCTTGTTTACAAGGGAAACTAGATGTTTCAGTGGCAGTATACCGGGCTTGTACCCGGAAACTTAAAACTGAGGCCGTGCTTCCCACCTGGATTATTCCAGGTCAAAAACTGAGGTAAGACGGCGTTGCGGGGGACTCTCAAGCTTTTTTGATTTCTCATAGAAGCTTCTAGTTCTAAAAGAACAACGGATTTGAGTGGCGCAGGCAATGCCTGCGCCACTTCAATTTTTGGAAAGAGAAAATTATTAAGAAAAGTAAACAGTTAGGTGAGAGTGATCCCGCAATTATTTGTTACAATTGGTGAAATTTGTAACGAGAGGTTCTTTCATGCCCTATACCACCGAAGAAGGCGGTCGCCTGAATAATTTTGCGGTTGAACCCAAAATTTACCAAGCTGAGCCACCAACCCAGGGACAACAGCGGAATTATATTATTTTGAGCGTTGCGGCGATCGCACTGATCGGCGGACTCCTCTTTATAGCGGTTTCTGTATCGTAAAAGTCTTTTACAAAATCGATAGCAAACCAGGCGTTGAGTGCCTTCTGAAGGTGGCACACATCTGAATTTGACATCATTAACCAGGCTGCCCTTGTGGAAAAGCCTGGTTTTTTGATTTTGATAAAAATCCCTGTGCAGCGTTTGATAGGGCTATTTCAGTTTCAGGAAGGGGAAGCGAAATGGCGTAAAACTGACTTACCTCAGATACAGCACTCTTGTCCTGACCTGAAGGCAATCGGCTTGAAGAGGTTTATAACGGCTTAATCTGTTAACTGCCCCAACTCCTTTATCAAGTTAGCCGGAAGCCAGCTAGTTCAGTCACATTTCTGAAGAAACTGTTGTAGAAACGGCACATCCATAGCGTTCTACGAAAATAGGTTTCATTACGTAGTATTCAAAACTGACTGAAACCTCATCTGATTTCCAAACTTCTGGCTTCAGATCTGGTTAGCAAATCTGGTTATCAAACCCATTCTCGACCTGCGGCATCTTCTCGTGACAGACATCCCCTTTCGCAAAATTTTAGGCTTAAACCAGCAGACCTATCAATGCCTGAAACTGGCTTTGAGTTTGAATCTGCGTCGTCAGATTTTTATTGCAGTCTGTGATGACCTGACTTTGCGCGATCGCCTCGCGGCACAGCTTTTGGCAGAACTGGCAAATCCTTCTCCAACGGCACTCAATCGGGCTGCAGAAACAGGCGGACAGCGCTATCCTCGCCTAGTCACGCTGGACTTAAGCTTGAGCGATCCTAACCCAATTGTGCAGGTGGCTCAATGGCTGTCTCAGTCACCGCCACCCAAAACGGGCAACCGCCGCGCCCCAATGCCAGCCTTTCAGTTTGTGGGGATCGAACACCTGACTCGCCAGTCGGCTGCGGTGCAGCGTCTCTTTTTGACGCATCTTCAGGGCATTGAGCGCAGTTTACCTGTGCTGGAGTCGAGTTTGCTACTGTGGATGCCGCGTCCCTGGTTTCGCTCTATGCCGCAGTCAGCCCCAGAGTTTTGGCGCTGTCGCACGGGAGTGTTTGAATTTGTTGGCGATCCCACTCCGCTGCCTGCCGCATCTATTCCTCAACCTCGGACGCGTCCTCAAGAGGCGATCGCTGCAACTGCGGCTCAAGCGACTCAAGCAGCACCTCAAAAAACTGTTCCGGCAATCGCCAAAACTAATGGCTTGCCGCAGTCTCAAGCAACTGAATCAGAATCGCTTTGGGATGCACTGGATCGGGATCTGGCAAAACTAGACCAGGCTAACACAGCCGCACCCCCAGTTTCTCGGGCAAAAGCACCTCAACCTGACCCTGGTGATCGCCCTGCAAACTCAAACGGCACCGGAACAGCTCCACATCTACCTGTCACCTCACCTGCCGCTCCAACAGGTAGAAATCAATCTCCAGGTGCGCCCCCTAGTGCGCGTCCCGCTCAGACTGCGCCGACTGTTCAACCCCGCGTCGCCCCTCCAGCCCAGCCACCTGCTGCCAAAACTCAACCTCCTGCTGCTACCCCTGCGCCGCGTCAACCAGTAAAATCTGATGCTGCGGTGGATCAACCTGCTCAGGCTAGACCACCCCAAGTTCAGACGGGAAGCAAACCGAGCCAGCAGCCAGTTGTGACGACTTCGACCCCCAAGCAGGGTAAATTAGCCGAATCTCAAGCCCGCATTCAAGTGCCCCCAGGAGCAAGTGAAGCGGTGCAGCCATTGCCTTTGTTGCAGCAGATTGAATTGCTGCATCAGCAACAGGCTCCTCCAGCAGTGTTGGCAAATGCCTATCGAACGCTGGGCAACCTCTATCGCGATCGCATCGAGCAGGGTGACGCTTCTCCCCAAAACCTGATGATCGCGATCCAGGCGTATGAGCAGGTTTTGCTCTGCCTCGACGAAGCTTCCAACCAGTGGGCAGACATCCTGAACGACCTGGGCAACCTCTACTGGATGCTGTCGCGATCGCCCCTTTCCCCCGATCAAGCATTACCTTACTTGCAGCAGGGCATTCAAGCCTATCAGCTTGCCCTGACGAAGGTTGATCCCCAGGCTCAGCCTCAAACTTTCCCAATGATTCAAAACAATCTGGGAGCGGCCTACGCTGATCTGGCGCGGTATCAGGAACCTGCCGAGAATCTTCAGCGATCGGTTCAGGCATACCAGCAGGCATTGCGCTATCGCAAAGCAGATGTAGAGCCACTGCGCTATGCCTCGACGCAAAACAATTTGGGCACCACCTACTGGAACCTGGCGCAACACCAACAGCCCAAGGTGAATTTGAAGCAGGCGATCGCTGCCTATTCAGAGGCTCTGCGCTACTACAATCCCAAGCAAGAGCCGCTCAACTACGCGATGATCCAAAACAACCTCGGCACCGCCTACTGGAATCTGGCTCAGCAAGAACAGCCGAAAGACTGGCTGGGGCTAGCTCTAGGAGCCTATCGCATGGCATTGAAATATCGAACCCTGGAAGTCGCCCCAGCCGCTTTTGCCGCGACTCAAAACAATCTCGGCACAGCCTACTGGCACATGGCAAACCATGTGAAAGATGACGCTGAAGCCCGCTTGGACTATCTAGAGCAGGCGATCGCTGCTTACAAAGCAACTCTTATCGCTGCCGAAAAACTGGCTAAATCTTCTCAGCCCATCCCGCTCAACTTTGACCTCAACGCCACTCACAACAACCTGGGCTTAGCCCACTATCAAATCGCCAGCGATCCCCACGTTTCAGCTGAGGCTCCAGCCCGGTCAAATCATCTGGAAGCTTCACTACATCACCATCTACAAGCGCTACAGGGCTGGCAGCAAAAACCCGAATTCAGCCAAACTGCCTTGAGTTGTCTCCTGCAAACCATCCGCGCCTTCTACAATCAATTTGGCATTCAAGGACAAAACCTGGCCCTCTCTAAAGTTCCTGGGCATCTGCTGCCGCAAATTTTGCCTCAGCTTTAGAAGAGGGGCTAGGGGCTAAGGTTCCGGAAGGAACTAAGGAACTATAGGTGGGAGGTTCGAGGTTCGGGGTTCGGTACTGGCCCCTAGCCTCTACAAAAAAGCTGACTTGATTCCAAGCCAGCCCAAGAGATAGTCAATCACGTTGTCTTTTCATTGGAAGAAACCCAAACTGCGCGTTCCCAAATCGGCAGGGGTTAACGGAATATTGACGTTTCCGCCATTTCCTTCTCCACAAAATAGTGTAACAAGAGACACAGACCTTTCGTCATAAAACTTTACGAGATTTTTGGGGTCTTCCCATAACTGCACCTAATAGATGCTAAAGATACTCTTAAGACAGATTGCTCAAAAGCGGCACCTAGAAACAGCTCTGTTTTATCAAGCTGCGATTTAGCGCTTCTGCACAGGCCTAAGTAAAAGCGAAAAATTGTAGATCTGAGGCACTTTGCTGAGACTGTCCTCGTCCTCAGAAGATGGAGAAGATTGTGCTAGCTTTCTGGATCGCGCCACTTAACCAAACCAACTAGCTAGACTGAGTGGAAACCAATTCTGGGATTCGCTTCCTCTCCCCGCTCCAGTTTGCCTAACTTTTGCCCCAAAATTTGCCCAAAAACGAGTTTAAGAAAATAGCGTTCATGAACCTAAAAGGACTTCATAATATGCCATTATCCCTGTTTGAGTCACGTCAAACACTTACGACACGATTACGACGAGGAATCAGCCTGTCTGTAGGACTGGCAATGGGGCTAGCAGGAGGGGCGATCGCCCAAACCACTCCCCAACCGGACATCACCAGCAGCACCCGCTTTGCCTGCCAGTCCATCAACGGACAATATACTGTGATGTACTATCCCCAAAGCCAACCTGGGCAAGCCTATGCCTGGGCTACTCCAACTGAGCTAGGTGGCGGTTGGACGGAAGAACGACGTTGCAGTGAGATTAGCCGTCGCCTAGAGTCCTACCGTCCTGACGGCTTGCTAGAAATGCAGACAGGCGTAGAAAACGGCTACAACACCATTTGCGTCACTACTCAGCAAGATGCATCTTGCCGAATTGTATTGACCGTGCCTCCTGGACAAGATCCATTGGTAACGCGTAATCGTGTCTTTGAAAACCTGGCAGTTGCAGATAGAGGTCAGCAAACCGACTCCGTTACAACTTTCACTGGCGGTGATGATGGCATCCTCAACCGCATCGGAGAGGCGCTGGATATTGACTTACCGGGTTCGAGACGCAGCAACTCAAGCACTGACAGCATCAACCTGCGCCCCTTCCTCGACCAGGCTGATGGCGGCACCGGAACCAGACTACAAGGCGGCACCCCTGCTCAATCTAGTCCACAGCTCAACCCTGACAGTTTTCGCTAGATAACTTGCCAAAAATTGGCATCTACCTCCCCATTCTCAGTCTGAGGGTGGGGAATTTCATGCTGAAGGCGATCGCCAAACATGATACTATCCCTCTTGCCTCTCCACCCTGCCTCTCCATCCTGAATGTCTTTCCTTCAGAGACGAGCTAGCCTCTACCAAGCAATCGTCGCTCCAGACCAAACCCGTGAAACCTGGCAATTCTGCCTCTAGAATTTCTACTTACTTCTGGCAACTCTATGCAACTGCAACACTCTATCCGTCGAACCAAAATAGTAGCTACTATCGGGCCAGCCACTAGCAGTCCAGAAGTTTTGCGCGACCTGATTGAAGCTGGGGCAACCACACTACGACTCAATTTCTCTCACGGCACTCATGAAGACCACCAGCGAAGCATTCGCCTGATTCGTCAAATTTCGTTTGAGCTTAACCAACCCGTTGGGATTCTGCAAGATTTACAGGGTCCCAAAATTCGTCTGGGCAAGTTTGAGAATGGTTCCATTACCTTACAGAAGGGCGACCCATTTATTCTTACCAGTCGGCTTTTGCCTGGAAGCCAGGAAATTAGCTCTGTAACCTACAAACCCTTGGCAGACGAAGTTCCAGAAGGCGCAACGATTTTGCTGGATGATGGTCGCGTCGAGATGATTGTAAACAAGGTAGACAAGACAAACAAAGAACTTCACTGCCGTGTGGTTGTGGGTGGAGTGCTGTCCAACAACAAAGGCGTAAATTTCCCAGGGGTTTACCTTTCGATCAAGGCACTTACCGACAAGGATAGAACTGACCTGACGTTTGGGCTAGACCAGGGCGTGGACTGGGTCGCACTGAGCTTTGTCCGCAATCCTCAAGACATTCTAGAAATCAAAGAATTAATCTCTAGCGCAGGCAAAAACGTTCCTGTAATCGCCAAAATCGAAAAACACGAGGCGATCGAGCAAATGGAAGCTGTGTTGTCGATCTGCGATGGAGTGATGGTTGCCAGAGGCGATCTGGGGGTAGAACTGCCTGCCGAAGAAGTTCCGCTGTTGCAAAAGCGGCTGATTGCCACCGCTAACCGTTTGGGTATTCCGGTGATTACGGCCACTCAAATGCTGGACAGCATGGTTCAAAGCCCTCGCCCGACAAGGGCAGAAATTTCAGATGTGGCAAATGCCATTTTGGACGGAACCGATGCGGTCATGCTTTCTAACGAGACAGCGGTCGGCAAATATCCGATTCAGGCAGTAGAAACGATGGCTCGCATCGCCACTCGCATTGAGCAAGACCAACCCCTGAACAGGAATGCAGAAAGCGCACCGGGGCGATCGATTCCCAATGCGATCAGCCAAGCGGTGGGACGCATTGCTGAGCAGCTTAAATCTGCTGCCATCATGACGCTGACTAAAACTGGGGCAACGGCTCGAAATGTATCTAAGTTTCGGCCCCACACTCCCATTCTGGCCATTACTCCCCATGTGGATGTAGCTCGCCAACTTCAGCTTGTTTGGGGAGTAAAACCTTTGCTTGTGTTGGATCTACCCTCTACCGGGCAAACCTTTCAGGCAGCGCTGAACGTGGCTCAAGAAAAGCAACTACTCTCAGAGGGCGATTTGGTGGTGATGACTGCGGGCACACTTCAAGGCGTGGCAGGTTCAACGGATCTGATCAAAGTTGAAGTGGTCACTGCCGTGTTAGGTCGGGGAATTGGCATTGGACAAGGTTCAATCAGTGGACGTGCCAGAGTTGCTCACAGCAGTAAGGAAATCGGTAATTTTAACCCTGGAGAGATTCTGGTTGCCTCTGGTACCAGTGCTGATTTTGTAGAGGCAATTCGCAAAGCTTCGGGGATTGTGACTGAAGACGACAGCCTCACCAGCCACGCCGCCGTGATCGGTTTGCGCCTGGGGGTGCCGGTGATTGTGGGTGTTAAAAATGCAACTGAGGTAATTCGAGACGGGACAATTCTCACGCTCGACATGCAAAGGGGATTGGTTTACTCCGGTGCAGTAGGGCTAAACCAGGCAGATACAACGCTTAGCGTATAGCGCGATCGCCCCTTGTTATCTCTCTTCCATTACTCTCGAACAAGAGGAACGAGGGAAATTTCTTTCCCAAAAGTGACAAAGCTTGTAGTGCCACGCATATACTTCTTTCCCACTAAAACAGGAATGCACCCCCGCGACGCGGGGGTGCATTCCTGTTTTAGTACCTAATCTTCAACCGGGAGGGGAGTAAAGGAGATTGGTACAGACGTAATGTTGTCTTGAGGGGCTAAAGAAGCGGACGTTCATCAATCAATGGACGACCGGCTGTGTTGATGTCTAGCTCCTCACGGCGCAGCGTTTCTTCGGTGGTCACCGTGTCCTGCCGGACTTCCTTCCGAATCACCACTTCGTCGCGCACCACGGGCTGCTTGGTAATGTCAACGGTTTCCTCGTAGAGGTCTACCCGCATCACCTCACCCGACTGAAAGTCGGTAGCACCTGGAGTGACGGCTACACCCCGGTTTGCAGTAGGGTTATGTTGAATTACAACGCGTTCCTGCTGCACGGGGACAGCAACTTGAGTAGTCTCAGTCTCGATGCGCTTACCAACACTTACCTCACCAACTTTACGGCGGTCTTTGTTCGCAACTAGTTGCTCTTCATAGAGCCTGAAGGTTTGATGATCTTGCTCGTTCATAGAGTACAGAGAGGGTTCCTGCTCATAGCGGTATGTATTGCGATTATAAGGAGTGCGATCGCGATCCGCATCCCTATCCAACCGATCAAACCCTGGAGTTGAGGTAGTTGTGTTGCTCACAGGCGGGTTGACTACCGGCTGGGCAGGAGGAATATTGTTTCTGACGCGCTCACTTGGTTGGGGAGCAGAAACCGCAGCCGTCCGAGTTTCCGTTGGCATTCTCTCTAGCGGAACCCCATTCTCTAATGGAGCGGTCCGGTAAACGCCTCTCACCCGCTCTTCATAGTCATAATCGACAGTCATGTGTTCATCATATTCAGGCAGCTGCTCTGCTTGCTGGCGAGAGAGCCCCTTCAGATAGATGCGCTGCGATCGCGGATCGCTACGAAACCGCCCAACTGGCAACAGCACCTTTTTGCCAAAGATCCAGAAGCCTGTATCCATCACTAGATAGCGAAATCGCCCGTCATCGTCTACCAGAGCAGTGCTAACCGTTCCTACTTTTTCATCTTGTTCGGTGTAGATATTGAGACCTTTGATGTCTTCGCCACCAAACAACTCGTTTCGATAGTTGGGATGAAAATCTTCGATTTTATAAAGAGCCATGCTATTCTCCGTTCTATATTCGTCAGCCTTACAGCCAAATAGGTTCGCTTGACCAAAAATGAGTTCAAGTGGTGCAGGACTAACCTACACCACTCAGGGTTTTCTTCACTTGAGACTCCACCCTAAGATGCCAGGTTAGAAATTCTGGATCTTATCTTGTTGGAAGGTAGAGTTCCGCTAGAAGTGTCTCCAAGCAAAACCTGGAGACACGATTGACTAGGGGAGTCGGTTATACCGAGCGTCCGGGGCGGTCAGAGCGCTCAACGATGGGTCGTCCTTGGGTGTCGATATCCAGTTCTTCACGACGAATTTCTTCTTGAGCTTCGACGGTTTCATGGTCGACCTCTTTGCGGATCTGGACTTCTTCCCGAACTACGGCTTCTTTACGGATATCGGGGGTTTCTTCGTAAACTTCCATCCGTGCCACTTCTCCATCTTGGAAGTCGTGGGTGCCTACTACTGCTGCACGCGCATCGGTAGGAGTAGTACGCTCAATGATTACTCGCTCTTTCTCAACGGGCACTGATACTCGTGCAGTCTGAGTTTCGACGTGCTTGCCAATCGCTACTTCGCCTGTTTTGACACGGCTCTTGT
This sequence comes from Oculatella sp. FACHB-28, assembly GCF_014696015.1. Lineage (NCBI taxonomy): Bacteria > Bacillati > Cyanobacteriota > Cyanophyceae > Oculatellales > Oculatellaceae > Oculatella > Oculatella sp. FACHB-28. The sequence goes on along the minus strand of NZ_JACJPJ010000079.1, from coordinate 75,831 downwards.
TAGCGACTAAACGCTCCTCATAAAGGCGTAGTGGCTGATCTTCAATTTCGTTGCGGTTGTACAGAGCGTGGTCGCGATCGTAGCTGTATGCATCGCGATCGTAAGTGCTATCGACCGCAGAAGCACCTATCGCAGAAGTACCTGTGAGTGGCTGTGTGCTTGCGTCAACGGATTGAGTACCAGGTAGCGTACTGGGTTGAGCAGCAAGGGGACGATATCCACTTCTCACGCTCTCTTCGTAATCCTGATCGACTTTGAGGTCGTCGGTAAATGCGGGTAGATGTTCTACTTGCTCTTTGGTCAGTCCATCTACATAGATGCGACGTGCGTCATAGTCAAAACGAGCCATGCCGATGGGCAGTAGGACCTTTTTGCCAAAAACCCAAAAGCCTGTGTCTACGATCAAATAACGAAAGCGTCCTTCTTGCTCGTCAATTAGAGCGTCTTTAACAGAGCCAATTTGCTCGTCGTTTTGGCTGTAAACGTTGAATGAATCAAATGGAATTGCATCGCTATCGCCAAAGCTATTGCGATAATCTGGATAAGCTTCTTTGAATTTAACTAAAGCCATGTTGTTCTTCCTAAAACTAAACTTCGGTCTATACCCGTCTAGGTTATGAAAATGCTGACTGCGATTCATCTCCCGCCTGGCTGACGTGGCACTTGTTAAATTTCGGAGCAAAGTCTCAATTATTGAAGTGACAACTAGGCTAAAAGGTAGACGCAGTAATGTGGTTTGGTCTTTAGCCAACAAATTTTGTTTTTAGAGGTATGTTTAAGAGCGCTTGGCAGAATTTGGTGCAACAGCAGCGGGCGATCGCCGTCATTCGTGTACCCCAGTTAAGTTTGGGACTTAGTATGGCTAGAGCGATCGCCGCTGCAAATATGAAACTAATTGAAATTACTTGGAATAGCGATCGTGCAGGTGAGTTGATTCAACAGTTGCGGGATGAGTTACCTGATTGTGTAATTGGTACAGGTACTTTACTCACGCTTGACCAATTAAAAGATGCGATCGCCGCTGGAGCTGAGTTTTTGTTTACCCCGCATGTCGATTTGAATCTAATTGAGGTGGCAGTTGCCCAACAGGTACCAATTATTCCAGGGGCATTTTCACCCACAGAAATTGTTACGGCCTGGCAAGCCGGTGCCGCGAGCGTGAAAGTATTTCCGGTGCAGGCCCTAGGAGGAGCTGACTATATTCGCAGCTTGCAGGGGCCATTGGGTGACATTCCCCTGATTCCAACGGGCGGCGTAACGATTCAGAATGCCAGGTCATTTTTGGATGCAGGGGCGATCGCAGTGGGGCTATCGGGGCAGTTGTTTCCCGAGGAGGCGATCGCCACTCAAAACTGGGAATTGATTACCCAGCAGGCCCAACTATTGCGACACAATCTTACGAATTACGTTTCTGATACGCCCGAATCGCCAGAGTGCTAAATACGGCAGTCAGCGCTGCACTCCACAGTAAGGACTGAATCACATATTCAACATAAGGGCCACCGAATGATAGCCCTCGCATGGCTTGAGCTACAGCAGAAACGGGATTGAGGGACACAAACCCCTGAACCCATTCGGGAAATCCTTCTTTGGGGACGTAGCCAATGCTAAGAAAAGTGAGTGGCAACAACCAGGGAGCCATGGCCGCCTGAACGGTTTCAGCAGATTTGGCTTTTACGGCTAGAAAGACTGCCACCCAGGAAAAAGCAGAGGTGAAGACGACAGGAAGGAGTAGATAGAGCAGACTGTTGATGAATCCATTTTGGAAGCGAAATCCGATTAAATGTCCCACTAAAGTGATGAAAGTGACCTGAACGAGGAGCCGTCCGGCCCCACCTAAAATGCGTCCGGCTAACACGGCAGAACGAGCGATGGGCAGGGTGCGAAGTCGAGATACCATGCCGCTTCTAAGGTCATAGTAGAGTGCGGTTCCTGTATTGATCGTGCTAAACAACAATCCCTGAATTGTGCTAAGTGGTACCAAAAACTGTCCGTAGTCTGTGTAAGAGCCATTTGGCACCACAACCTTTGCAAAACTGGCTGTAAAGATAAGCATCAGGAAAATAGGAAAACCAGTTGAACCAATGATCACAGCCGGATTTCTCAGATCTAATAGTAGGTTGCGCTGAGTCACAATGGCAATGTCATGCAGGTCGCGAAAGAGTTCACCTTCTTGTCGGATTTCAACCAGTTGAGCGGCATTCAAAGGAAGCGTCATCAGGAAATCCTCCGGTAAAGCCAGATCGCAGTGAACCCGAACCCACATAACAGCACAATTAACCAGCCGATTGACCACAGCAACGGAATCAGCAGCGGTTCACCACTAGCCAGTGCCCTGAGAGCCGCTGCAATATGACTCACGGGTTGAGCTATGACAAAGGGCTGAAGCCAATTTGGAAAGTTTTCGGCAGGGCTAAATCCACTGCTAAGTAATAGAAAAGGAGCATAAGGAACAATCACAAGAGATTGCACCAGATCAGGTTTCTTTAGCCCCAAAGCGAGGAGAGAGTAGCCAGTGACAGCGACGGTGGTAAAGAATAAAGTGAGTAAAATGTATCCGATCGCAGACAACACCCCTGCCTGAAACCGAAAACCATAAAGGTAAGCAACGGGAAGTAGAATGGCGATCGTGACAATTGCCCTGGCCAAGTAGGCAATTAGTAGCCCACCTAGAACAGCCGCCCGTGAGATCGGCATTGCCCGACAGCGTTGCAGCATTCCTGTATCAATATCACCTGCCAGGTTGCTAGCAGAATTCATTGCGGTAAAAAACATCGCTTGAAGCGTGATAATGGGCACCAGGTATTGGATGTAATCAATGTTTTGAGCAGACATTGATCGCTCAAAAGCAAGCAGGAAGGCAGTCAGAAACACAATAGGAAACACTAACACACCAGTAATGACGGCTGGCTGACGACTCAGCCGAATTAAGTTGCGCTGACCAATGATGAAACTATCGGCGATCGCTCTACTAATTCCGGCTTCACACCGAACCTTCACCAGTTGTTTGGCTTTAGCCTGCAAGTCGATCGCAGTCATATGGTTTCTCCTGTGGTGTGTCCGGTCAGGGCAAAAAACACATCATCCAAACTGGGACGACAGAGAGAAATATCAGCCAGGGTAATGCCGATAGCATCCACCCGACGAACCACTTCAGATAAAGTTGTGACACCATCGGGTGCAGCCAGAGTAAGTGTTCCGGTGCCTGCAATATCCCCTAACCCAGATAGCGCTCGTCTCACTTTTGGCTCATCCTTGGGGTCTGCCAGTTCCAGTTTGCAGAATGTCCCACCGACGCGATTTTTTAGATCATCAGAAGTGCCTTCTGCAATAACGGTGCCGCGATCGATCACGACAATGCGATCGGCAAGCTCGTCTGCTTCTTCTAAATATTGTGTGGTTAAAAAAATGGTGATACCGCGTTTTTTTAGCGCGACAACCATATCCCAGAGTTGACGACGGCTGCGTGGGTCAAGCCCCGTAGTTGGTTCATCCAAAAACAGCACCAGCGGCTCAGCTACAATACTGGCTGCTAAGTCCAAGCGACGACGCATTCCACCCGAAAATTCCTTGACCCGGCGATTGCCTGCCTCTAGTAGCTCAAACTGTTGAAGCAGCTCTGTTGCCCGTTTTGCTGCCGTGTTGGCAGAGAGTCGCAGCAATCGCCCAAACAGAATTAGATTTTCGCGGGCAGTCAATTCTTCATCAACCGCTGCAAACTGACCCGTTACGCCAATTAGCGATCGCACCGCAGCGGGCTGTTTAATAACATCGTACCCGGCGATCGTGGCATACCCTTTATCAGGCTTGAGTAGGGTTGTCAGGCAATTAATTGTTGTGGTTTTACCTGCTCCATTTGGCCCTAGCACCCCCAACACTGACCCAGGAGGCACCGAGAGATTAATGCCCTGTAAAGCTTTTGTCTTGCCAAAGCACTTTTCTAGCCCTCTGGCTTCCACCATTACATCCATTGTGAGTCCGCTCGCTACTCCAGTAAGTCTAGAGTAGACGAACGGCAATCGCATCCTCCGGATCTCCATAGGCAGGATGCAATACCAAAAGCAAAGATCTGCAACTCCTCAAAGAAGTCGCAGATCTGCTTCCTTGAAGACCGGACGCGATCGCAGCTGTAGGTTAACAAATTAGTTGCAGGGATGAACAGACGTTCGTCCCTGCAGCGGGTATTTCTAACATGAAATCGTCTTATCTCAATTAACGCTATTAACGCTGTCGCATTCCGTAGCGTCCCAGGCTAACTAGCCCAATTCCAATCACAACCAGGTTACCAACGGTGGAAAGTCCAGCTTTCAAAATTCCAGTTCTAGCATTTTGTCTAAGCGTCTCGGCACGAGTTGTGAGCATTTGGTTAACTTGCTGTCGCTCCTCTGGACTAACTTCAGCCGCCGCCGGGTCATTTTCAGATGCTTCTAGTTGCGTTTGCAGTTCGGCAGCCTGGGTAGAAATGTTGGCGATCGCCTGCTGTTGTAGAACTAGACTATCTCGCAAAAGCAAAATGCAGGAAAGGTGAAAGACAACACCAATAATTAAACAGCCCATTGCCAATTGCTTCAGCCATTGGCGACTATCAAGGCTGCCAAACATCGTGAGGGCTGCGCCAAAAAGTAGAATAATGCTGCGATCGCCAATTTGCTGCATAAACCCAACCCGCCATTCCAGGCTACCGAGGTTAGGTGGCAGTGCCAGCAACAGTAAATCAAACAAAAAACCAGCCAGACAGGTGAACCCAACAATGCGGCAGAGGTTTCTGGCAGCGTAGGGGTGAGCAAAGTTGGGGGCAGAGATACTTGCCATAGAAGTTAAAGGATTGGTAGGGGAAAAAACTGCTGTAAACTGGACTGCAACATACAAACTTAGAAAAAGTTAAAGGGAGGAATAGCTGCGTCGGAACGGCTTCCAAAACAGCTATCCCTACCAACCTTGACTAGTAGAACAGTTCCAAATGGAGTAGTTATTAGTTACCTACACAGAGGAACTAACGTTTAAAGGACCGTCTCTAAAGGCAGAGCATATGATCACCAATCAATTTATGCTTCTGCTTCTACCTGCTCATCCTCTTCAGCATTACGCTTCCGCAGCACAGCTGCACCCATGCCGATCAAACCGGGGAGCAGAGCAGGAGTGGGAATTTCATTGCCCGCGACAACGGTGACAGAGTAGCTGTTTACACCAGATGCAATCACCTGAGTCGTAAACTCTCCTGAACCAAGGGTATTGTCAGCAAAAACTCCTTCAAATTTGTAGGTCGTATCAGAGAGCTTAGTGAAGGCAGTGAGGTTAAAGTTGAACGGGCTGTTTTGACCGAAAAACAGGAAATTGTTGATAGCTTGGAAAACTGGTAAAGACTCAATGTCTTTGATAGTTCCTACTGCTCTAGCAAGAGACTTAAACTCATTCGTGTTGCTTCTTGGACCACTAACGATGAATTGTCCAATGTTTTCACCACCAGCTCCATCTAGACTCTCATCTGCATCTTGCAAATAGAAGTCAATTTCACCGACATTGGTCGTGACATCAGCAGTGCCATAGAAGTTCAGCTTGCTACCGAAGGTGATAGCTTCAGCAGGAGAAACCGCTAGTGTGGAGCCTGTGAGTACAGTGGCAGCGATCGCAGTCTTAAGAGCAAATGATTTGAAATTCATGCTTGACCTACCTAGTGTGTGTGCTTGTTCGGGTTGAAGGGTAATGGTTGAACCTGAGTCAGCTACTGAAGTTTTCGTAAGCTATTCTTTGCGAATAGTCTTAAAAGCTTCGTAGCTAGCGGCGCACCTTGGGTAGAGAATTAGCACCTGAGAGAAATACGTAGGGCTTAAAAAAACGCATCTTGCAATAAGTCAATTGTATGTGACTGTACTGTAGCCACAAGACATATTGCGTGGTTTCACGGTATTTTTACACTCACCGTCCTCTTGTTAAAGAAACCACTTATTTATCAAATGTTCCTCGTAAGTTGACTAGTCAGTATATTCACCCCTTCTCCATTAAAATCAGGGACAAGTTTTCATTAAGTAGGACACATTCTTAGTTTTTTAATTCTTGGTCTTAAAGTTGTTCTAAAGAGTTTTTTCCCTACGTTTAGCAAACAAAAATCGGCAAGTTATTTAAGTTAGGAAAAAGAGGGGAGGCAGGGCTAAGCCCTGCCTCCCCTCTTTTTCCTAACCTGTATAGCTGCAACTGTAGAATGGGCGATCGCGCAAAAACAAGGAGCATAGGCCCCTTGTTTATTAGTGAGTATGTGACTTCAAAGAATTGCTGGTTTACCCTTGAGAGCGTAACAACACTTTGGGTTGTTTAATCAACTGCTTTGTCGCCAACCACAAAAACAGAGGAATCGTCGTGCTGTAGCGTTTCCAGAGCCGACGAGGTTCTTGAATGAGTCTGTAAAACCACTCCAGACCCATTTCTCGAACCCAACGCGGCGCTCTCTTGCAAATACCTGCATAAACTGGGAAAGCTCCACCTAAGCCAATCATGACCGCGTGAATTTTGTCCTTATGCTCTGCCATCCAGCGTTCCTGTTTTGGACAGCCTAATGACACCAAAACCACACCTGCACCACTCGCATTAATTTTTTGAATCAACGCCTCATCTTCCGCTGGTGTAAGGGGTCGGAAGGGTAACGGTTCCATTCCAGCAATTTGTAGGTCAGGAAATTCTTGATTTAGCTTTGCTCTCATCTGATCAAGGATAGGCGTCTCAGAACCCACAAAGAACAGTCCGACATCAGTTGAGGGAGCAGCTTTACAAAGAGCTAGTAGGATGTCTAAACCTGCGACACGGTCTTGATCTCGCACTCCCAACAGTTTCATCATCCAGACCAGCGGCATTCCATCCGGTGTAACCAGATCAGCGCTTTTGAGAACCTTGCTAAAGTCCTGGTTTAAATACGCCTCTGTCACCATGTGAACGTTAGCGACACAAACAACTTTACTGAGATGTTTGCTAGCCCATTCCAAAATTACTTTTATTTGCTCGTCGAATGGTGAAGCGGTAACGGGGGAATTGACCACACTCACCTTTTTAAGGGGTGGTTTCACAGTATGACTCCTCTATCCAATAACTGTTTTTTTGCTTTTGGATGCAGCGTTAAATGCGTCCGCTACGGTTCAGCCACCCTGTGAAAAGGTCAATAACAGACCTCTTTGACCAAACGTGTGTTTGCAAAAGAAATTGAGGTTAATGGTAGAAGTCCTGTTTGCTAAGTTGTCCTGAAGTTGCAACACACATTCAGGAATGTAATTAGCAATAGCTGTGGCAGTTCGGCACCAGAGAGAAGGTAGATGGAGGGGTAATGAACGACATTGAGCACAAACTTGAACAATGTCTAACTATCTATGTCTACGTAAAACCACTAGCCTATCCGGAAGATTATTTTGAAGTTAAGTCGGATTTAGGCACAGTTGACAAGAATTTTTGAGCTCAGCCCTAAGTAGGCTGCTTCGTAGCTTTTGCAACTCAAAAGTGAATACTTCAAGCAGCGGTAGAGCGAGTAAGCAATGATTTAGCTGCTCGTCAACTACTGATCCACACTAACAAAATATACCGAATTACGTGAACATACTCATCCTTTCATATCCTATTTCATGAAGAGATGCGTAAGAATTGCGATCGCCTCAAGCATTAAGCTCAATCCTTGAAAATCATCAGCATCGTAGCAGTTTATACCTAACTCGCGAAAACGAGTTTAGGTTCGGAAGCCGACTCTTCAGAAACTAGTTCTGCAGTAATGGTTAGGGGTGCCGAAGTCCAATCTGATTGATGCGAGTGAGCATCTGCTTGGAATTGAACGGGTTGTGATTGCTGAGATCCTTCTGGCAGTCTCAACATGGGATAGCAGTTAGTCAGCATAGTTTGCCCTTTGGTATGTTGTTCTGTATTCAGACCAACGTACCGCGCCAGCATTGCCAGCCTGGATTGGATGTCAAGGTGAGTGATGGTAGTTTTGGTTTGAATAGCAGAGTTAAGGGATTTACGTCTGTCAAGGGCGATCGCCGCTCCAGTCGCAAGCAACATGCTAAAAGCAATTCCTGCACTTAAATCACGCTGGAGATTAGGAATTGTGGGTGCAGGTTGACCTGTTTGATCGTGAATTAATTCTGGTGGAGCAATGACTTCCCAGGCAATTTTCTGCTGAGCAGCCTGCGGTTCTAGCTCTTGCCGCTTCACAAGATACTGGTTTAAAGTGCTAGTGGCAGTGTGCAACTCCTGTTCCACTTGTGAGTATTGACGAGACAGCGCTGCCCACTGTTCCGTTTGCTGAACTAGCAGCGTTTCCGCTCGTTCAAGGGACTGTTGACGAATTTCTAGAACCTGGAGGTATTGAGTGGTTTCAATCCAACGTAGGGCCATTTCTGGTGAAACAGGCATTTCCACCGACTCTGTGATTGCAATCGTGGGATTGGTGGATAAGTAACTGAGTGCAATCTGTCGAGCTTCCAGACGCATTTGTAGCTGCAACTCACGATGCTCTTGCTGCAAAGACTCGACTTTTTCAGCATTCACTTGGAAGCGAGTCGATTCTTGGGCAATTTCTAACTCTACGGTTCGGAGCTGGTCGAGCAGCGTTTGATAGCTAGATGACTGATTTAACAAGGTTTCGGCGATCGCCGAATCAGGCAAACCCATTTGCTGCTGTAACATTACCTGACTGCTGCGAATCTTCGGCAGAGTCGTTTGTAAGGTTGCCTGCTGGTTTGCAATTTCGCGAGAAAAAGCAGACAAGCGTTGCCCTTGGGCATCTGGATCGCTTAAGCCATGCTGTTGCTGAAACCCCTGTAGCTGCTGACGCAAATCTTCCACCCTTTGCTGCACCTGGGAAATCTGGGCATCAACAAATTCGAGTCCTTTACAAGCACCTGATTGGCACTGTTGTCCATAGTTCAGGTAAGCATCCACAACCTGGTCTAGAACAACCTGAACAGTTTCAGGATCTGCATCGCGATAGGTAATCTCCAACATTCCTGGTGCTTCAAGCTGGGCAATGTGCAAGTTGCGGCTCAAAGCATCATAGTCAAGCTCAATGTCTTGCGCTTGAAGCTGTTCAACGACCGGGCTAAGGAGTACAGCACTCCTTAAAACCTCAATTTGAGTATCATAATCAATCGTAGGAACCGCTGTCTCATAGCCATTGCTCAGGGCTTGGGCTTGAGGAGAACGGTTGGCGATCGCAGGCTCCACCGAAATCTGGAACTTTCCCTCATATTCGGGGGCGCGGCTCAAGATTTGTGCCAGATTTGCAGAAGTCACAGCCACTGCGAGTCCAGCCACAACTACTACACGCCGCTGTCCATCTGAAGTAAACCACTTTGAGGGAGATGGCTCCGGGTCAATGGGTTCCCATAAAGACGGCAAGAAACGAGAAGAGGGCTGAATTGAGTAGCTGTCCCTTCTAGAAGGTGACAACAGGATAGCCTGTGTGAGTTCTGTCATGAGATTCCCTTGACAGCATTACAGATGGTGTCTTTGCTTTTGGTAGACTTTGCCCCTGTGTCATCTTTCAAGCCCAAAAACGTGAATCAGGAAAGTTTTTTTAACAATCTCCTCAAACTCCTCAAAATCAGGAGTGAAATCCACGTGAAGTATTGCTGTTCTCTAATGAACTTGAGTAGAAGAACAGAGTTCCCCATACCCGCTTCTGAACTTCAGACGTAGAAATATAGAGACAGCCCGGAGTCCTTCAAAATAAGAGAAGGATTCTAGCGGACTTTATACGTTCTAAGGCTCGAATTGCCAGAGGGTAGGTTCCCATTCATAGCGATCGCCCCTTACACGAATGTGACCCACTGCAGGAAACGGCATGTGATAAGCACTCACCATTGTTCGATCTTGAGTGACCTGATCGAGTAGCCTACGCCGCGTTTCTGCTGCTTGTTGCGGGTTAAAGTCAAACCCAGTTTGCCATTCAGGATGTTCTAAATCAAACGCTTCATTGAAGAAGACATCAGCAGTGACCATCAACTGAGAGGCTTCAGATTTAATTTGTAATGCTGATTGACCCGGAGTATGTCCTGGTGCAGCGATCGCAGTAATGCCTGGAACAATTTCTTGATTAGGTTGAAACTGGCTCACTTTGTTGGCGATCGCCCCTAAATGCTTCTGTGCAGATGCAACAATACCTTGCTTGAAAGCTTCAGGAATAATCAGGGATGATAAATCAATCGTGGGGGTTGTCCAAAACTGCCACTCGGCGGCTGAAATGTAATATCGAGCGTTAGGAAAGGTAAGTTGTCCATCAAGAGAAACAACCCCTCCAAGGTGATCAGGATGAGCATGAGTAATGATCACCGTATCAATGTCCTGAGGCTGAACTCCTATACTCCGAAGATTTTGCGTCAGTTTTGCAAGCCCTGCTCCAAGCTCTATCCCTGCACCTGTGTCAATTAGGACTTGATGAGCGCCTGTATCCACATACGTTGCATTGAAATAGAGGGATAAGTCGCTGGGTGACCAAAATCGTTCTACCATTGCTCTCTCCACTTCTATCGGATCGGCTGTTGGAGCGTAGGTTGGCAGAGGAGGCAGTGTTAGTAATCCATCAGAAATCGTCGCAACTTTGAAACTTCCTACCTGAAACTGATAAGCTCCTGCGTTGGGAGTACTTTCCTCATGGGCTGCGTTAACTGTCGGCGCTTTCATCGACAAAGTGAGGATGAGCGCAATGAGCAGAAAAGCCATTGTTTTAATAATCGTTCTGAAGTGCGATCGCTGCACAGCCTGAATGACTGCTCGAACTAATCGAATAGAAAGCGACATACATTGCTCCACTTAAATGTGAGTATTAACTTGCGACACATTGCTGCAAAAGTTGTTTGTACCAATTTGATGCCTGAAATAGTTGCTCATCTGAAATGGTTCCAGGAATTCCCAGCTCTTTCGGCAGAAATCCGTGAACGACGAAAGGTGTTTTGTAACTCATTCCGCAAAAATTTGCAGTTTGCTGAATGGGTCGCAACAGTTCACTCATCGTGAAGTTAACAGCTCCTCCTGCCACATACATTTCTGATAAGCCACCTGCTGTCACTACAGGCATCAACTCCTTTCCCTTAAGAGCCGTACCTGCTTCACCATAAGCAAAACCATAAGTGAGTACATCATCCATCCACTTCTTCAGCAGTGGCGGCACTGAGTACCATTGCAACGGATGCTGAAGCACGATCAAATCGTGGCTTCTCAAAAACTCCTGCTCCACCTGCACATCAATTTGCCAGTTTGGATATCGCTCATACAAATAGTGAATCTTTACCGAGGGAATTTCCTGAACCGCTTCTACTAGTGCTTTATTGCCTCTGGATTCTGCAAAGTTTGGATGAGCCAAAATAACGAGTACTTTCTTCATGACTTGCTCTGCCATAGCTCTTCAAGTTCTAAGATATTGGCAGAATTGTTATATTGTCTAATAGATAATTGCCATAAGGGTTATCACTAGAATGAATTACGAACAGCTTGATTTGAATCTGCTGAAGATTTTTGATGCGGTAATGACAGAACTCAACGTGACTCGTGCTGCCGATCGCTTGAATATGACACAACCTGCTGTTAGCAATGCTCTTAAACGCTTACGTCACTTGGTGAATGATGAGTTATTCATCAAAGTCCCAAGTGGAGTGAGCCCAACTCCAAAAGCGACAGAAATGTGGCAGCCTATTCGCGAGTCTTTAACTCAAATTCGTCGAACTTTTGAGCCAGTGGAGTTCGATTCTGCTGTCGAAAGTGCTAGCTTCACGATCGCCCTCAATGACTTTTCAGCCCATGTGATTTTGCCTGCTTTGGTCAACACATTGGAAAAACTTGCACCCAACATCAATTTGCGGACTATACCCAACACTCACATCAATGCTCCAATGCTGCTAGAACAAGCAGAGATTGACCTTGCAATTGGTGTATTTCTACAGGTCAATGCTCGTTTGCGATCGCACACACTCTTCACCTCAACCTGGGTCTGTGCGATGCGGCATAACCATCCACTTGCAGGTAAGAAGTTAACTCTAGCTCGCTACGCCGAAGCAAAACATTTGCTTGTAACCCTGACTGGAGAAACAACAGGTTTGCTTGAACCCTTCCTACAGGAACAAGGACTCACTCGCCGCATTGGACTGACGGTCAATCAGTTTTTTGTGGTTCCCCAAATTCTTATTAACTCGGATCTAATTGCAGTTTTGCCAATACGAGTGGTTGAACTGAGTGGAATGAGCGATCAACTTTACCTCACCGCTGTTCCCATTGAAATTCCTCTCTCCTCTGTGAAGATGATGTGGCATGAACGCAGCCATCACAATCCAGCCCAAGCATGGCTCAGGTCTCAACTGGCTAAAGTTTGCTCAGGCATTTAAGTAAAATCACCCAACTCAACCCCCAATCTCCATGAGCTATAATCCTACAAGCCCTTAGAGAGCATAGGTTTTATCGTTCACAGAGAAAAAAGAGTGTTTTAGAGAATGACTAGCTATGTATCATTAATTACCTCCCTCAATGATGTTCCACTACCAGTAGAATTACCTCCACTTGTCCTGGTAGCCTTTACCCGCCCTGATTTGCTCAAAAAAGTTTTAGCAGCAGTTCGTCAACAATCACTAATGCCATCTAAGATTATTGGTTTTATTGATGGGGCAAGAAAAGCTGCTGATGAACCTTTGATAGAACAGTGCATTTCACTACTAGAAGAGTTATCTACACTCGTACCTGTCCATATCGTTAAAAGAAATCATAATTTGGGGTGCGACCAAAACGTAATTCTGGGTCTAACAGAAGTTTTGTCCTCTCATGATTCCTTGATTTATCTAGAGGATGACATTGTTCCTAATCCACACTTTTATGATCGGATGTGTCGGCTTCTAGAAGCTTATCGACATCACCAACAGATATGTTCAATTAGTGCCTATGCAAGCCTACCAGCAGAGTTGAGTCCTCGGACTGATACAGACTTTATCGTGTCTAACCGTGTCTTTAGCTGGGGATTTGCAACCTGGGCTGATCGGTGGAAAGAGCTGAATTTAGCCAATCAATCAGAACAATACAATCCTTTTGGCGAGTTTTACAAAATTCCAGCTACCTCTCAAACTAAGAGAACAATGATCAACCAGTTTTGGTTGGAGAAAAATCGACAAACAGACTGGGTCATTACATTTACCCTTGCCGCTTTATATCACCAGAAGACGCATCTTGTCCCCACCACTTCCTTTACAACGAATATTGGGTTTGGTCATCCTGAAGCCAAAACTTACAAAGGCAAAGAACTAGCCTGGGTCAATGCTAGATATGATGCCAACTTTTGTCCCAAGCGATTACCAGTTAGCCTAGAGTTGCCAGAGGAACTGAGACATACTCTTAACAATACGAGCTTGACTCAGCACTTACTGAAGCAGGGGGAGTTGTGGCTTAACCCATCAGCTTTTCTATATCTAGCGAGACAGTCTAAAAATTTAAGTAATGTGTTGGCGCTTTTAAAGCTGTTCGTAATCCGTCTGCCTTTAATGTTAAAACGCTGGCGTAGAGGTCTACCTGTGTAAACTTAACCATCAACTGCGTCCTGTAGTTGACAATCCCTCAACAATAATTGAAGGTGTGTAGCAGGAACCGTTCCAATCAGCATCGCCTCCAAGTTCGACCAGGTTTTTGAGGGCAGTGTAGACGTTGCCTGCAACCATGGTGTCTTTAACACGACCGATGATCTGCCCATTTTCTACCCGATAGCCCAGATCAACATTCACCGAAAACTCACCAGAGATGCCTGCACCGCCACCCAGCATTTGATCAACGATGATGCCGTAATCGAGGGAGGCGATCAGGTCTGAGAGAGATTTGAAGCCAGGTTGAATTAGCAAGTTAAACAATCCGGGGGTGGGGTAGCTGCCCAAGCCGGGGCGAAAGCCGTTGCCTGTGGTGCCGCTGCCGAGCGATCGCCCCAGCGTGCGATCGGTATAAAAAAGCTGTAAAACACCATCTTTGATAAAGGTGATCGGTTGGGTGGGCGTGCCTTCATCATCAAAGGGGCAGCTAAACGGGCCTGCTTCGGGCTGTTGAGAGACGGTCAGATCAGGGGAAGTAACGGGTTCTCCCAGGCGATCGCTCCAGGGGGAAGCCTTTTCGAGTACCTGTTTGCTATTCATCGCCGCTTGAATGGTGCCCCACAGCATGTCTGCTGCCTTGGAGGTAAACAGTACTGGAACGCGCCCATTGGGAGAAGCCGCGTTGTTTTTTGCCCAGTCCAGCCGCTGCAACACCTGATCAGCCACAGCCACCGGATCGAGCCTGCCGCGTTGGGTTTGCCCGTCTGCGACACTCAGGAAATCTTCACCCCGTACCCACTCCGCCGATAGATAACAACTCAGTGTGGTATCAGTGTAGCTACAGTCCAGTCCTTGAGAATTGACCAGGCGCGTTACTTCTGCCTCACATTCCCACTCGGCTGTGCAGAGACATTCGGGGTAAGCCTGACGCACCAGAGCGATCGCCTCTCTGCCCCAATCTACCAGGGTTTCAACGGCTACTGCTTCTCCCAAATCTGGGTAGGTAATGTGAGAGGCGGCATTGAGTTCAATGGTTTCTGGGTCGTTCAGTTGACTGAGGGCAATCGCCCGTTCGACTAATGCTTGCGGTTCAACAGCACCATAGGCGACAGCCAAACCAGGGCGACCATCCTGCCAAAGCCGTAGCGCAGTCCCTTCTGCCTGAGAGCTTTCTAGCTGCTTTAGCCGATTTGCCTCAAAAAAGACTGGACGAGAGAGCGATCGCGACTGAAACACTTCTGCCGCCTCTGCGCCTGCTTGCTTTGCTAAATCCAGCAGTTGCTCTGCCGGTAACATTTGTGGCGAGTTATCGGAACCCATAGTATTCCTTGGTTGACCGTTTACTATCTTGTGCGATCGCGGTACTTTACGCCAAGTTCAGTTCTTGCAGCAGCCAAAATCCGGCAAAGGTTTCTGATTCTGGGTCAGTCTGCACGGCGATGAAATGTACTTGGTTTGCCTGCTGCTTAGCAATCTCAAAGGCTTTTGCTTCGGCTTGCAGGGCGGGGGTTGGCAAGTTGATCAGAATCCAGGCGTTGTCGGCTCCGGTTTCCAGGACAAGTTGCGGTGGAGAAGTGTTGAACTTGAGGAAAGCTAGCTCTAGCCCAGACATCCAGCCTGCCAGCGGCACAGCACGGGGCGAGAAGATGATTAAACCGGGAACCCGAGCATCTGGCGCTAAGCCTGCCATCTCTAACGGAAAGGCTTCACCAAAGCCAATTTCCCACTCTGGCATCTCTTTGAAGGCGATCGCCTCCAAATTGACAAACGCCCACTGCTGCCCAATCAGCGCATCGGGCAAGGGCTGTGGCGCGTTGTCAGCCATTGCTACCGAAGGATTGGTCCCTGGCTGATAGGTGGGATAAGTGGGATAGACCTCTTGCATTCGCTGCTCAATCCACTGATTGATCGCTAGCGTGCGCCGACTGGCAAAGGCAGTGATTCCGGCATCTTCGCAGCCTTTGGTGATCATGTTAGCCATTTGACGGCGAAAGAAGCGAATGCGGGAGGGCGGCTTAGCTGCTTGGGCGATCGCCTCTTCCAGCGATTCTCGCAACGTCACCGAATTCACTTCGCTGTTAGAACAAAATTTGGCATAACGAAATAGCGAATCAGGCTCAGTGGTGATGTCTGTGGGGCTTTCGCAAATTAGCACCTCCCAAAGTTTCTTGTCATTTTCATCCAGCACCGGACGAGAGTAAAAGTCTAACTCCCAGATAACAGGCATAAGCAGGCAATTAATCTGAACCTCTGCTCTAGATCATAGGTGAGGACGGTTCTGCAAGTTTATTTTTATTTCACGCAGAAAGTGCAATCCTAACCAGTTCTGTAAATCGGGCTAGAGAATGCGATCGCGACATGGGCATCTGTTCTGCTAGGGGCATCTGTTTTGCTAGAGAGGCTACAGTCCAGGCTTTTTTGGGCGATTCGTGCATTAGTGATAGGGCAATCTCTAGCGTTCGGTTCTTTGACTGAGATTATGATGCTTCTTAATTCAGGAAGTGATGCTAAATGTTCTCCAACTAAGGGTGGATTTATTCTTCTCTTAACAAAATTTATTACTAATAGTCTTACTTCTTAGGTTTGCCTTACTTCCTTTGTCAGAGAAAAACTCACTTTAGAAAACCCAAACGAAAGAGGCAGATCTTGATATTGAGCGAGAACATAGTAGAGACGTTACTAATGAAGTATTAAGAAAACTCATGAACACTACTGAAATGGATTTAGAAAGGTCTGGAAATTCTGCCTTTGCCGTCAACGATTCCCCACCCCATCAAGCTACACAAGCGGAAAAAGAAGCACGCTTGAAAGAAGATGTTTTAGATGAGGACGAGACTCCTTCCTACGCGTTTGGACTTAGTCTCGTAGGCGTTATACTTGCGCTTCTCTTGTTTATAGCGGGTCTTTACTATGGCATTATCAATCCTTAGATGAAGCAACAAAATCTAGAAAGGATGGAGTTATTAAGCTAACTTCGTCCTTTCTAAATTGTTTTATTCACAATACTCAGGCTCATCCAACTGAAAAAGCGGTTGAAGTTCTAGCCTAAACTAGTTCTCAACCGCTTTCTTATAGCGACGCTATCGACTATTGCTTACTTGCTGAAAACATCTTTGATGTTGTCAACAGCACGTTCAACAGCATTTACATTGTTGTCGATCGCTCTCTGAGTCCGAGATGCATCTTCATTCGCTCTTTTCTCGATGCGGGCTGCATCTCTTTGAGCTTTGCGTCCGATAGAGCTGCCATTGTCAGTTGCATCATCAACTCGGTTAGCGTTGCTATTAGCAGCATCCTTAACCTTCTCTGCCGCATCCTGAACAAAGCCTTTGTTGTCTTGCTGAATCTCGCTACCGGTCTCTGTTCTTGCAGCGATTACGAGCGTACCCGGAGCAGCCATTGCGGCGGTGTTTGAGAAGAATGCACCCTGCCAAACAAAGGCGATCGCTGAAATACAAAACAGGGCGGTCACAGCCCAACGTCCCATAGCAGCAAGCAAATTAGTCATTGATTTCATAGAAATAGAAACAGTGTTTACAATGTTGGTCATTTCTATTTCTAGTGCATTCAATTTGTCGTTTGAATGACCTTTTGGCAGAGTTCACATGGTCTAAAGGCATAAATTGAGATCTTCTAGTGAAGGGTAGTACGACTCAGCCGCACTACCCTTCACTAGACTCTGTTCCTATTGCGGCAAGGTCACGGTAAAAGTAGTGCCAGTGGCGATCGCACTCGTCACTGCAACCAGTCCCCCGTGCAAATCTACGCAGGTTTTCACAACGGCTAATCCCAGACCGGTGCCTGCAATGTCACCCACATTTTTGCTGCGGTAAAAGGTTTCATAAATTCGCTGCTGATCTTCTGGGGGGATGCCAATGCCGTAATCTTTGACCTGAAACACAACTGAACCCGGATTGTAAATCAAGCTGAGCAACACGGTTGAATCAGGCGGAGAATACTTCGCAGCGTTCGAGAGCAGGTTCGTCAGAATGGAGTGCAACAGTTTGCTGTCGAGTTTTACCGGAGTCGGGTAGCCGTATTGGGTGAATTCGATCTGAGATCTGCCTGTGCTGAGCTGCATTTCTTCGACAATTTGCTGGCAGAAAGGTTCTAGATTGAGGAGTTCGGGACGAAATTCTAGCTTCCCGGCTTCGGCGCGGTTGAGCGTCAGGATATCGTTCAAAAGCTGTGCCAGGGTTTTGGCAGCAGACTGAATGCGCGACAGGTTCTTTCGCTTTTTCTCCTCTGCCCAATCTTCAGAACTACCGGACAACAGTTGAGTCGAGAGCAGGATCGTACTTAGGGGAGTGCGAAATTCGTGGGAAACCATTGAAAACAAGCGTTGCTTCAGATCGCTAATTTCCTTGGTTTGCGCCAGTTCGGCCGATCGCTCTTGCACTTCCATTTCTAGCTGACTGTTTGCCTCAAATAAGGCAACCTCAACTTGCTGGCGTTCATTGATTTGGCGATGCAGCAGGTAATACACCCAAACCAACAGTGCCGCACTCAGAAGAATGCCACCAATGTTGATTAGAAAAATGCTGCGAACGCTTTCGGCTGCCTGCGTTTCCCATTGCTGAAGGCGCGATCGCTCCACTTGCTCCATTTCACGAATCACCTGCTGAATCTGCTGCTGAAGCTGGCGATCGCCACCATTGTTCTGAGGCTGTGGCACGGTTTGCTGAAGTGAGGTAAGGCGTTGAGAAAGTAGCGGCTCCAGCAGATCCAGGCGGTTTTGCTGAGCAGCATCCGGGGCAATGGCTTGGCGCAAAGATGCCACTTCGAAAGCAATTGTCCCCATGCTTTCAGCATCAATTTGCTCGATCGCGGGTGCCGTTTCTGAATTAGGAATTTCTACATTCTCTAACTGAGTTTTGGCATTCGTGGCGATCGCTAAGATCTTCGCCAAACTTGCCATCGTGCTATACGTGCGTTCCATGCCGTTTGTGCTTGCGGTCAGGCGAGTTATGCTGCGGTGAGCAACCAGGTTGACGCTGCCCAGCACTAGAAACACCAGCCCGACTCCAATCGCAATCAATCGCTTTTCTAGAAACCATCTCGCCTGCGTTTGTTGCAGATTGAGCAAAACCTGCTTCAGTTTTTCAGCCTCAGCCGTCGCTGCATCTGCTAGACTGCGGCTTTGCTCGTATAGCTCTTCTCGATCGACATAGGCAGACGTGGGCAATAGCAAGAGCGACCAGTGGCGATCGGCAATGGTGAAACTGCGGCTACAGATCGAATTGTCCTGAGCAGACAGCTTTTCTTGCCAAAAGGAGTGGTGTTCCTGAAAGCCCCTTTCCTCGGCTGGGCTAGCAAGCACCCGCCGAGACTGAGCTTCATAAGTAGCCAAAAATGCTTTGTCGGGCTGGTCGGACTGATCACACAGAAAGAAGTTGATGTTGTCCAGATTCAACCCGGACAACGAAGCCCGAACCACGTCTGCTACCCGAAACACGCCCAAAACGAATCCTTGGAGGCGATCGCGCCTTTCTGCAATGGTTTCTCCAGACGCACCCCGGTAGATCGGCAAAATTACCAGAAAGCCAAACTGCCGCTGAGTTTCCTGCACCAGTTCGACCCTGCCACTAATGGCGATCGCCCCCGTATCTCGGGCCCGTTCTAGCGCCGTCCGCCGAATTGCATCCGAAAACAGGTCAAACCCCAGTGCCAACTCATTGCCCGTGAGCGGCTCTACATAAGCAACCGGAAAATATTCTGGACGCATTGCCGCTCTAGTCAACTGTCCATCTGCTTTGCGCTCTGTCACCTGAAAGTTTGTATAGCCCTCAGCTTGGAGAGTTTTCTCAAATAAGGGGCGATCGCACTCCTGCAACCGAGGCAGCCATTCCAATGCCTGAATGCCGGAATGCCGTAGCAGCACAGGCTGCACAAATCGCCCAAAGTCTTGCCGCCCTACCCACTCCGCCGAACCGTAAAGCTGCCCAATCGAACGCAACACCTCAAAACAGGCATCAATACTGCGCTGTAAATTGGCAGCTAAGACATCGGCTCGTTCTTGAAGTTCTGTTTTCACAGGCAGGGGAGAGGGGGAAGAGGGGCTTGCTCGTTAACAAGCTCTAGCCCGGTAATGCTAATTCGGAAGCTCCAGCTTCCTCTGCTTAATCGGGGGACTTTGCTCAACCGGGGGAAAAGTCATCTGGTATTTCATTAACAGATTGAATTTCTAAAATCTGCATCAAGGTTTTCCATTGGCGAGGGGTTAGCTTTGGCTCAGTCTCTCCTGACACCCAGCGTTGATAAGTCCGCAGCGGAATGCCACACTGAACCGCAAATTCAGCCTGTGACAAGTTTGTGCGCTGAATCCTCAACTTCTCAATGGGTGAATCGCTTTCCTGGGGTCGCCTGTCTTTCTTCATCAACGAATTTAGCGCGCCATATTGACGTACATCCATCTGGCGCGTCATAATGGCGTATGAAATTTAAGAGTAGTGAATTGCCCAAATAGAAAAGGGCAGCACTGCTTTAGTGTCTCATTTCTACCACTACAACACCATGACTTATCACGACCAGCTTCATCCTTGGGTGGTCTATCGTCTGCTGCCCAACTGTGAGAATGTGGCGATCGCCCGTTTTCGTCGTCGCAATGATGCTGAAATGTACCTTGCTACCCTTCAGCGACAGGTGCCTGATGTGCGATTGGCGATCGCCTTTGAACCACCTGAAGCCCTGCCGACTGATTGCGAAGTGCCCGATACTATAAATCAGGGGAAGCTTCAAAGGACATATGGCAGGGCCAGAGGATAGTTTATGTCATTTAGTGACTACAAAAGTCTTGCTCAGGTGCAAGAAGAATATCAAATTAAATATCAAGAAGATAACTTCGTTTCTGAGCTACGAATGGACGTGTCAGCCCTATTTCTTAAGGAATTTGACTTTAATTTGACCTGTATGGATGCCTTTTCCTCAGAAGCGGCTCGGTGCGAATTAGTAATTTTTCCAATTCTCAGAGAAATTTACAAACGATATTGCAATAAAGCCGCTTTTTGGGTATAGAAACCGTTTGCTTATGATGCAAAACTCAACGGTACTCCTGACTACGTACTTTCCCAGAAATCTGAACTAGGCAAAACAATTTTAGGGCTTCCTCTGTTGCTGCTTGTTGAAGCAAAACGCAACGATTTTGAACAGGGCTGGGGGCAATGTCTGGCTGAACTTGTAGCGGCGGATTATCTTAATCAACACAAAAGGCCGGTATATGGCATTGTCACCGACGGTAAGCTTTGGGAATTTGGTCGATTGCAGCATCAGGTTTTCATCAAAAACACTGCCAGTTATACGATCACAAACCTGAATGAACTCTTCTTTGCGCTCAATTACTTGTTTGACCAGGCTACTCATAATCTAGAAATGGTTGCTGCAAGCTGAGATAAGAATTACCTGAGAATCAGATGTTTCACCTGGAGGAACCCTATATATTAAGAAGTGTAGAGCGGTAAGGGTTCTGGGTTTTTATGGCACTCATTCGGGTTCCCCAGTCATGGCAACTGCCAGAACGGGACGTGACTTCTGAAGCAGCCTTTTTTAATCGGCGGCGATTTCTCAAAACCCTGATAGGAGCTGGAGTTGGCGGTTCCATCGCAGGACTGTGGGGTTGTCAGGCTCAAAGCGTTGAGGGAGAAGAGCCACTGTTGGGCACCAGTCCATTGCAGGGTGCGCCAAATCCGGCTTTTTTGGATGCTGGCAGCGATCGCCCCCTGACCAATGAAATGCTAGCTGCCACCTACAACAACTTCTATGAATATGGCGGCAGCAAACACATCTGGCAAAGCGCTCAGGCACTCCCTACAGAAGATTGGAAAGTTGAAGTCACCGGACTGGTCAACAATCCACGCACCTTTGATCTGGACGACTTGCAAAAAACTTTTCCCCTAGAAGAACGAGTTTATCGCTTCCGCTGCGTCGAAGCCTGGGCGATGGTCGTTCCCTGGATTGGGTTTCCGATGAATGCTCTGATTGCAGCCGTTGACCCAACTCCTCAGGCAAAATTCGTGCGATTTACCTCTTTCTACGATCCTCAAGTCACGAAAGGTCCAGGATTGCACTCCAGATTCTTACCCTGGCCCTATACCGAAGGACTGCGAATCGAAGAAATGGCAAATGAGCTAGCCTTCTTTGCCGTCGGCATTTATGGACATACCTTACCCAAACAGCACGGTGCCCCAATTCGGGCCGTTTTGCCCTGGAAATATGGCTTCAAGGGGGCTAAATCGATTGTCAGCATTGAGTTTACCGATACTCAACCTGCAACCTACTGGAACACTATCAGCTCCAGCGAATACAAATTTGATGCGAACGTGGAACCACAAGTCCCCCATCCCCGTTGGTCACAGGCAAAAGAGCGGCTGATCGGTTCCGGCTCTGAATTTAGCTGGGAAGAACGCTCAACATTGCTCTACAACGGCTATGAGGAATACGTTGCAGCGCTTTATGCTTAGGAATAAGAATTACACAAAATGCAATTGCTTGGATAGGGGCTTGGCAGTGCCAAGCCCGTACAGAGAAGGCGATCGCACAGATTACTAATTTCGGTTCCTTAGTAGCGAGATTACTCCACTGGAAACTTATGTTCTCTTACTTCTGTGCTGTAGGTTTGCACTGCCTGAGTAATCGTCTCTTGTAGGTTGGCATAGGTTTTGGCAAAGGGTGGTTGCCAGTCGGACAAGCCAAGCAGGTCGTGTGTCACAAGCACCTGTCCGTCGCAATATGGGCCTGCACCAATGCCAATTGTGGGGATGGTTAGCTTTTGGGAAATTTGCTGCGCCAAGTCCGAGGGAATGTGTTCCAGGATGATAGCGAAGGCTCCAGCTTGTTCGAGGGCGATCGCCTCTTGCAAAATTTGCTCTTTTGCTTCTGGTGAATTGCCCTGTTTTCTAAAACCGCCAAACTTGTGAACCGACTGAGGCGTTAAACCAATGTGACCCAGCACCGGAATACCAACCTGCACTAGATGAGCCACCGTCTCAACCATGAGAGGATAGCCTCCCTCTAACTTAATTGCCTGTGCCCCCGTTTCTTTCATGGCACGACCTGCTGAATGTAGCGCCTGGGTCGAGCTTTCTTGATAACTTAGAAACGGCAAATCAAATACAAGTAGGGCTTGTTTTACACCACGTCGCACTGCCTTTGCATGGTGCAACATTTCGTCTAAGGTGACGGGGATAGTTGTTTCATAGCCCAACACGACCATGCCCAGCGTATCCCCTACTAAAATCAGGTCTACTCCAGCCTGGTCAATCAATTTTGCAGAGGGATAGTCCCAGGCAGTAAGCGCAACAATCGGCTTTCCTTGCTGTTTGAGGCGAATGAGATGCTGAGTAGTAACTGCCATTTGAGGGGGATTCCAAGAAAAATACTCCACACTCAAACTGTATAGCAGCACTCATACATTTGTAGCGATCTGGTTAATCGGCTGATCCGATCTGCTCCGTATTTTCTCGGTTATCCAGAGGTAAAGCGTGCTGGCTCAGGACTAATGCTTCATCAAAACTTTATAAACTTTACTAAAAACACGAAAGACTTTGCCCCACCCCCACCGTAGGATCAAGGGTAAAGCTTTGGCAGAAGGGAAAAAATCATTCTTTCCCGTTGGATAGTAAGTCACCTGATACCGCGACTTCAGTCTACCAGGATACGTATTTTCACATAATTTAACTCCAAAGACTGAGTTACCTCACATAAATTGGATTTCGTTATGAGAATTGAAAATCTTAAATCAAAAAACACTGCTGGATTAAAGCGGGTTTCGGCGACAGTTGTTTGGGAAGATTGCGATCGCCCCACTCAAGAAATCTATTTTGAAACTACCTCAGATTTTGCTCAAGATTTATCCTGTAACCCTCATGCGTTTCTAGTTGCCAGCATTGTGCCCGCTCTGCATCATGGCGAAAAGCGGATCTCGATAGATGCAGAAATTTGTCCAGAATTGCTTGATGGATTAATGACTGCAATGGGCTGGATTCGCCACTGGTATGAGCTGAACCGCGAACCCGTTGAAATTCACGCCAAAACTCGAACAACACCTGCTCAAAGTACTACACCCCAGAGAGCAGGCTGGTTTTTCTCAGGTGGAATTGATTCCCTTGCGACGTTGCGCCACAACCGTTTGACTGTGCCACGAGAGCATCCCAATTCGTTCAAAGATGGATTGACCATCTATGGCATCAGTTCTGGTGGAGATGAGATAGAGGAAAACGAACAGTTTTTAGACGCTTTTGATCGCTTGGTGGCTTCTATGTCAAACGTAGCCCAAGATGCTGGAGTAAATTTGATTCCGGTTTACACCAACGTCAGACAGCTTAATACTGACACCTACTTCTGGAGCAATGAGTTTCAGGGAGCCGCTCTTGCTTCGGTTGCCCATGCGTTTGGCCCGCGGTTCGGTCGAATGTCCATTGCTTCAACAGGCAACATTCCATCTTTGTTTCCTCATGGCTCCCACCCGTTGCTTGATCCCAATTACAGTAGTTATGACTTAAAAATTCAGCATGATGGCGTCACTCTATCAAGGCTAGACAAGACGAAGCTTGTTGCCGACTGGGATGTAGCGCTGCAAAACCTGAAGGTCTGTACCAAAGTGCGACAGATGCAGCCCGGTATGCTGAACTGCGGCAAATGTGACAAATGCATCCGAACCACACTAGCGCTGCTGGCACTTGGAAAACTAGAGCAAGCTAGCACTTTTCCTAAAGTTGAATTTTCTGAAGAGATGCTGGTGAAACGGGTGTTTATCAAGACTCCCTACCGTATGTCTTGCTATGAGGATTTGATTCCACATCTACAAGCTAGAGGGCGACATGATTTGGTACGGGCGATAGAGCGCATCGGACTTCGTTATCGCGGAGGTGACTGGCGCGGAAGGGTCAAAAAAGTAGTGCGAAGGTACTTTGGTGGCGTTAGTAGCTCTGAGCGGCTGTCTGCTTCCCGGAACTAGCGGGTAGATTAGTAGCTGGCTGAATGGTGCCCACCCACCGATTTGCGATCGGCATTCGCCACCCCGTTCCAAAAGCGCGATCGGTAATTTTTAACCCTGGAGGAGCTTGCTTGCGCTTGAATTCGGCGCGAGTTACCAGTCTGCTCACTTTCTCAACTAGGGCTGGGTCATGTCCTGCTGCGGCAATTTCATTTGGCGATTGGTGCTGGTGGATTAGGCGATCGAGGATGTCATCCAGAATTTCGTATGACGGAAGGGAATCTTGATCGACCTGTCCGGGTTTAAGTTCGGCACTGGGGGGTTTAACGAGGACATTAGGCGGAATTGGGGTTTGGGGGTTAGGGATTGGGAATTGGGAACTTTGACTACTCCTTCCGTTTTCATCCTTCATTCTTTCATTGAGCCATTGGCAGATAGAGTAGACGCGGGTTTTGGGGACATCGGCGATCGCGGCTAACCCACCGTTCATATCTCCATACAGCGTGCAGTAGCCAACAGCCATCTCAGATTTGTTGCCTGTAGAAAGCAGCAGATGCCCAAATTTGTTAGAAATCGCCATTAGCAGGTTGCCGCGAATGCGAGACTGAATGTTTTCCTCGGCAATGCCAAATTTGGTGCCTGCAAACAGGTCGGCAAAAGTCTCATCATAGGTGTGCATCAGTTTATCGATGGGCAGCGTGTGCGTCTGGATGCCTAAGTTTCGGGCTAGTTCCAGTGCATCGGTGACGGAGTGGTCAGAACTGTAAGGGGAGGGCATGAGAATCCCCAGGACGTTCGCGGAACCTAATGCAGCAGTGGCGATCGCTGCCACCAGCGAAGAATCAATCCCACCGCTCAAACCGATTACGACTTTAGAAAAACCGCATTTCCGCACATAGTCCCGCACGCCCAGCACCAGTGCTGACCAGATTTCGGCATCGTCATTTTCAGGTTGGGGAGCAATTGCACCAACCTGAAAATCGGACTGAGCTGAATCAAATTCTAGAACAACCAAATCTTCCGCAAACGCTTTTGCCCGACCCACCATTTCACCCTGGCGGTTAAAGGCAACGCTGCTGCCGTCAAAAATCAGGTCGTCATTGCCGCCGACCTGATTAGCGTAGATGAGCGGCTGCTGATAGCGTTTGGAACCGTGCTGCAACATCAATTCTCGCAAGCGCTGTTTACCTGCGCTGTAGGGTGAGGCAGACAGATTCACAATGAAGTCAACCCCTTGATTAGCCAGATCAGCAACCGGATTTGCCGTATAGTTGCGCTTGCCCCAAAACTCCTCGTCGTTCCACAAATCCTCGCAGATCGTCACGCCGATGCGAAGTCCATCCAGAGTAAAGGAATTGCTCTGTAACCCCGGCTCAAAGTAGCGATCTTCGTCAAATACGTCGTAGGTGGGCAGCAGTCGCTTATGAAAGATTTGCTGCACCTTGCCCCTCTCTAGCAGTGCGGTGCTGTTAAACAGCGCTTTGCCACCATCTTGGGGCGATCGCCCATTCGACTCCACCATCCCAACTAACACGGCTAACTGTGGCGGCAAATCTCGTGCAAGTTGTTGCAGGGTGGACGCGATCGCATCCACAAAGCTAGGCTGCATCAGTAAATCTCGTGGCGGGTAGCCGCACAGCGATAGCTCTGTTGTCAGCAACAGCCGAACTCCCTGAGCCACTGCCTCCTGTGCAGCGTTGAGAATTTGCTGAGCATTGCCAGCCAAGTCACCAATAGTCGGATTCAGTTGGGCGATCGCAATTTTCATGAAAATTTGGGGTTGCAGTTACAGAACAAGGTTTAGTTTCTAGTTTTTAATTCTTTAATCGAATCTGAATTGCTCTAGAGATTGTTCTAATCTCAAATAAATCAATAGCTTGAACCAGGCTACTGAGTTTTTTATAGCTATAGTTTCGAGGGTCAAAAGAAGGTGATAGTTTTGTTAATTGAGTGCCAAATGGACCTAAATGAATCCATTCATCTTCGTCGGCGATCGCCTCATAGGCATCCTTGAGCAGCTTAATTAATTTTTTATTCGTCTTTAACTTCTGATCCTCTGTACTTACAGGAACGTGATCTGAAATTTTCTTGAAAGCAACAGATTTATCTTCTTCGCTTAACTTACTTTCTATTGAGTGATATTCGACAGAACTCTCTGTTTGCTTGAGAATTTCTGTATAGACGAAGCGATCGCAAGCACTCACAAACGCTTCTGGGGTTTTCTTTTCACCAAACCCATAAACGACCAGCCCCGCTTCTCGAATGCGGCTAGCTAATCGGGTGAAATCGCTATCACTAGAAACAATACAAAATCCGTCAAAATTGCCGGTATAAAGTAAATCCATTGCATCAATAATCAAAGCGCTATCGGTCGAGTTTTTGCCTTGCGTGTAGGTGAATTGCTGAATCGGCTGAATTGCAAATTTGTTGAGTTTATCCTTCCATTGAGTCAGATGAGGACGAGTCCAATCGCCATAAATTCGCTTGACATGAACCGTCCCATACTTTGCCATTTCTTTTAACAAAGGCTCAATCAAGTCAGCGCTGGCGTTATCTGCGTCGATTAACACCGCAAGTCTGTTTCCCCTAACTTGAACCTCGTCTCTCATGGGTCGTCGCCTAATTCTTGCAAAATAGCCGTAACCATCACCTTGAGTTCTAGTAAATTCTGTTCAATAATTCCCTAAAGTCTAATTAAACTTGTCTTTAAATAGTTATGAATTAAGATATCTCGCAAGCCTGCAATTTGTCTCCATTCAACAGTCGGATAAGATTGCTTAAGTTCTTGAGATATTTGCTTTGTTGCTTCCCTAATAATTAAAAAATTGCTGATGACAGCATCTTGAATGATTTGAGGCTGCATAAAAGTCTCTTGTCCATCTTGAACGTAATTTTGAATTCGTTCAATCCGTTCTACAATACTACTCAAATGAATCCGATCGTCTTTCATAAAAGTATTGCCTCTTTCAAGACCCTATCCTTAATCAACTTATGTAGATTCTCTGGCTCAGCCACATCTACTTTTCGCCCTAATAAATCCTCAAGACTTTGGATGAGAGAAATTTGATCGAGCAAAGTACGGCCCTGCTCGATTTCTACTACGTCGCTTTTGTCATTTGCCTCTCCACGGGCAACTGAGCCAAAAACTCGAACGTTGTAGTCTCCATGTTTGGCAGCGATCGCCAATATTTCCTCTCGCTTTTCTTTCAATAGCTCATCAATTCCCATAGCCCATTTCCTAACTCAAAACTCATCACTAAATAAACACTAATGGTTTGTCTTTTAGCGGAGCAAAAGCTTCAGCATCAAAGCGATATAGGCTAGCTGGTCGTCCGGCTCCTCTAGAAACCTTAACTCCGGTATCGCAGAGAAACCCCAGTTTTAGCAAGCGAGAACGAAAATTAGAATAGTCGGCAAAGTTTTCGCCTAAAACGGTGGTGTAAAGCTGGTACAAATCGCCCAATGTGAACACCTCTGGCAACACATCGAAGGCAACCGGACTATATTCCAACTTGTTTCGCAGACGACGATAGCCATATTCCAACACCTGATTGTGGTCAAAGGCAAGTTCTGGAACTTGCTCCATTGGATACCAGGCGATGCCACTCACACCATCCGCGATTAACTCAGCTTCAACAAACCGCACTAGGGCAAAATAGCTAACCGAGAGATAACGTTCTCCATAGCTGCTTTCTGCCTCACGGGGATCGCGATCAGGACCACCAAAGGTATAGAGCTGCTCTAGATAAAGGTTTTTGACGCGAATCTTTTCAGACAGTACGCGATAAGCAGCATCTTCCAGAGATTCGCCCCATCGCACCAACCTTCCTGGAAGACTCCAACGTCCTAAAAACGGCTCTTCGTGACGCATCACTAGCAACACCAACAGACGATTCTGAGCGGTATCGACCGAAAAGATCACGTTATCGACTCCTACTTTGAAGTCGGCTAGGGTCTGCTGTGGGGACGAGTCAGCAGTCTTTTTCTGGGTGCGTCCTGCCATTCGTATAGCTGCTCTCGATAAATGTAATCCTCGATTGGCGGGGTGAGGATATGGGAGTCTCCCTCTTCACGATACGCTGTTGAGGAAACCGCTGGGCCCGTCATGTCAGCGATCGCCACCCTTGCACCCAGATCCCTTAACCCCTCTAAATTAGCCTCCTCCAGTGAATAACCCGGTCGCGGTACCA
Organism: Oculatella sp. FACHB-28; assembly: GCF_014696015.1. Classification (NCBI taxonomy): domain Bacteria; kingdom Bacillati; phylum Cyanobacteriota; class Cyanophyceae; order Oculatellales; family Oculatellaceae; genus Oculatella; species Oculatella sp. FACHB-28. Next base: position 47,188 of record NZ_JACJPJ010000079.1, on the reverse strand, counting down.
CCAACAAGTTGACCTGACGAAATAACTCGTCTGACCGATACCAGCGGGGCAACTGCCCAACCAGGTCAGAGCCAACCACCAGGGTGAATTCTGCATCTGCCCCTTGCTGACGAGCCTGTTCGACTGTCACTAAAGCTCTGGGACTGCTCAACTCCTGCCGCAAATGAATGTTGTGGCGTGGTGGATCGATATCTTCAATCAACAATCGAAGCATCGCTGCTCGGTGTGCCAGCAAGGTTTGGTGTGACTTAAACGGATTGTCAGAGGCCCAAACCCACACCTCGTCAAAATGGTGAGACAGCCAGTTGAGAATTTGCTGATGTCCTGCGGTCGGCGGATCAGCGCTAGTTCCGAAAAGTGCGATTGCAGCCATGATGGGTATTGGGCCTACGAATTTTGCTCAGTATAAGACTTACGAATTCTCTGTTGTGTCCGTTGGGTCATTTCTTGCAGAGCAGGTGAGATTTCGGGAGTGACAGAGAGAGGGTGTTCAACTTGGCGGATGGGAGGGGGAAGGCTGTTGACAGAGGTAAGAGTGCGTTGAGCAATACGAAGCAGTTCTCCTTGGGGGGCGATCGCCTCCATTTCTTCAACGGGCTGCACCCTTTGACCTTGTTTCATCACCAGTTGCAGCAGCGGTTGTTCGCCATCGGCAGCAGGTTCGGTGGCTAGAGCGAGGCGATCGCCCTCAAATTCTTGTTCTGCTCCTGACTTGAAGCGACGGAAAATTTGCTTGCGTCCAGGATAGGTGAATTTGCCGCTTGATTCTTTCATTACGGGGATTCCATCGATCTCGACCAGTTTGTAAACGCCATTGGCAGGTGCGCCCGTAACTAATTTGGTGCCCAAGCCGTAACCGTCGATGTTGGCTCCTGCTTTTTTCAGACGCAAAATTTCGTATTCGTCCAGGTCACCACTAGCGAAGATGGGAACGTTGGGGAGGAGCGATCGCACCCGTTGCGACAGTTCCACCAGATCACCAGAATCCAGCCGCACACCGCTTAGCTCGATTTCTCCCGCCTTGACCCGTTCCGCTAATCGGCTTGCAGCAGCAACAGAGTCATAGGTATCAATCAACAACGGCGCACCTGGGAAGTAGCGGTGAAACGCAGTAAAAGCTTCATCCTCACTACCTTGAATTGCCGTTAGCGCCATGACTAACGAGTGTGCCATTGTGCCGCTGGGTTGACGACCGAGTTTTAGGGCAGCCAACACATTAGAGGTTGAATTCAAACCTGCTGCTAAAGCTGCTCGTGCTGTCCAAAGGGAAGCCTGGGGGCCAAAGGCGCGGCGCGTGCCAAACTCCAGCAGTGTTGCTTCCGGGCCGGCCACATCTCGCAGTCGAGCCGCCCGCGTTGCAACCAAGCTCTGGTAGTTCAACACATTGAGCACGTAAGTCTCGACAATCTGCGCTTGCCAAAGTGGAGCCTCAACCCGCAGCAGTGGCTCATTGGCAAACACAGCCGTTCCTTCAGGTACAGCCCATACATCTCCAGTAAATCGGGCTGTTGCTAGCAGGGACCAAAACTCGGCAGGCGCATTGTCAAAAATTCCGGTGGCTTGCAGTGCGGTGATCTGGTCAGGAGTAAAGCGTAATTGCTCTAGATATTCCAATACCTGAGCTAACCCCATCGCAATTAGATAGCCAAAATTTTGAGGCAAATGCCGCACAAACATCTCAAAGCTTGCCTGTCGTTGGTCTAAGCCTTCACCAACATAGCAAGCTGCCATCGTCAACTGGTAAAGGTCGGTCAAGAGGCTATAGTCCTCCTGATTCAGGTTAAGGGTTTCGTCTTGCATAGGGTTTTGGACTAAACCAGTTTGTGTGCGTGGATGAACCTTAGCCGTAAATTGGTGGCGATCGCCATCAGCAGGTTCTCTCAATTATAGTTATTCTTACCAAAAATGCATCTGAAAGATTTGATAAAGCCGCTTTACATTACTTTATCAAATTCAACGAGAATACGTAAAAGCTAGAAATTTCAGAGGCTTTAACTGTGAAGCGTTCCTTGCAATGATTCCATTTGTATTAAATACAACTAAAATGCAACTAATTTTAGTTGAGCAAGTAGAAGTAGGGGTAGGGTGTGAACCTTAAAAGAGAGGGTTGAAGCACAAGGCATTCGCATCTCTGTCATGGACAACGAAACTGAGGTCGGACGAGCATACATCTACTGGATGTACAACGATTTGCACAACCAGCCGTTTGCTCGGATGGAAGATGTATATGAGGATGAATCTTACCGATGTAAAGGAGTCGGTCCAAACCTGGTTAAGCAAGTGATTGGGCTAGCCAAGGAAGCAAACTGCTATAAGCTCATCGCAACAAGTCGCACCTCTAGACCACAAACTCACGAATTGTATAAGCACTAGGGTTTACTCAGCATGGAGTTGAGTTTCGTATGAGGTTCTGACGTACTGCTACAGGACAGGCGATCGCCAAAATTCCCTTCCTGATTAATTGCCGATCGCAGCCTCATTTCTCACAAACTTGTAGGTTGGTCGAAGTGAATCGTCAACGATACATTGAAGCTACCCAAATTGTATGTGTTGCGCCTACTGACCACCGGATTGCTTCCAATGCTTCATTTCTTCGTCAATGAAATGATTTACTAAATCCTGGTACATTTTTTCGATCGCATCAGCATTTAATCCTTCTTCCTCTGCCCAAACCCGACGTTGCTGTAACATAGCTTGCAAGCGTTTGGGTGCTCTGACGGCAGTTTCACTTGCCTTGAAGCGGGAAGCAGCTTTGACGTAAGCAAAACGCTGACCCAGCAGCCCAACAACTTGACGGTCTAACCGATCGATTTCGGCTCGAATGTCCGCCATATTTTTACATTCTTCAGGAGTCATATTGAAAAACTACTAATGAAGTACGGTCCAACACAATTTCCTCTTAATCCTGGGCTGCAATGGATTTTCAGCGGTTATATCAACAGTTACTTCAACTCGACCAGCGAAGCTACAAGGCATATAAGCAGATTGCCGGAGTCTATCAGTTTGCTGGCTTTCAGTTAAGTATTGATTATGTACAGGGCGATCCGTTTGCGTCACCGAGTCGGCTACGAGTGCAGATTCCGCAAACGGGTTCTCAGGAAACTGATTCAGGGATTCAATCTTTTCCAGAAGAACTCTACCGTTCCCATAGCCGTGAAGTTGCACTGCGAGATTATCTGACGCGCCAGTTTGCTCAGGTTGCAGCGGAGGCGAGAGGACGACGGGGTAGCGGCAATAGTGGGCTGATTGCGATCGCCCCCACCAGCCAACAAGTTCTAGAACGCACTTCAGTATTGATTACGTCCAAACAACTTGAAGCCCGTTTCGTCGTTGGGCTTCCAGCACGGGGCAGAACGATTTTAGGCAAACAGGCAGCAGAGCTATTGTGTGAAGATTTGCCGCTGATTGTCGATCGCGCTCTAAATTACGCTCAGCTCAACTCCACTGCACTTCGCCATCATGTTGAGACGGTGGAAGATGCAGACTGGCTCAGACAAAAGCTTGCAGAGCGAGGACTGGTAGCGTTTGTGGCGAATGGAGCGATCTTGCCGCGCCAAAGTGGAGTGGACGATCGCCCCCTTATCCAAAATGCGCTGCCCTTTGAATCACCTGCGTCGCTGCAAGTTAGCTTTCAGCGTCCCAACCAGGGTGAAATTAGCGGTATGGGAATTCCATCTGGGATCACGCTGATTGTGGGAGGTGGCTATCACGGTAAATCAACGCTGTTGAAGGCGATCGCCCTCGGCATTTACAATCACATTCCCGGTGACGGACGGGAGTTTGTAGTCACCGATCCAGCCGCAGTCAAAATCCGGGCAGAGGACGGTCGCAGCATTGCTGGGGTAAACATTTCACCCTTCATCGATCACTTACCTCAAGGGCGTTCTACAGAACAGTTTTCAACTGAGAATGCCAGTGGCAGCACTTCTCAAGCCGCCAACATCATGGAAGCGCTGGAAGCTGGAGCAACCGTGCTGCTGGTGGATGAAGATACCTCGGCGACGAATTTTATGATTCGCGATGGCCGAATGCAGGCACTCATTGCCAAATCAAAAGAACCAATTACGCCATTTGTCGATAAAATTCGACAGCTTTATCAGGATTACAGCGTCTCTACGATTTTGGTGATGGGAGGCAGCGGCGACTACTTTGACGTAGCCGACACGGTGATTGCGATGACAGACTTTCAACCGCAGGAAGTGACGGCGCAAGCAAAGGCTATCGCCCAGCAATACAGTACCGATCGCACTCCGGAGGGCGGCAGTCAATTTGGCGCGATCGCTCAACGCATTCCTCACTTTAGCCTCCTGCAGGAGAGGGGCGATCGCCCTCCTCGCACCAAAGTTCGAGATGTGGATGAACTCGTGTTTGGCGCAGAAGCAATTGACCTGACTGCGGTTGAGCAAATTGTCGAGGTGAACCAACTCCGAGCAATTGGGGCAGCTCTCACCTACATTCAACAGCACTATTTAGATGGTCAATATTCGCTCAAAACCATTCTGGAATACGTGATGGCTGACTTGCAGTCCAGCAGTCCAGATGTTCTCACGGCTTTTCCCCAAGGAGATCTAGCAATGTTTCGCCCTGATGAACTGGCTGCAGTGCTAAATCGAATGCGATCGCTCAATACTACATCACAACCGAAAGCTCATCCACTAGCTTAAATCGCCCGCGACAAACTGCCCGCAGCAGACGATCGATCGCAAATCGCTCTTCCTCGCTAATAGACTCATCAAAAATAGCTGCCATTAACCCATAGCGATCCGCCAGCGTAATATTGCCAGACTCAGCGACGTGAGCGGTGAGATCTGATAGAGCAGTTGGCAGCAGAGAAGGAGCAACAGGCATGAATGCGGCGAGATAACTCTGTATCTATAAGAATGCCTGATTAGGTACAAATCCTCAGTGACTTTTCTGCAAAAAAAATGTGATCGCGATCACATTTTGCGGGAGACAAACGCCAGGTACCAAAATCCGCACTTTTCAAACCTCTTCCAAATGCTCAAAACTAGTCCTGATAAAGTTGAGGTGCAGCAAGTTTTCAGCAGTAGGATTGCGCTATGCCAACAATGCCGACAATTTTAGCGCTCGATTTTGACGGGGTCGTTTGTGACGGGTTGATTGAGTACTTTCAAACGGCATGGCGAGCCTACGGCCGAATTTGGTCGCCTGCTGACACCATGCCGCCTCCGGGTTTAGCTGAACAGTTTTATCGCCTGCGCCCAGTGATTGAAACGGGCTGGGAAATGCCAGTGCTGTTGCGATCGCTCCTCCTCAACACGCCAGAAGACGAGATCCTAGAGAATTGGCAGGCGATCGCCCAACGGCAAATCACCGAAGACAATCTCAACCCAAGTGAGATTGCGGACAGCGTCGATCAGGTTCGAGATGAATGGATTGCAGTTGACCTGGAAGGCTGGCTGGCGCAACATCGCTTCTACCCGGGCATTACCTCGCTGCTCCAGCGCGTTCTAAAAAGTTCCATTCACCTCGCGATTATCACGACGAAAGAAGGCAGATTTGTGCGTCAGCTTCTACAGCAACAGGGAATTGATCTGCCGACCGCTCAAATTTATGGCAAAGAGGTGAAACAACCAAAGGCTCAGACCTTGCGTACTCTACATCAGCAATTCAGCAGCAACACGGATCAACCCATTTCTATCTGGTTTGTAGAAGATCGGCTGAAAACGCTACAAACTATCCAAAATCAGCCAGCTCTGAGCCACGTCAAGCTTTATTTGGCAGATTGGGGTTACAACACCGAAGCCGAACGGGCGATCGCCCATAAAGACACGCAAATCTCAGTTTTGTCCTTAAAAACGCTAGAAGAGGAATTTTTGGTCACTATGTAAGCAACTTTCGCGACTTACACATGCAGACGCTTTGCAGAGCTTTGCTTCTTGAGCTAGATTATCCCTCAAGCGAAGCAAGCCTCTCAACTCAGAATTTGATCAGAGTCTATGCATTTCTTGTTTTCCATCAAAAATCTTAAATTAGTATTAAAATGCTTCACATAGTGTTGTGTTTCTAGTGGTGAATTGATTTACAGTCTCAATCCATCTTCACAAACACACGAGCCATGTCTTCATGAAGGTGCCAGATAGCCGCCTACGTGAGTGCCTCGTCAGATCCTCTCTAGAGCATTCCCTGATCAGTCACTTTTCTGCTGAAGAGTATGGACTTAGAATTACCTTTTGCCTCCGGACCTAACTGTGTGGCTAACCGGCCGCTAATCTTGGCTGTTGATGACAATGAAGACAACTTGCTGATGCTGCTGCATGCTCTCGATCTGTTTGGGTTCTCTAGCATTAGTACGTTAAAGGGGCAAGCCGCTTTGCCGCTGGCTCAGGCTTATCAGCCAGACTTAATCCTGATGGATATTGTCTTGCCAGACCTCAGTGGGTTAGAGATTATTCGCCAGCTCAAACAGACCGTTGAGACAGCTCACATTCCGATAATTGCAGTTACGGCTCTCGCGAGAGCAGAGGATCGCGAGAGTATTCTACAAACAGGCTGTGAAGACTATATCTACAAGCCTTACAACCTTGACGAACTGGAGGTTATGCTTCAGCAACATCTAAGTCGTATGCGGTCTGTTTCTTAAGCTTCGTCTTAGCAGAAGGCTCTCGAACTTGAGGCTCTGCTTCTAGGATTGCGATCATCCCCGTTCGCCCGGTTTCCAACTTGGCATCACTCAGCAAATCAGCCACACTAACCCCTAGCACCTCTTCAATCAGCTCGGTTAGCTGTGGCTGAAGCGCCTTATCCAGATCAAAGTGAACCTGCTCGGCTAAAGCTTCTCGACCTGTACTAGACAAAAGTTGCTCAGCCTGAGTAATTGCCTCTTCCAGTACAATCATCAGCTTTTCACCCAAAATGTTGCAGGTGACTTTGTTGGGACGGTGCCCAAGTTGAGTTCGATACAGCGCTTGAATTCGCTGAGAAAGGGTTCTCTCAAGCTGACCACGAGTCGGATCAGGACTTTGCGAAGACTGCATAGACTAAAAATTTTAAGGAGGTGAAAGGATATGAGGGGGTGAAAATTATCTACCTGTAAGTTTAAGAATCTTCAACGTAGCTAATTTTTATTAATATACTGCAAAAGGTCATGACCTCAAACATAGACCTCTTAAAATCACTTTTGAGAGAAGTTTTGAGCGATTCACTGCTTCAGACAATGCTTTCGCAAACTCATGCTATTCACGAAGTCCTATTCACGAATTAGATCAGACTGTTATAGTAAGGCTGCTACCCTGAAATAGATTTCTAGCCGTTATCCTGATTCTTGACTCCTCTGGGTGTATTAGTAGTTGACTTCATAAAGAATTGATTTCCGGAATGAATTGATTTCTGGAGTGAATTGACTTCTAAAAGTTTAGACCGACAACAGTTTGTGATGTTTGCTCCATGCTGAATGTCTCTCTAGCATAAGAACGCCGCCTTTTATCTGTTGAATTCAGACTATGCGTGTTTCAACAACTGCGTTTTATACCCTGGCTGCCCTGATCGCTGGAGATTTGACTCAGCAAGCGATCGCTAAGCCCGTTTCTACTGCGACTCCAGAGCGTCCTGAGGCGAGCGACATTGAAAGTGCCGCAGAGCTGTCGTTGCCAAGCTCAATTAATGCAGTCACTCCACCCGAGCAGCTGCAAGCGATCGCCTTTGCCGAAGCTGTCCTCACCCAATATTCAGAGGAATACACCCGCGAACTGACGGGAGTCAGCATAGAAGATGCGGCTGTAGCAGTTCCAGCGGACAGTAGCCCTACAGAAGCTGACTTTGCTGCGATCGAAGTGCTTGCAACAATGCCAGCCCCCGAAATTATGGGGGTTGAGCATAGTGCCTATTACGGTGCATATTACCTGGACAACTCAGCAGAAAGTTTTGAGGTAGACCCACAAGCCGATTCTCCAGCAGATCTGCTGGTAGAAGATGAAGCATCTTCTACAGAAGAGTTAGCGTTTGATCTGGCTAGCTTCAGCACCTATCAAGAGGCAGCCGTTGCGCCACCTGAAGCAATCACCACGCCAGAGCGAATGGCAGAGTTCGTCCCGAAAGCGATCGAAGCGATCGCCACGCCGGAATTCTTCATGCCAGAACGCTCTGAACAGCTATTCAACGATATCGAGGCTCCGGCCAACGTCCTGCTTCCCACTACACTCTCCTCTGAAAGTACTCAAACCTACGCTCTCAATGACTTAGAGGAAGAGGAAGACCTCTGGATTCAAGCAATGATTGAGGCTGAGTTCGCTGAGCAAGCACCCTCTGTAGACTGGGTTGCGGTAGATCCAGCGTTCGAGGTCATGCAAGCATAGCGATCGCAGACACTCCTACAGCCATTTACTTAGGGTTGGGCTAGTTCTTCAACCCCTTTGCTCCTTCCTAACCTTCGTTAAAAAGACGGCAGCCCGTCGTCTAGTTCCCCTTTTTAAGAGGGGATTTTTTATATCTACAAAAAACAAATGCATCAAAGAGTAAAATTAATTTTTAGTAGAAGCAAATTCGTATAGTCCACTTAAGTTGCGATTCTATATAGAACGACTTACATAAAGCTCAAAAAAGTCAGGGAATCGCGAAATTCTGCAAATAAGCCAGCTATTTTGCGATCTTAAGGATAAGCTTGTAAAAACATTCAGCTGATATTTCTCAAATAGCACAGCAGTTAGGGTTTCTTTAAGTAGTTTTCCAAAACCACATAATCCAATTCCGTAACAATACGGTTGAGCCAAATCCTCAAGCGCTGATAGAAATACGTAATATGCCGTTGCGCGGTTTCCTGCCACAGGCGCTAACATCATAGTTTCGCTGTGTCGAGGTTGCTCCGCGTGACTAGGAGTGCATCGCAGGACAATCCCATTACCCAGTTTATTCAAGCTAGCTTTTAATAAAACAGCTTTGCAGAATAGGGCAAATTTTTGGGTACGAGCATCAGCATTTTCACGAGTCGTTGAGTAATCCTCGATACATTATATGGCTAGTAAAACGATCACCTTTCGGTTACCAGCAGAAGTAATCGAGGTTATTGAAAGTCAAGCTAGGGCAACCGGCAGAAACCGCACTGCCATTGTGATTGAAGCTCTAGCTCAAACTTACGGACTTCAACCTCCTTCCCCAGCACCCGTCACCACTGAGATTCTTCAGCAGCAATTAGATGACTTGCAAGAGCAGGTAACAACTCTGTCACATCAGCTGGCAGAAGCAAACCAAAAATCTCTTACAAATAGCAATACTGCTGACCTGGTACAAGTGCTTGAGCAGGCAATTCGCTCTTTCCAAACCTTTAGCATTCAACCTTCTGAGGAGTTAGCAACTGGAAGCTGGTCGTCTCAAACTGCAGTTGAAACGTTACCCGATGACCCAAGTTGGCAAAAGCAAATTGTTGATGAGCAGTTGCAGCTTATCGCTCAACTTAAGCAACAGGCAAAAGCGCTTGACCAAATTCTTGCCGCTTCTCCCGGTTTAACCTGCGTCCAAGACCGGATGGGGCGCTGCACCTATATCAATCCGGCGGGAGCCAGGATGCTTGGGTATGAGCAGAGCTATTTTCTGGGCAAAACGTTTCACGATCTAGGTTTGTCTGCTGAGATGATGGAGCTGCTGGTCAAGAAAGCCGAAGCAATCTTTACCGGGGGTCGTCCCTTAAGTGGTGAGTTTGCAACAGTTGTCCCATCGGGTTCTAAAAACTATGAATACGCGCTAAACCCAATTCATGGAGTAAACGGCACCATTGATGCGGTGATTTGTACCGCCTGGGAAATTACCGAGCGGAAGAAAGCCGAAATCGCCTTGCGGGAGTCTGAAGAGAAGTATCGCAACTTGTTTGAGTTGGCGAATGATTCTATCTTCATCATTGACGTGTCTACGGGTAGCATTCTCAATGCAAATCGCAATGCGGCTCGTCGGTTGGGCTACACTCGGCGGGAACTGTTGCAACTCACTCTGACAGAGATTGAAACACCAGAGGCGACTACGAGCCGGGAAGCTAAGATTGTGCCTGAGCTTCAGCGGACAGGCAACGTTATTTTTGAGCACATCCTGCGGCACAAGAACGGTTCAGAACTTCCGGTTGAGATTAGCTGCCGATTAATTGAGTATGGCGATCGCCTCGTTTTCCAGAGTTTTGCGAGAGACATTACCGAGCGCAAACAGCTAGAGACAGCCCTAGAAGAGCGCGTCAAGCAGCGCACTGCGGAGTTGTCTCAGGTTAACGAGCTATTACAGCAGGAAATTGAAGAACATAAACAGACTGCTGCCGCCCGCGACGAGGGTGAGCAGCAGTTTAGCAATCTGGTCGAAACCATGAGCGATGGGTTTCTGATTGCTGACCATCACAACATCTATACCTACGCCAACGATCGCATCTGCCAAATGTTGGGCTATGAGCGAGACGAAATTGTAGGTCACGAGAGCTTTAGCCTGATTTGCGAGGCAGACCATGAGATGTTGCGCGAGCAAATTGCTAGACGAATAAACGGCGAACGCAGCACGTATGAAATTGCTTTTCGCCATAAAGCAGGGCATTCCGTTCACACGATTTTTTCGGCAACACCGATGCTCAGTGCTCAGGGGCAACACCAGGGCAGTTTTGGCGTTGTCACGGATATTACAGAGCGAAAACAGGCAGAAGAGCAACTGCGAATCAGCGAAGAAGGGCTGCGGATGCTGATTCAAAATTTGCAGATTGGTGTGCTGATCCTCGGCAGCCAAACCGAAATCTTGTTCTGCAATCCGGCAGCCCTGCAACTTCTAGGACTCACCCAAGAGCAGCTTTTAGGTAAAACCTTTTTAGATCCTGATTGGCAAGTTGTCTCAGAAGATGGTTCACCCTTGCCGAAGGAGGCTTTGCCTGTATCGCAGGCGATCGCCACTCGCCAACCGGTCCATGATGTCGTTGTTGGTGTCTACCGCCCTACCCACGATGACTGGATACAGCTCCTGGTAAATGCCGATCCACAGTTTGAAATAGACGGCTCGATCAGACAAGTCTTTTGTACGATTAGTGACGTTAATGGTCGGGAGGAGGCTTAGAGATTAAAGGGCACAGCCTGCTGACTTCGATTTCCTCCATTACAGGGGCAACGTAATTTCCTCATCGACATCTTCTTTAGAGCTAACCTTGAACGTTTCTACAGAAATCTGCAACTCTTTGGCTATGCTTACAGTTCGTTGCAGTGCCTCGGAGACCTGACGGGAGCGATCGGAAGTTTGTTTTGACTCTTGGGCAACTTCTCGGATCAGTCCTGTGATCAGCAGAGAGGTTTGAGTTTGGGATACGGTTGCCTCTGAAATGGTTTTCACTAGCTGATTAATTTGATGAGAGACTTCCACGATCTCACTCAGGCTCACCCTGGCATCTTCGACTAAGCGAGTTCCTTCCACAACCTGTGAAGTGCTTTGTTCCATTGCTTTAACCACCTGATTGGTTTCTGCTTGGATTGCAGCGACGATTTCTTCAATGTCTCCAGTAGCCTTTGCCGATTGGGTCGCGAGTTCCCCCACTTCCTCTGCAACGATCGCAAATCCGCTTCCGTCTTCCCCGGCTCGTGCAGCCTCAATTCCGGCGTTAATCGCAAGTAGGTTAGTTTGCAAAGCGATTTTCTCAATCAAGGACACTACTTTAGAGATTTGTTGCGAAGCTTCACCCAGGCGCTTAATTTTTTTGGCTGTTGAGCCGATTGTGTCTCTTAAGCTGAGAATGTTTTGCACCGTCAAATCCATCGCAGTTCCCCCTGCCTCGGCAGTTGCAGAAGCTTTGTCAGACACCTCAGCAGCCTGACGGGCGCTCTCAGCCACCGCTCGAATGGAGTGAGTCATTTGCTCAACTGAGTTTAAGGTATAGGACATTTCTTCAGCCTGCTGAAGCGCTGAGTCTGCAAGCTGGCGAATCGATCCTTCGCTTTCGGCGATCGCCTCACTCACCTGAACGGCAGACTGTTTCACCTGCGTCACGATTTGCCGCAAACTTTCCACAACTGAGTTAAAAAAGTCGGCGACAGTGCCAATTTCACCCGTAGTCACCTCTGCCCGAATCGTCAAATCGCCCCTTGCTGCTGCCTCCACCTGATCGAGGAGGTGAAGCAAGTTATCCTGAAGTTCTTCTCGCTGCTGACGCTGTTCTCTGGCCAAGTTCTCTGCCTGCTGACGTGCCAGATCCAATTCTTCTAAAAAATTGACGCGATCGAGCGCAAGTCCTACCTGAGTAGCGACCTGCTTAAAAAAGACAATGTCTGACTCTTGCCAAGTGCGGGGAGCAGAACACTGATGCGCCACCAGCAAACCGTGCAGCCGACTATAAGCCAGAATCGGCGCGACCAAATTAGCCTTGACTTCAAAAGGTTCTAACTGTCCCAAATAACAGTCGCTCAAGCCTGCTTCATAAATGTTGTTAGTAGCTTTGACACGACCCGCAAGATATTTGCCAATGTATTTGTCGGCAAAGCAAGGATCAGCGATGTTCGCGCCCAGTGCTTGGGGAAAGCCTCTGTTGACGGATTCTGCAACGACGTGTCCTTGCCCATCCTTATCAAAGAGATAAACGATCGCCCGCTCAGTTTTCAGGCTCTCTCGCACCCCTGCAATAGCAGTGTTGTAAATCTCCTCAACATCAGCAGCCATGCCGATTGCAGAGGCAATTTCGCTGAGCTTTTGGGCGCGGTAGAGCGCCATATCTTTTTGAGCTAAATAGTTCATCCGATCGAGAGCAATCCCGACCTGACTGGCAATCTGCTTGAAGAAGGTAATTTCTGGCTCTTGCCACGCTCGCGCCGTAGAACATTGATGAGTGACGAGTAACCCGTGCAGCTTGTCATAAGCCAAGATGGGAGCAACCAGATTTGCTTTGACGGCAAAAGGCTCTAGCTGTCCTAAATAGCAGTCACTCAATCCGGCTTCGTAAATATTGTTGGTTGCCTGGACCTGCCCTGCCAGGTACTTATCAAGGTATTTCTCAGCAAAGCAAGGGTCGGCAATGTTAACACCCAAGGCTTTAGGAAAGCCTGCCCCGACGACTTCAGCAACGATGGTTCCTTGCCAATTTTCATCAAACAAGTAGACGACAGCCCGATCGGTTTTTAGGGCTTCCCGTATGCCAGCGATCGCACATTGATAAACTTCCCCAATGCTCACTGCATTGGCGATCGCGCCTGTAATTTCGCTAAGCTGCTGGTTTCGCAAGATAGCGCCATCTTTTTGAATGAGCAGAACAACTCGATCAATCGCCAGCCCAAGTTGGAGAGCTAGCTGTTGTAAAAAGTCAATTTCTGGCTGCTGCCAAATGTGAGGAGCGGCGCAGTGATGGGCGACCAGCAACCCGTAAAGTTCGCCGTCGCGAAGGATAGGCGTAACCAGGTTGGCTTTGACCTTAAGTTGCTCCATCAGCCTGAGATGATCGGGGTGAAAGCCTGCTTCATAAACATTGTTAGTCGCGACAACCCGTCCTTTTCGGTAAGCCTCGATTAGCTCCTGTCCAATGCAAGCATCTTCAATTTTGCCTCCCATAACGCGAGGATAATTTGCATCGACCGCCTCGGCTGAAATGTAGCCGCTCCAGTTGGGTAAAAAACGATAGATGACCACCCGATCCGCTTTTAGGATCTGTTGCGCCCCCTGTACGGCTGTCTTAAACAACGTCTCCAAGTCTTGCAGCGTGCGCGTTTCAGAGGCAGCAACAGTGCTAAAAAATTGGGCTTGTTGAATAAAAAACTGGGCTTGTTCAATTTCGCTAGCCTGACGACGAATCTGCTCCGTCATGGCAATTTCTGAAGTCGTTATCTGCTCTGCCAGTCGGTTGAAGGTGTGGGCAAGCTGTCCAACTTCGTCTTTTCCAGAGGCATCTGCCCGAATCGTGCGATCGCCCTCCAAAAATTGATGGGTGGATTGCTGTAGCAGCTTCAGGGATACCGCAGTCGTTTTTCTCCGCACAACTACTAGCCCCAACCCAACCCCCAAGGCAGCAGTGGCGATCGCCAATAGCCCTAACCCCCACAACATCGTGGTATTGGAGGAGGTTTCCGGCGTTTCCCGAACAACCACAGCAGATGCTTCCGCTTCAGATCCCGGCAAAGCTTGAGCGGCGATCGCCTGCAAATCTTGTCCAATTAGCGTAGAAAACTCTACCCCAAAATTTGAAACCTGCTCTTGTGAAGCTTGATCAACCTGTTGCTGCATTTCAGGGTGAGACAATTGCCCCGTTTGTCGAGCTCTAGCCGCTGTGACTACACTCGTGTCTTCAGCCTGGTCCTGGACATAAGCTTTTAACAAATTTGTTTGGACGCTGTATTCAGTCTCCGTCACAACTAGTTCGGCCCTAGCCTGACCCGCCCCTGCCGAAACCAGCAAAGCTGTTCCTACCCCTGCCAAACCAACTGTGGAAATTTCAGCCATCAGCATTCCAATTAACTGTTTATGGCTAACCGAAAGATCCTGAAATTTCTTAGGCAAAGCTTCAGGTTTACATTGCTCTGATGCTAAGTCAAACTGAACTATAGACTCCGAAGGCTTTAGTTGAAATTGTGACTGACGTTGCGCTTGTGAATTAGCGGCTGGATCAGAGTGAGATTGAGTGGCCATAGCTCGGTTCCCGGAGGGTAGTAAATGAGTGTGAAAAGCCCGTGCAAAATAAAATCGCAACGTGAAAAGAGCGCAAAAGCTTGCGTAGGGAGAAATGAAAACGTTTAAGGAATTGCAAGACGAGTTAACGGCGTAAATCTACGCAAACTCTTATGACATAGACTCTTTTGAGTCCTCCAACGCTGATACTGAGTCTTCTGAACTCGATAACACACAACTGCAAGCAAATCTTGCTGCCTCCGAACCCGCTCCACTTAAGACAGCTACGCTAGCAACTCCTCCTACCGCTTTGGCAGCTTTAGCCATTTCTACTGTCACCTGGGAGACACAGGCATCAACATCTTTTTCAAACTCCGGGTTGGGTTCAGGATGGTCAGACTTCCAACTTTCTGCCAGGAAAAGAGCCATCTTTCTCAACGCCCGTCTGAGATTAGGGCTTGTTAAGCAGGTAGATTGACTGCTGGAATTAAGCAGTTTCAGTCCCATAGGGGCTTCTCCAAAATTGCGAAATGAACTCATAGGGTTGAGATCCAACAACTTCGTATTTGAAATAGCGCACAGAAATAGCTCCTAAAACCGCACTGCTCTCTAGCCACATCAAGCAATGCTTTAGCTATCTGTATTAGTAAGCTGTATTAACAAGTACCAAGAGAAGAAGATTTCTTTTGCCTATCAGAAATCAGTCCCTACTTAGGAGACAAATCAATCTGTCCAGGCTCAATGCCCATACACACGACTTAGATGAAGAGTCTGGCGGTGTACCCTGTCTACTTAGACACTGGTACAAAGATGCAGCCTACGGTTTGCCTCAAGCAACCGCTATATTTCTGTTGGTAATGCACCTAATTTTTGAAGCGCAATTCAAGCAGTTTGAGTTTTCATTAAAGATCAACAAAACCCCCACTCTATCTTTACAAAGCGGCTAATTAAGCATGTTAAATCAAGCCAAACTTGATTAAATAAACCCTATTTCCAGGTAGATGACCGTTAGCAAGATAAAGGGCAGGAACTTAAGCGATACTGAACGCACAACCAACTGCAATACGGGCTGTTAAAGTAATTGCAACCGCTTAATTAGCTGCTCTATAACTTTGCAATACGTGTGTTGCACTCTATTAATAATCTTTTACCTGTAAGGTTTTTGCAATAGCATTAGACAAGCTTTATAAACCTTTCATGAACTGCTCCATTTTACTTAAAATAAAAATTATTCTAGATTCTCCGAAAGGATTGCTCAACTTGGGTTGGAAGTGAGATAATTGTGTTGAGGAAAGGTGTATCAGTGTGTGGCGACACAAGCATAGCAACATAACGACCCATCAAGTGTCTGGCAATACAAAGTTCAGCCAGATAGCGCAGTGTTACCATGACCTACACCTCAATTACAATTCAACTTCCAGAAGCACTGAGTCAAGCAATCGCCGCCCGTGCAAACGCCGATCAAATCGGTGAAAATTCGTTAATTCTAAATGTTCTCGCTGATGCTTTTGGGATTTCTCCCTCAATTTCTCCTGCTATTTCTGAGGCTATCCAGCCACAACGGACTCAGCTAGAGGAGCAAATTGCAGAGCTGATCGGTCAATTGACTGAGATGCAGACGAGCGATCGCTTGAGTCTAACAAACCTACGCCAAATTGCGGATCTTAAGCAGGTCGTTGATTCACTGCTAGAAACAGAGCGTTCAGTTCTTGCACCCTCCCCAGAGTCTCCTGAAGACAGCTCACCTAGCCAACGATTACAGCAACAATCCGCTGACCTGGCAACACTCATCACAGAACACAACAGTCAGCAGGCGATCGTCTTAAACCAAATTCTCTCTGGCATACCCGACCTGATCTTTGTGCAAGATCGACTAGGTCGCTACACCTACGTTAACCCCGCTGGGGCACGCGCCTTTGAGTGCGAGCGCAACTACTTAATTGGTAAAACCTGCGAAGATTTGCATCTTTCGGCTGACCTTACCACTCTCCTCAACAACCAGCATCGTCAAGTTTTCATCAGCGGTCAGCCGCTCAGCGGCGAAATCACAATTCCGACAACCACTGCATCTCGGGACTACGAATACATATTCAATCCAATTCGGGGGATGCAAGGCGACATCAGCACAGCCGTTTTTGTAGCCAGAGACATCACCGAGCGTAAACAGACAGAAATTGCACTGCGAGAATCAGAAGAAAAATACCGCAACTTATTCGAATCTGCCACTGACTCAATTTTTATCGTTGACGCTGTAACCCATGAACTTCTAGAGGTAAACTGGGTCGCGTCGATTCTGCTAGGTTATACCCGGCGAGAGCTATTTTCGATTCCCTTCAGTGAAATTAGCTTGCCCCTAGATACTGCGCGTCGGGCATCTCTCCTGCGAGACCTGGAAAATTTTGGCAGCATCGTATTTGAGCATGTCTACCGCTGTAAAGACGGCAGGGAAATTCCTGTTGAAGTTAGCAGCCGCGTGATTGAGTACGAAAACCGGCTCGCCATTCTGAATTTCGTTCGCGATATTACTGCCCGTAAACGAGCTGAAACCTACCTGCGTGAGAGTGAAGAAAAACTGCGAATTGCCCTTGAGGCAGCCCAACTAGGAATCTGGGATACCGAATTGACCACCGGCCGCATCACCTGGTCGCCCAACCTGGAAACAATGTTTGGTTTTGTGCCTGGAGAGTTTGATGGCAGCTATGAAACCTTCTTGAGTCACCTACATCCTAACGATCGAGACTATGTTCAACAGGCAGTGAGCACTGCAATCAAGCGCCAGGAAGATTATGACATCGAGTTTCGAGTCGTCTGGTCTAATGGCACTGTCCGCTGGATTGCTAGTAAAGGAAAAGCTTTTTATAACGAAGCAGGCAAACCCATTCGGATGGCTGGCATCAACCTCGACATTACCAATCGCAAGAGGGCAGAGGAGTTAATTCACAAGTCCCATCAAGAATTTGCTCAACAGTCAACCGAGCTAGACAGGATCGATCGCGAGATCCTCAATTCTAGTCAAGCCTTATCGGACGAACCAGATGAAAACTCTCCATTGTCATCCCTGAAAGCGATCTGGAAATCAGTCGAGATTCAGCGACGGCGTTATCGCGATCTTTTTAATGCTGTATTCGACATTTACCTGGTGGTTAACTCATCTGGAGTCATTCAGGAAGCAAGTCAAGCAGCTACTGTTTTATTTGCCAGTAAATTAGATGGGTTAGTGGGCACAACTTGTTATCGATTAGTTTTCGAGCAAGATCGCCCAGCGCTAAAAGCCCAGTTTGACGAGCTTAGACAGGTGAAGCAACCTGGAGTTTTGGAGTTAAAGTTCCAACCCCTAAAAGGCAACTCTTTCTCAGCTCGGATTACTGTCTCAGCCGCTTATAGCAGTACAGAAGAGGTCATCAGCTTTTGCCTGCTAATTCAAGGGGCATCGATTCGGGAATTGAACGGCACGGAAAACGCGTCTATCAATTAAACCTTTTATACATTCCGGTTTCAGTAAATAATGGTGCCTTCGTAGTTAAAGCCTTCTGGCAGCGTCGCAAACTCTAGTTGAGCATTGGTCAGGTCAGCACCCTCTAAGTTGGCGTTAGACAAGTCGGCATAGCGCAAATCAGACCCACTCAAGTTGGTACCTGATAGATCAGCATCCCGCAATACCGCTCCGTATAGGCTGGCTTCACTTAAATCGGCTTGGCTAATCTGAGTGGCGCTGAGGTCAGCATCTCGCAGCTCTGCCCCATGAAGATTTACGCCGTTCAGGTTTGCTCTAGACATGCTGACGTGCATCATCTGAGCTTCAGTTAAATTGGCTCCACTTAGGTCTGCTCCCTGGAGGTCAGCACCATCTAGAGTGGCTCGTTCGAGGTTAGCCTGGTTTAGCAGAGTACCGGTCAGGATCGCGTTGGTTAGTTTGGTTTGGCTCAGGTTTGCATTAGAAAGGTCTGCTTCAGTTAAATTTACGCGGCTTAGATCATTACCACTCAGGTTGGCTCCGCTCAAATTACAGCGAATGCAGTCGCCTGTTTGCAGCGTTTTTTCAACCTCGCTTGATCGAGGTTCTAAGGCGGGGGGAGAACTCACAGTTAAGGTTTCAACCCCTACAGGCTGACTAGTGTCAGGTGGGGCAGTAAGAATTCTGGCAAACCGGATAGTGACGGGAGAAACTGCTGCCAACAGGGCTACACAGCCTAAAACGAGCTTGACGTTCATAGTCTTGCAGAGGTTGAAAGAAAAACACGCTCACAGGCAGTATTCTCCTCATTTCTACCGAGTCCGGACTCACCCCTTAAAGCTTGCGTAAATTGAGAGTTACACCAATTCCAAAAATTAGGGCGACAGATGGAAGGGCACCCCACTCTGCGGGATGCCCTTCCATCTGTCGCCTCTTTTAAGAGAAACGTTATTAGAAAGAATTACAGGGACGAAATGCATCTCGTCCCTGTAAGAGAATTTAATGTTACCTGACAGACTAACTTAATAGTCTGCTTCTTCTTCGTACTCTACGACTTTCCGCTTTTCAGAAATATTAATTTGCGGTGGACGGTAGGGTTTGGGATTTTCATCGTCTGCCCACGCATCTTCTAGAACTTCGTCGTATTGCTGCTCTAGACGTTTAGGTTCGCGGTAGGTAGGCTGCTCGATGTAAACTGCCTCGGTGTACTCTTCTTCTGTCTGTCCACCCCAGTTATCCTCTTCTACATCGTCGTCGTAGTAAGCAGGTTCAGGCTGACGCTGACGCAGCGGTTCACGCAATTGACGGGCAGCGAGCTGAGCTTCGCTCCAGTTGTCATCGTCCCAGGTTTCACGGGCAATCGGAGCTTCTAGCCGGACTGAAGGGGCAGCAGAGGTACGTGCTCCTGTTCCTAGCTGGTTGGAGGCGGAGGTTGGCATGACGTAGTAGTCTTCATCCTCGTCTCGATCCCAGGGCGGTTTGCCAATACCCAGACGCTCTAGGACACCCACCGTGAGCTGGTTCATTTTTTCTTCAGCACCCTCAAACACGATGAGGCGATCGGGACCACTACTGACGACCTCGTCAATCGACAGCTCGTAGGTGCTGATCACCTGATCGGGAATCATGGGAAGACCGATAGACGCAATGATCAGAGAGACAACTCTGCCGTCATAGGTGTTGAACTTGAAACCTCGAACTTTGCCTAGAAGCTCGCCCGTTTCAGTGATAACTTCGCTGTTAATCAGAGCACTGTAGGCTTCTGCGTTGAATGCATCTTCTAGAACGGTTTCATCATCAACCAGAATGACATCGCCAATTTGACGAATGCTGTCAAGTAGCATCATTTGCTGCGTACTGGACAGCACCCCAGACAGCATACTTTCTCTTAAGCCGAGGGCGACGACCTCTCGGCGATCGATATCCACCCAAAGCTGACTGATTACCCCCAAGCGCTTACCCGTGCTGCGGGTAATGACTTGAGTGCCTAAAAGGTCGGAACGTTGACAGAGTTGTTCAGATGTCATTTTCGAGTCCTGATCTCGAACCTTGCTGAGATATCAACAATAGTACAGGTACAAATGAAATATCCGTATGGGGGAAATCCGTATTAGTGAAATCAAACGGGCGCACCTTGCAGGTTTATCCCTAGAACCTGAGTATAAGCTCCTCTTGCCTGAGTTACGCCAATTGTACGCTCGGCAGACTCGATCATAGGGCGACGGAGACTCACTACAATAAACTGCGCTTGCTGTGCCTGATGCTTAATCATTCTAGCTAATCGCTCCACATTTGCCCCATCCAAAAACATATCTACCTCATCAAAGGCGTAGAAGGGGGAGGGACGATAGCGCTGAAGGGCAAAGATGAAACTGAGAGCAGTGAGCGATTTTTCACCCCCGGACATGGAAGCTAAACGACGAACTGGCTTACCTTTAGGGTGGGCAACCAGGTTCAACCCGCTGGCAAATGGGTCTTGGGGATCATCAAGCTGGAGGTAGCCGTCGCCGTCAGAGAGTTCGGCAAAAATTGCCTGAAAGTTTTGGTTAACTGCATCGAAGGCTTCTTTGAAGGCACGTTGGCGCAGCGTGGTGAAGTTTTCGATTCGCAGCAGTAATTCGGTTCTTTCTTCTTCTAAGGTGGACAATTTTTGGCTGAGTTCGTCGAGACGGGCTTGGGTGCGCTCGTGTTCTTCGAGGGCTAGCATGTTGACGGGTTCCATTGCCTGGAGGCGTTTTTGCAGCGATCGCAACCCCTGCTGCAATTCTTCCAAGCCCAACTCTTCAGGCACTTCTGGTAGGGGATCGGGCAATTCTGCCTGCTGTGTTTCTAGCTGACCCTGGAGCGTGACCAATTCCTCGCGTCGGGCTTGCTGGGTTTCCTGGAGCTTTCGCAGTTCCCATTCTCGCTGCTGCTGAAGGGTTTGGCGATCGCGCAGTTGACGTTCGACGCGATCGCGCTCTTGCTTTTCGGCAGAAAGAGTTTGCTCCAAGGCAGCCAGAGCAGCTTGGGTTTGGGCGATTTGCTCCGTCAGGGCAGACGATTGGGTGCTAAGGGCAGACTGCTGGTTAAGCTGGGTCGTTTGCTGAGTGCGATATTCCTGCACCCGCTGCTGGTATTGGCTAATTTTTTCTTGGAGGCGCTGACTCTGGGTTTCCAAATCCTGCAAGCGCTGTTCTGCTGTTCTCAGGGCAAGCTGTTGTTCGCTCAAGTGAGCTTCTTGGGTGCGAATAGTAGTTTGAATTTGCTGCCATTCGCTGTGAGTTTGAGATTGCTCCAGGTCAGATAGCACCTGACGCTGCTGCTCCAGGTCCGCTTCCTGGACGGGTAAGTCTTGCTCTAGCGTTTGCAGGCGAGTTTGAGCGGTGGCAAGCTCCTGCGTGTTTTGGCAAAGCTGGGTACGAATCTGGGCTTCCTGGGCGACCAGGCTATTGATTTGCGTCCGAAGCTGCTCGGACTGAAGCTGGAGTTCTCGCTGCTGCTGGCGACCCTCTGTGAGTGCCTGCGATCGCTCTTTCACTGCGGTCACTGCTTGGGTGATCGCGTTCTGACAGCGCTTAAGAATTTGCTCGATCACCTGAAGTCGTTCGCGCAGGGCGATCGCCTCTGCAGATTCGCCGGACTGCACGGTGCCAAAACGGAGAGAACCCTGACGGGTCGAGACACTGCCACCCGTCATTGCGCCACTAGTTTCTAGCAGTTCTCCTTCCAGGGTGACGATGCGATATTGCCCTAGATGTCGCCGTGCCTGATTCATGGAGGAAAACACGACCGTATTGCCAAACACGTAGGCGAAAATGTCTCGATAGCGATTGTCGCAGTCGATTAGGTTGGCAGCGTAGTCAATGAAGCCTTCTGGGCGATTCCAGGTAGGGATTGCAGAATTTTGTGAGCCGCGAATCTTGTTGAGCGGCAGAAAGGTTGCCCGTCCACCTCGCCGTTGCTTTAACAGTTCAATCCCGGCGGCGGCTACGCCGTCATCTTCAACCACCAGACAGCCTAATCGCCCACCTGCCGCAATTTCTAGCGCAAGCTGGTACTGGGGATCGACCCGTCCCAACTGAGCAACCAGACCACAGACACCAGGCAATCCTGCTTGCATCAGAATCTGGGTGGCATTGGTGCCCTGTGCCTCTTGAAGTGCCTGGGTTTGCGCTTCTAACTTGTCAAGCTGCCGCTGCTTGTCGCGCTGCTCTTGCATCAGGCGGCTCTGGGTGTCCTGCTGGGTTTGTAATTCCTCTTCAGCAGCAGTCATCAGCCGTTGCAGGGTTTCCAGGTGAATTTTGGCAAGATTTTGGGATTCTTTTGCCTCGGCGTACTGCTCTTGTTTTGTGGCAATTTCCCGAGCGATCGCCTCCAACCCCTCGGTCTGTTCTTGAATTTTTTGGCGAAGCTGCGTTACCCGTTCTTGCAACATCGCCTGTTCAGTGCGCTGCGGCTCAATCGTTTTGAGCAGTGTGTCGATCTGGTGGCGCAGGGTGGTTTGCTCTTGCACCCAGGCTTCAGAGGCAGCAGCGATCGCACTAGCAGCTTCACGGCTCTTGTCTAACGCCTGTTGTGCTTGATCCCGCCCCTGGATTAGAGCAGCGATCGAGCGCGTCTCCACCTCATGCTTTTCCTGAGAAAGCTTGTTCAGGGTTTGGACATGTTCCTGAATTTCTCGCTGGGTTCGAGCCAAATTTGTTGACAGGTCACGGCTGGCATTGACCAATTCCTGCTCCTGACGCTGAAGCTGGCGCAGTTCCGCCTCACGGCTTGCCTGAGTGGACTGGAGCACAAGCTGTTCATCTTCGCCGAGTGCTTTAACACGAGCGTTGAGGGAGTCTAACTCTGCGGTGGATTGCTGAATTTCGGTTGCTAGAGTTGCAAGCTGGGTAATGAGGTCGCTGGAAGTGCGATCGCCTGCCTCAATTTGTTCGGTTAACTGCTGCACCTGTCGCTGCTGACCTCGCCATGCCAGCACCGCTTCCCACTGGGTTTTGGTTTGGAGTTCGGCTTTGAGCCGCTGATATTTTTCGGCTTTGATCCGGTCTTGGGAGAGGCGATCGCGCTGAGCAATCAGTTCTTTCTCGACAATCCGAAATTTTTCCTCTCGTTCCTTGACAGCATTTAGCTTTTCCTTTGCCTGACCGATCTTGCGATCAAACGATGCCACACCTGCCAGTTCGTCGATGATCTCCCGCCGTTCACGCGGATTCATCGAAATAATACTGGTTACGTCTCCCTGAAGCACGACGTTATAGCCTTCCGGGTAGATATGAAATTTGTGAAGCTGCTCGTGCAGTTCTGTCAGGGTACAGGGTTGACTGTTGATGAAATAGTTAGACGTATAGGTTCCCTGCTGCGTTACCCGCAGTTTTCGCGTCACGTTCCATTCGCTAAACAACGCCAAACCGGAAACAAGCTGCAAGGTTTCTGCGCCGTCCGAATGCCCATTTGGGGTGCCGTTGCCGTTTGCTCCGTTTCCATTCCCGACGGCATCTGCACCGTCAGCGCCGTTCACCGAACCGTTTTTGCGGGCTGAACCATTTTTGGCAGTACCATTCTTGCTGTTGGAGGCGTTCGTGCCATTGACCTGAGCGACTAGCCCCTGGAGATCCTCTTCGTCTAGACCTTCCAGATCTTCTGGCTCAATTGCAAAAGTCACCGTGACGCTGGCTTCTACCGTTGCCCGTCCGCGGCTGACCTGATTTTGGTTGACGAGATCGGGCAATCGCTCTGCCCGCATTCCTTTTGAACTGGATAGACCCAGGCAAAACAGCAGCGCATCTAGAATGTTGGACTTGCCCGACCCATTGGGACCCGAAATCACGGTAAACCCCGGCAGCAAAGGAACCTGCGTCGTGCCGCCAAAGGACTTGAAGTGGGAAAGTTCGACGCGCTTAATAAACACTCGCAGGCAGGGTTAGGAAGTTAAGTACAAATATACTTATCAATTTGAATTATGACCAGCATTCCCAATAGGAAAACACTATAGCAGCCCAAAATCATTCAAAATCATTTACGAGTTTGAAGAATAGCGCACATCTTCTGTAGTGGCGTAGCATTCGGGCAAAAATTCTCAATTTAATTCCAGGTTTATCTGCCGAATGCTACGCCCCTAGACGCATTTGGGCAACAGATTAAACTTTTCAATTATCGTGCTACTTACTGACCTAAATTAGTGAATTCAAAGGTCGAAATGATTTCTTGAAATGCCTGTTCGTATCCTTCGCCGCCCTCAGCATAAGAGATAACGACAATATCCTCACCATTAGGGCTGGAGAATACGATATTTTTGCTGCGATACAGCCCGTCAGAGTCAAAGGCGATCGCCTCCTGCCCTGCTACCGTCACTGCACTGTATTCCCCAATCATCACGAACCGATTGTGACCCTCTACCCAAGCTTGCAGTGATTGTTCGGGATGGTTGTAAACCGTAATGCTGACGTTGGGAGGATATTCTGTGCCGCCCTCATAGGCTCCTGCTTGAACGTCTGCATAGTCTGCATCTGACCAAATCTCTACCTGCCCACGAAAGTCATATTCCCCTTCAATCTCAGCGCTTTCCAAGGAGTTATCTACTGTGAAACCATCAGGGACATCGAAGCTAAAGCCAAGGCGATCGCTTTCATAAACGGTGGAATTGTTGGATTCAGTTTCAGTAGGTGACTCGCTGGATTGGGCGATCGCATCTGCTGGAGTCAGATTGTTTGCAGCTTCAACAGTGGATGAAGGAGGAGCCTGACAGGCGATCGCCACCACAGCCATCAAACATGTCAGGGTGCGCGTCAAACCAATCTTCATTCCCCGATTAGCTGAATCACCTTGAACTACTGCCTGCTGTTCACCTAATCCCACACTCATCTCAGACTCCTCGTAACCTTGCTCTCGACTATCGCTTTAAGTAGATTCCGAAGCGATCGCAATATTTCCGCAAACTTTCCCCTCCCTCATCCGCTCACTGATACTCCTACAGATCTTCAAGATCTTCCCTTAACTCCCGTAGGCGATCGCCAAGACGCTCCGCCCGCTTCTTACAAGCAATTATGTCTTCCCACTTAGTGCGGCAAATCTAAAGCGTTGGGTGGAGCAGAGCGGAACCTAACACCTTAAGCTTGTTGTAACACTACATCTAATCCAACTGAGTCAAAGCAAAAGGTACGAGCCATTTTACATAGGAGAGCAGTTGTGGAGAGCATCGCTTTTGTAGGTATTGTAGGCATCGCTATTCTGATAGTTTTGTTTACTTTAGTAGTCTTGATTTGGTTTGGACACCAGTTTGGTTATAAAGTTCTTGATCTATTTAGCCGAGTAAAGAATGAGCGTGGAATTCTCACAGAGAAGGAATATATACCTTCTCGTACAAAGATTGTTAACAAAAGGGTTGTTCGTAATCACGAGGGCTTCAATTCAACTGTTTACGATATTCCAGATGAAATTCAACTGCCTGAAAAGTGCATTCTGCACATCAAGTTAAATGAAGAAGTTATCGTTGCTCCAGTCAGCAAGAAGCTATATCGCACTCTAGAGCAGGGCGATAGTGTTACTGTCTGGTACTCACAGGGGCGATTTTCTAAAAAGATTTATTTTAAGAAAGTAAGGCGTTTGTAGGAAGTGGAGAACGGATGAATTAATTGTGTTGAATAGAGGAGAAGTATTGCGATCGCTCACTTCTTCGTACTTCACAATCGTTTTGCAATTGATTTATCTAGAGGAGCAAAATGAAATTGAATATGCGGTTCCAACAGCGAAGATAGGAATAGATGCGTGGCTTACTTGGTTAACATTTGATACTTTTAGAAATTATAAGTTTAAGTTTATACTTCTACCAATTAAGATTTGACACAGTGAGACTGCCAAATCGTGAATATGCAGTCATTGAGCCAGAAAAATTGACTGGATATTTGCTAAATACTAACCATCGGCGGGGTGGTGACAATGCTCGCCTTTTAATCCAGTTCGGCTACAGCATTGATAATTGGAAGCAGTTAGAAACAGACGTACGAAACTATCATCTGAACTTTCCACGTTTGATCACACTAATTCCAGAATGAAGAAGGCGATATGGACTTTGAACTGTATACGGATGTAGTGCTTTTGCAGGATATCCCTGAAGAAAATTTGCGAGCAGGTGATATTGGCGTAGTTGTTGACCGCCATGATATTGAGGGGATTGAACCAGGTTATAGTCTTAAGTTCTTTGACATGCTAGGCGAAACTATAGCAGTTGTGACTTTAGCAGGAAGTTTGCTTCGCGTTCCGACTCATGCAGATCGACCGACTGTGCGTTCTGAAGCAATGTCGGCATAGCTAATGGTAACGGTGAAAGAGCGATCGCCCCATTCCTAAGTAACCTTATCTCTGGCTGCTCAATCGCTGACGTAGGATGAATTCAGCGATCGCCAAATCCGTCGGGGTTGTAATTTTCAGATTGGTTTCTTCGCCTTCTACAATTTGAACAGACAAACCAAAATGCTCGAATAGGGCTGCATCGTCGGTTACCTCTATGCTCTGTCGTTGCCCTTCAGCGTGACAGTGGAGCAATTGTTCAACGCTAAAGCCTTGGGGCGTTTGGGCTGCCCAGAGTTTGCTGCGGTCTAGGGTGCCAGCGATCGCCCTGGTTTCATCAACAACCTTGATTGTGTCTTTCACGGGCACTGCCGCAACTAGTCCTGGATAGGTCAACACGGCTTCAGAGCAGCGATCTAGCAGGTCAGGAGTTGCTAGACAGCGTGCCCCATCATGAATTAGCACATGTTCTGCAACCGCAGGTAGTGCCCGTAAACCGCGATAAACGGACTCTTGCCGAGTTGATCCGCCTTGAATAAAGCGGACTGACTTCGTTAAAGCTAAATCTGTCACAATTTCCTTGAAGTCCTGCCAGTCCTGAGGCTGTCCGACAATGCCGATCCAATGGATGCTGGGTGCAGCTTTGGCTGCCAGGAGCGTCCAGGCAAGCAGGGGTTTATCCAGGAGTGGCATGAGCAATTTGTTGCGGTTGCTCCCCATCCGCCGACCGACTCCTGCTGCTGGAATTAATAGATACACGATGTCCCTCTATCTAAATCACGAGACTAACTTTCTCACAGTGTGTTCTAATTAGGCATTTCACCGAGTCTATGTTCCCTTAAAATAGGGGTGCGAATATGCGTAACAAAATATTATGCGAATAGTGGCTCTTGTCCCTGGTGGGATTGGTGATCAAATTCTGTTCTTTCCAACTCTGGATGATCTGAAGCGAACCTATCCTGATGCTCAAATCGATGTGGTCGTAGAACCAAGGGCAAAAAGTGCCTACCGGGTGTGCAAGTCGGCGGATGAAATCATCCTATTCGACTTCAAAGACCGCAACAGTCCGGCGGATTGGGCAAACTTGCTGGGCGTAATTCGCGATCGCTACTACGACATTGCGCTCTCCTTGGGGCAGCGATGGGGCGTCGGTTTCCTCCTTTGGTTGACTGGCACCGCTATGCGAGTTGGCTACAAAGGCAATGCAGGGGGGCAAATTTTTCTCACAAATACGGTTCCCCTCAAGTCTGAGCAGTACGCTGCTCACATGTATCATGACCTGCTGCAAGGTCTGGGAATCAATACTCCTTGCCCTGAGTTGTCGATTAGCATTCCCAAGCGGGATCTAGGGTGGGCTGAAGCAGAGCAAAAGCGATTGGGAATTCCGGGTAGCGGCTACGTGCTGATTCATGGCGGTTCTAGTGAACTGGCACAGGCTAAAGGCATTGACAAAATTTATCCGGTCGAGAAATGGAAGCAAATTGTTCAGGATTTTCAGCAGCGACAGCCTGACCTACCGCTTGTAGTAGTGCAGGGACCAGAAGATCAGGAATTTGTTGCAGCATTAACCAAAGCCTGCCCCAATCTAAAAGTCACCAGACCTGGAGATGTGGGCAAACTCGCTGCCATCATCGCTGGAGCAAATCTGCTGCTGTGTACAGACAGTGCCCCTATGCACCTGGCGGTGGCACTTAAGGTTTACACTCTGGCCCTATTTGGCCCAACTGATCCCGCTAAGTTACTGCCCGCAAGCGACAAGTTCGTGGGAATCAAGTCCCCAACGGGAAATATTGCTGATATTGATCCTCAAACTGTGCTGAAGCAGGTTTGGGGAGGGTAGCCGCAAATTAGGGAAAGGGGTATGGGTAGAACTGCCGTATTTCTCGACCGGGACGGGGTGCTGAATCTGGAAGCAGGCTACATCCGTCGCGTTGAGGATCTGCATCTAGTTCCCGGAGCGGCTCAGGCAGTGCGGCTGCTCAATGACCGAGGACTATTTTGCTGTCTGGTGTCTAACCAGTCTGGACCAGCACGAGGCTACTATCCTGATAGCCATGTCCAGGCGTTACACCAGCGGCTTTGCAATTTACTGAGAGCTGAAGCAGGCGCAAGACTGAATGCGCTTTACTATTGCCCCTACCTTAGCCCACCAGAAGGCGGAATCAATCCTGAATTTGCCCGCTGGTCAACCTGGCGCAAACCCAATACGGGTATGTTAGTTGCCGCCGCTTGGGAGCACGACCTAGATCTGAGTACCAGCTTTATGGTGGGGGACAAGGCAACTGATATAGATTTGGCGCACAATGCAGCCTGTACTGGAATCTTGGTCCAAACGGGGTATGGCGATCGCGTCCTCAACAACACCTACCAACACGCCACTAAACCCGACTACATCGCCCAAGACCTCCTCGTCGCCGTCACCTGGATTCTACAGTCCTCTTCTAACCCTCAGCCCCCAATCCCCTGCCCCTCAGAATCGGATTAAATCAAAAAGATCATCCTCCAACTCATACCCCAACATCTTGATCATGAACTTGATCTTGGTGCGGCTGTTGATTCCTTGCTCTTGCATCCAGTGGGTCAACACAAAAATCTTGTGCATGACAAAAATTTCTAGCGCTTCCGGGTTGTACTGAATTCCTTCTGTGGGGCTGAACTGATGTGGCACCAGCATTGCAGCATAAAGCGCTAATTCTTTTTCCCAATTCAACAAGAATGGTAGCCAGGGATATTGAGCATCTAGCCGCACAAACCAAAGGCGAATCTCCGGAATTTCAGAAAGCTCTCTTGGATCAGTTGGGTCACGGGGATAATCAATTTCAAACTGAAGCTGTTGTTCGTGGTTGGCGATCGCTCCTTCCTCTTGCCATGCCTGAATTACCATCTGAGCAGGCGACAGGTCAAGGCTGTGAATATGGTCAGAATTAAGATGAAGTGTAGTCGTCATGGCGTAGTTCAACAGAGGACATCCTCTGGATACTTTACCTAGAAAAGATTACAGTCGCTCAATTCCTTGACTTCCAATTCCTTGACTTTAGTAGGCATTTATAGCTTATCTAAGTTAAAGTGGTAGTGAGTTTGATTTGAGCTCTAATACATTTTTAGGATTTCTAGTCTTGCTTTAGGGCGATTTGCTTATTCTGCTTGAACTTTTTATTAGTAAACGAACAATAACCTTTGGTGCGTCTAGCTAAATAGAGGCTAAAGTTTCATTCTCACTTGAGATCAGGTGAAGTGGGAACTAATAAACTGGGTGACTAACCTGTTGGATGAGGTTGATGGTACGTGATATGCAAAATGAAGTCGCTACAAGAAAACCCATTAAATCTCTAGAAGATGCGATTGACCGCTGTCAGGCATTAGGAATGCGTCTGAGCAAACAACGTCGCTTTATTTTAGAGTTACTTTGGCAGGCAAAGGAACACCTGTCAGCCCGCGAAATTTACGATCGCCTCAATCAGCAGGGTAAAGCGATCGGTCATACGTCTGTTTATCAAAACCTGGAAGCTTTGTCTGGGCAAAATATTATCGAGTGTATTGAGCGATCGGACGGACGGCTTTATGGCAATGTGAGCGATCCCCACAGCCACATCAACTGCCTCGATACCAATCAAATCATGGACGTTCATGTCCAGCTTCCCGAGGATTTGCTGCGCCAAATTGAGCAGGAAACGGGAGTCCGGATCACCGATTACTGCATTAACTTCTATGGCTACAAAGCGCCTGAAACCGTTTCAGAACCTAGTGTGGTTGGTTAAAGTTCTAAATTTTCTAGTTCCAAATGCTTGAAGGGGGAGTGTAGTCGTTGTCTCACTCCCCCTTCAAGTTTTTTAAATACCTCTGCCCCGTTCATTTGCCAAACCCCGTCTGAATTTGAATTGTATTTGAATTCAATTGAAATACAAAAGCGATTCGTTTCTGGTACGATATGCGAGACTTCCACTTGCTCCAGTGAGTGAAGTGCGATCGCCCATTCCCTTGAGACGATGCAGGTATCTCGGTTCAACTCTTACTCACAGCAGCCTCAAACCGTTGCTATTGTTGCCGCGAGACTCAGTGGCGCTCTGGTAGCAATTCTTTAGGGGGGTGATGGGTTTCGATAAATTGCTTCAGGTGTGGCTGGTCTGGCTCAAGACCAAGCTGTTCTGCTTGCTCGGTCAAATCTTCTGGCGATAGGTTTTCCTGAGTGGCTTTGGCAATTAGGGCGATCGCCCCTGCCCTTGCTCCCGCCCCACAGTGAATCAAAACGGGCTTTGGCAAACCTTCCAGTGCCTCTAACGCTTCTGAAACCTGACCGTTGCTGAGATTGGAATTGCTCAATGGAACGTTGCTGTACGCCAACCCTGCTGCCTCAGCCTGCTGCTGCTCGTCGCTCAAAACGCCTGCCTCATCAGGCTGATCGCAAATTTAACACTGATTTGAACCCTGCTGCTGCTGCCTGCTGAAGCTGTTCAGGAGTCACCTGCCCCGCAATGCTCAACTCGTCACTTACTCGCTTTGGTTCGCCCATTGTTCCTCTACCGCTCTCTCAAAAAGTTTCCTGGTGCCACTCCCAACTCAAATCGAGAAATCAGTCAACGGATTGTGCAAACTCCTGCCAATCTACAAATCCCGGTAGGCTGTGTTGGATTCAGCAGAGGAGAATCACAATCCGTTCACTGAGAAGAGTTAGGAGCTGCACGGGCAAGGCATGAACCTGTACCTTTGATCAAAAATTTACGATATACCGACGTATTTACCGTAGATTATTTGATTGATTAGAAGCTTCCCATAGGACTGCTCAAAAAGCAAGATCAGTCATGAAAATTTTGGTCTACTTCAAGTCGTAGGCTAGAACGCTTGCTGAGAAAAGAATACGAAAGAAGCTTGCTTTCTCAAGTTAACTGTGCAATATTCCTCCTTAATCTGATTAAATACAGTAATGCGATCGACTTACCGTATTTTGCATGAGGATGAATGGTCTTCCAGCCAGTCGCTTTAGGGCGATCGCACTTGTAGAAAGAGGGTTATGAGCAATTCAGGGACTTCGGTTTTCACAGGACTAAGGCGCATTTTCCGGCAAGTCTGGCGGCACCGAATGGTGTCACTGCTGTTTGTGCTGGGGCTGAGTTTGAGCCTGGTGGTTGCGTCCTGTAGCCCAGCAACCGTTTCTGGTGACTCAGCAGCTTCTCCGTCTGCACCTGCCGAGAGTCGAGTGGTGAGAATTGGGCACCAAAAGTTTGACCCCTTCACGCTGGTCAAAGCCAGGGGTGAATTAGAGAAACGCTTGCAGGAATTGAACGCAACCGTTGAGTGGACAGAGTTTCAGGCTGGGCCGCCGATGCTAGAAGCGCTCAACGTCGGCAGTATTGATGTGGCTCGGACGGGTGATGCGCCGCCCGTATTTGCTCAAGCGGCAGATGCTCCTCTAGTTTATGTGGGCGGCAGTACCCCTAAAGATCGCAGCTCTGCCCTGTTAGTGCCTGCGGATTCGCCGGTGCAGTCTGTCGAAGATTTGCGCGGCAAAAGGATTGCCTACACCCGCGGATCGAGCGCGAATTACTTGCTAGCAGCCATTTTGGAGGAAAGCGGGCTGCAATGGAGCGATGTGGAGGCGATCAACCTGGCTCCGGCAGATGCGCGGGCTGCGTTTGAGCAAAAGAGCATTGACGGCTGGGTGATTTGGGACCCTTTCTATGCAGCGGCTCAAGAGCAGGTTGACGCACGGGTGATTCGGGATAGTGAGGGGCTAGCAGCAAATCGAGATTTCTACTTAGCCACAAATTCCTTCGCGGCTGAGAATGCTGACGTGATTGAGGCGATCGCCGCTGAAACGCAATCCGTAGCAGAGTGGGCAGAGGCAAACCCAGATGAAGTGGTCGGCATTTTGTCCCCCATTCTGGGCATCGAAGCGCCCATTTTGGATGTGGTCAACGCCAGACGCAACTACAGCTTTGAGCCAATTAACGGCGACATGGTCGCAGAACAGCAGAAAATTGCCGACACCTTTTTTGAACTGGGGCTGATTCCCAAGCAGGTAAAGGTGCAGGACGTGATTTGGCAAAAACCTCCTGCTTGAATTGTTGCGTGCCTGAGCCGCGCAACAATTCAAGCTCCTAAACAGCGCAAGGGATAAAGCACGAGGAATAAGGAAATGACAGGGTTAGGGCGTTCGATGGGTGGATTTCGTTGGATTGAGTCGATTTTGAGTTTTTGGGGAAGGCGATCGCAGCGCCTTTTCTCCATCTTGTTTGCTTTGGGATTAGGGCTGAGCCTGAGTTTGGCAGCTTGCAGCCCTAGCGAAGCTCCTAGCAGCGAGGGGACTAGCCCTGGCACATCCTCAACAGCGACTCAAACGATCAACATTGGCTACCAGAAATTTGGCACACTCAACATTCTCAAAGCCAGAGGTGGGTTAGAAGAACGGCTGCAACCGCTTGGCTTTGCGGTGCAGTGGACTGAGTTTCCGGCAGGTCCACAGCTTTTGGAAGCGCTGAATGTCGGCAGCATTGTGTTTGGTCACACCGGGGAAGCTCCGCCGATTTTTGCTCAGGCTGCGGGTGCACCCCTGGTCTACATCGGCAATGAACCTGCTAGCCCCGCTAGTGAAGCGATTTTGATTCCAAAGGACTCCCAGATTCAGTCGGTGGCTGATCTGCGCGGTAAGCGGGTGGTGCTGAATAAGGGATCTAACGTCCACTACCTGCTGGTTAAGGCGATCGAGGATGCAGGCTTGCAGTTGAGCGACATTGAGGTGGTGTTTTTACCGCCTGCTGATGCCAGAGCCGCATTCGAGCAGGGCAGCGTGGATGCCTGGGTAATTTGGGACCCTTTCTTTGCAGCCGCTGAAGATGCGATCGGGGCAAAGGTGCTGCGCGATGGTGAAGGGTTAGTTGCCAATCGAGAGTTTTACCTGGGATCGCGTGACTTTGCTTCCCAAAATCCAGAGGTGGTCGAGGCGTTACTGGCTGAAATTCAAGCAGTCGATCAGTGGTCAGTTGAAAATCCAACCGAATTGGCAGAACTGCTTTCGCCTGAATTAGGCATTGAAGTGCCAACGCTCGAAAAAGTGGTACAGCGGCGCAAATACGGTGCAGAACCGATCACGGATGAGGTGATCGCCGACCAGCAGGAGATTGCCGACACCTTCCACGAACTGGGCTTGATCCCCGAAAAGATCAACGTTCAAGACGCGAAGTTATAGAAGGAGCATGGACGCAATGGATGTACTTTGGTTTATTCCCACTCATGGTGAAGGGCGCTATCTGGGCACCTCAGTCGGCGGTAGAGCGATCACGCCGGAATACTTGCAGCAGCTTGCCGGGGCGATCGACCAATTAGGGTTTGTCGGGGCGCTGTTGCCGACGGGGCGTTCCTGTGAAGATGCTTGGATTACGGCGGCATCGCTAATTCCGGTGACAAAGCGGATGAAGTTCTTAGTCGCAATTCGTCCTGGGCTTTCTTCTCCTGGAATGTCAGCGCGAATGGCAGCTACCTTTGACCGGATGTCAGGCGGGCGGCTAATGGTGAATGTGGTGACGGGCGGCGACCCGGTAGAGTTGGCGGGGGATGGACTGCACCTGAGCCATAGCGATCGCTATCAGCTAACCGACGAATTTCTCTCCGTCTGGCGCGAGGTCATGGGCGGTGAAGCAGTGGACTTCAAAGGACAGTACCTCGATATCAAAGGCGGCAAGCTGATGTTTCCGCCGGTGCAGTCTCCTTATCCGCCGCTCTACTTTGGCGGATCATCGCCTGCGGCAAAGCAAGTCGCGGCTAAGCACGTCGATTTGTATCTAACCTGGGGTGAACCTCCGGCTCAAGTGGCAGAAAAAATTGCCGAAGTCCGACAGCTTGCCGCAGAGCAAGGTAGAACGATTCGGTTTGGCATTCGCCTGCATGTGATTGTGCGCGAAACCACCTCCGAAGCCTGGGACGCTGCGAATGATTTGATCAAGCATTTGGATGACAGCACGATCGCCGCTGCTCAAGCTGCGTTAGATCGGTCCGACTCAGAAGGACAGCGGCGCATGATGCAGCTTCATAACGGTAGCCGTGATGCGCTGGAGATTGGTCCCAACCTTTGGGCCGGAGTTGGTCTGGTGCGCGGTGGAGCCGGAACTGCACTGGTAGGCGATGCCGACACGGTTGCAGCCCGGATGCAGGAATATACCGACCTGGGCATCGACACGTTTATCTTCTCTGGTTATCCCCATTTGGAAGAAGCTTACCGGGTCGCAGAACTGCTGTTCCCGAAATTGCCGATCGCCCAAACACCACCGTCGCTCGCTCCCAGCCGCTATCTCAGCCCGATCGGAGAAATCATGGCAAACGACCGACTTCCCACTGCCGCCAGTTAGTTAACGCACTTCGTTGGAGTATTACAGATGTCTGTTTTAGCGATCGCCGGAAGCCCTTCTCACCCCTCTCGCACCTATTCCGTGCTGGAGTACGCCAAGCAACACTTGGAAGCAGAAAGGGTATCCACCACTTTATTTTCGGTGCGGGATTTACCCGCCGAAGCGCTGCTGTTTGCCCAGTTCGACAACCCTGCTGTGAAGGAGGCGATCGCCCTGGTTGAGCAAGCTAGCGCCATCATTATTTCCACTCCCGTTTATAAAGCTGCATACACGGGCGTTTTAAAAGCATTCCTGGATCTGCTGCCGCAAAATGCACTGGTGGGTAAGCCGATTTTGCCGATCGCCACAGGTGGCACGATCGCCCATTTACTGTCGATTGACTACGCCCTTAAACCCGTCCTCTCTACCCTGGGGGCACGACACATTTTTGCGGGCGTTTACATCGTCGATAGCCAAATCCAGCGACTGCCCGACGGTGGATTTCAGTTTGCTGAAGAGGTTGAACAGCGACTCCAGATTTCTCTGAATGAACTGATTGCAAGCTTGCAACCCACTCAAGCGCTCGTAAGCAGCGCCAGCTAATTCAGGGAAATCTGGTTTTCTTATAAATCCGTAGGTTGGGTGGAGCAGAGCGAAACCCAACGCAATCTCCGCTCCTGTTGGGTTCCGCTTTGCTTCACCCAACCTACCAAGATAAGAAGGCGAGTTAGATATGCAGTTAACACATCAAAAATCATGGTCATCCTGGACACGGTGGCTGTCCTGGGAACAGATTGCTCCCTGGCTGGTGCCCTTCGGACTGATCGTAGTCTGGCAAATTTTGGCACAAGCAGGCATAATTACCACCCGCATTCTGCCTGCCCCCACTCAGATCGTAGAAGCGGCCATTCGCCTGCTGCAAAGCGGTGAACTCGTTCGCAATGTGGGTATTAGCCTGTGGCGAGCCATGATCGGCTTCATCATCGGTGGCGGAATTGGCTTGGCCTTAGGCGTGCTGAATGGTATCAATGTCACCGCTGAACGGTTGCTTGATAGCTCGCTTCAGATGATCCGCAACATTCCCCACCTGGCGATGATTCCGCTGGTGATTCTGTGGTTTGGCATTGGCGATCAGGCGCGAATTTTTTTGGTTGTCTTGGGTGTGTTCTTCCCGATTTATATCAACACTTTCCACGGCATTCGCTCCATCGACCCCAACCTGATTGAAATGGGACGTGTCTATGGGTTGAGCCGCCGCAAACTGTTCTGGCAAATTATTCTGCCTGGAGCTTTGCCCAACGTTCTGGTGGGATTGCGCTATGCGCTGGGATTGATGTGGCTAACGCTGATCGTGGCAGAAACGATCGCCGCCAATTCTGGCATCGGCTACATGGCAATGAACGCAAGAGAGTTCATGCAAACCGATGTCGTGGTGCTGAGCATTTTACTGTATGCACTGTTGGGCAAATTGGCAGACGTTGCCGTACGGATTTTGGAGCGCTGGTGGCTGCCCTGGCACCCCAGTCAGCACGGATAAACCAATCAAAAAAGCTATTAAATCAGAGGAATTTATGAGCAGGAAGACAACTACAGTGGCTCATGCCGCTGGCACTCAATTAAGCATTCGGAATCTGAGCAAGTCTTTTGGCACGGCTCAGGTGTTGCGCGATATTGACCTGGAAGTTGCGCCAGGGGAATTTGTGGCAATTGTTGGGCGGAGTGGCTGCGGCAAAAGCACTTTGTTGAGGCTGCTGGCAGGACTGGAAACGCCAACCCAGGGAGAAGTTCTGCTGGATGGACACCCGCTTAGAGGCTTTAACTCCGATGCCAGAGTTATGTTTCAAGATTCACGGCTGCTTCCCTGGCGGCGTGTGTTAGACAACGTGGCACTGGGGCTAAAGCGCAACGGCAAAGAACATGGACTGTGGGCACTTCAACAGGTAGGGCTGGCATCGCGATCGCAAGATTGGACAACGGCTCTATCCGGCGGACAGCGGCAACGAGTCGCGCTGGCCCGAGCGCTGGTGACTCAACCCCGGTTATTGCTGCTCGACGAACCGATGAGCGCTCTGGATGCCCTGACTCGAATTGAGATGCAACAGTTGATCGAAAGGCTGTGGCAGGAGCAAAATTTCACTGCCGTTCTAGTCACACACGATGTTGAAGAAGCAGTGTATTTGGCAGATCGAGTGATTGTGATTGAGAACGGTTCGATACTGGTAAACCAGGAAATTTCCCTACCTCGCCCACGCAATGCTGGAAGCGCTGCCTTTGCTGAACTAAAGACAAAGGTGCTGGAGCGGATTTTGGGCGATCGCCTCCGAACGGGCAGAGAAGCGGCGATCGCCTCCTAAAAAATGAACCTAGCAAAATGCAGTACCCGGTAGGGGTTTAGCAATGCCAAACCCCTACAACCCACCTGGCGAAGAGAGGTGGTGGATTCAGCGATCGCAGTTGTCCTGGATTGGTCACGATTCCTAACTCACTTCAACTGAATAACTTGAAACTAAAACTATGCGATTAAAAAGACGGAATGTATTGCTTGGACTGGTCGGTCTAAGTTTGCCCCTGATTGCGTCTAGCTGCTCCGGAAATTCTCCTGAACCTACCTCAGAAGCCAGTTTCACAGAATCGGCTGCGCCCGAAACTACAGCCCAAGCGCCTGAAACGATTCGTATTGGCTACCAGGTGATCCCCAATGCGGAGCTGTTAGCAAAAGCGTTGGGTTTGACCGAAAAAGCTTTTCCAAACTCGCAGGTGGAATACATCAGCTTTG
Organism: Oculatella sp. FACHB-28; assembly: GCF_014696015.1. Lineage (NCBI taxonomy): Bacteria > Bacillati > Cyanobacteriota > Cyanophyceae > Oculatellales > Oculatellaceae > Oculatella > Oculatella sp. FACHB-28. Next base: position 9,822 of record NZ_JACJPJ010000079.1, on the reverse strand, counting down.
ATTCAGGTCGAGATGTTAACACCGCTGTAGCCGCAGACGGAATTGACTTTGGCTTAATCGGTTCCGTTGGAGTTGGCGTGGGAATTGCTCAGGGGCTTCCCTACGAGGTTTATTTTATCCACGATGTAATCGGGAAAGCAGAAGCGCTGGTAGTCCGGCAAGACATTACATCCGTCGCAGATCTGGCAGGCAAAAGGGTCGGCGTTCCCTTTGGCTCCACCACCCACTTTTCACTACTGTCGCTATTAGAACTGGAGCAAATTAGCCCTGACTCTCTCACGATTTTGGACTTGCAGCCGCAGGATCTAGTTGCTGCATGGCAACGTCAGGACGTTAATGCAGGTTATGTTTGGCAACCCCATCTATCTCGACTGGTTGAAGATGGCGGCACAGTTTTAACCACATCTGCGGATCTAGCTGAACGGGGTGTGTTGACGGCAGATGTGGGAATTGTGCGGCAAGCGTTTGTTGATGAATATCCCGATGTGGTGAAGCAATACGTCGCCGTGCTGGATGAAGCGGTGAAGCTTTACCGAGATGACCCCGAAGCGGTAGCAGAGGCGATCGCCCCCGAACTGGGACTCACCCCCGAAGAGAGCCTGACGGTCATGGAACAACTGATCTGGCTAGATTCTTCAGAACAAGCCAAGGCGGAGTATCTGGGCAGTGCTGACCAACCCGGAGCTTTTGCTGAAGTACTGAAGAGTTCGGCTGATTTTATGGTGACACAGGGGGCGATCGCTACAGCGCCCGACCTAGACACCTACAAGCAACGCCTTCGGGGTGACGTTCTGCAATAGCCAACAGCATTCATCAAACAGCAAGCTCTTAAACAACGGAGGAAGTTTTATGAGAAATCACAACCTACTCATTCTTACCCTCTTTTGCATCATCAGTTTTTCTGTGGTGTTAGCGCTTTCCTTTGTGCCACGTCCCTCTAGAGCAGCCTCTTTTGAAGCGCTCCGATCGCGCAGTGAGACGCAATTGACCATTCTCATAAGCAACGGCAGCCCATCGCAATCCCTCTTGATTTATCAGTAGCAGAGACCGGGTATATCGCTTTGCTACTTTTCTCTTTTGCTCAATGTTCAAAGCTGAGTGTCTGTAGGAATTGAACCATGACGACCACGATCGCAACTGAAAAAATCTACGAGCTAGAAGGGCAAATTCTAGAAGCCTGTTCCTGCAAAGCGCCCTGTCCTTGCTGGATTGGGGATGACCCGGATGGTGGATACTGCGACAGCTTTGTTGCCTATCACATCGATCGGGGCAAGATTCAGGGCGTGGATGTGTCAGGACTGACGCTAGTGAAAATTGTCTACATTCCCGGCAATGTGCTGGCTGGTGGCTGGAAAGCAGTCGTTTACATCGATAGCAACAGTACAGAGGAACAGCAGCAGCTTTTAGAAAAAGTGTTTAACGGGGAATTGGGTGGGGCGATCGCCGATGTAGCTAGCCTGGTTGCCGACGTGCTGGATGTCCGCGTTGCCCCAGTCGAATACAACATTGAAAACGGACGCGGCACGATCAAAATCGGTGATGTCTTGGTGAGCGAAATGGAGCCATATCGCGGGCCAGACGGTAGCCCCACCAAAATGATTGACAGCATTTTTAGCACCATCCCCGGTTCACCAGCTTACATCGCAAAAGCTTCCATTCATCGGGTCGATTTGCCGGAGTTTAACCTGATCTGGGACTACACCGGACGCAACGCCATTCAAGGTCTGTTTCGCTTTGAGCATAGCTAACTGTGAGCAACTCAACCGCACAATCTCGCTCTTCGCTTCAGTCTGTGCTGACGCTTAACCCCGGACTCACCTTGGTTTGGGCAATGGTGCTGGCGTCCTGGAGCCTGATTGTCCTGGCATCGCTGACGGGAAATGAGCATTTGTTTCATCCAGCGATCGCAACCACACAGCCCACGGTGCAAAAGCTGCTGGTGTTTTTGCTGGCGTGGCTGGTGATGACGATCGCCATGATGCTACCCACCAGTTTGCCTTTAATCACGCTGTTCATTCAGGTGAGCCAAAAGCAAGACCAGCCGCGATCGCTCCTCACGGTATTTCTATCTGCCTATACCGCTATCTGGCTCGGTTTTGCGGTCATTCTTTTAGCTGGCGACTGGGCAATTCACCACTGGCTCGATCGCTGGCACTGGCTACATCAGCATCCTGGAGCGATCGCTGCACTTACTCTACTCATCGCAGGCGCATTCCAGTTCAGCAGTCTTAAAGAACAGTGCATGAACGTTTGTCGCCATCCCATGAGTTTTCTCACCCATCACTATCAGCGCGGACTCAAAGCTGCCTGGAATCTAGGTTTGCGTCATGGACTGTACTGTCTTGGCTGCTGTTGGGCACTCATGTTGGTGATGTTTGGAGTCGGTGTCGCTCATCTGACCTGGATGGTAGCGCTCACCGGCATCATGCTGTTTGAGAAAACAACCCGATGGGGAAAGGCGATCGCCCCCTTTGTTGGTATTGCGCTGCTGGCATCCGCTTTGCTGGCGCTAGTGCTGCCCTCCGGCTTATCTATTCCCTTGCACTAATCGCATCCAAACCCTCCCAATGTCAGAAGCCAATTCCCAACCCGCTAAAGCTCAATCGGAAGATACTTCAACAGATGTTGACCGACTGATTCAGCTCTATCAAGAGATGCCGCCAGAACTCCAGCGAACATTTCTTGATTTACATCAAAATCTTGCTGCCTCACCTCCAAAAGAATCTCCAGCACCGATCTCAGACCAGCGAGTGCGAGACCACTTAGCCAACGAGCGCACCTATCTTGCTTGGATGCGAACGGCGATCGCCCTGATGGGCTTTGGGGTCGTCATCGCCCGCCTGCGGAATCTGCTAACACCCGATATTCAAGGTACAGGTCAGGGCTGGAAGCTGGGCTTAGTCTTTGCCATCGTCGGACTGCTCACCGTCCTGCTTTCAACCCGCCACTACTTCGCCGTTCTGGATGCCATCAACCACAGCACCTATCGCCCCTTCAGCCGCTGGGTCATCATCTTTAGCTTGGTCGTGATCACGATGGGTGCCGGAGTCCTCTACGTCCTATTTACGATTCCCGTTGGTGGAAGCACATCTCTAATCGACTAACCCAATTTTAGAACTATAAAATTTATGGAACTGTCCGCCAAAGTTGAGTACGCTCTAATCGCACTTCTAGAGATGGCTAGCCATCCAGAGCCAGGAGAACCGCTGCAGATCAAGCACATTGCTGCCAAACAATCGATTCCCGATCGCTATTTAGAACAGGTATTTGCCGCACTCCGTCATGCTGGAATCGTTCGCAGTCAGCGAGGCAATAAAGGTGGCTATCTGCTGGCGCGTGAACCCTGGCAAATTACGCTGCTAGAAATCTTTAACTGCCTGGAAGACAACAGCCGCTCCGCTCAGGGAAAAACGGTTAATTGCGATCGCGTGATTGTTCGCAATGTGTGGAAAGAAGCTGAACAAAGCGCCAGAGCCGTTCTACAACGCCATACGCTGCGAGATTTGTGCCAACAGCGAGAAATTCGCCAGCGGCTCAGCGGCATGTATTACATCTAAACCGAATGTCTGAGAAACCAAACGTCTAAGCAGACAGGCAAACTTGCTCCGAACACGTAAACTCGGTCTAAATCTCGTAATGCCAGAAGGGTTCACCCTCCTGAGTAATCGTAATTCGGCGTTGCTGCCGTTGAATTAGCCCTCGCCGTTCAAAGCTGCTGAGCAAACGAGTCACCGTTACGCGAGTTGAGCCAATCAGTTCGGCAAGCTCCTGGTGCGTCAGGCGCAACTCAATCCGCCGACCAAATTTGCTTTCCTGCCCAAACCGCTGCGCCAGCCAATTCAACACGCGCAGCAAGGAAGCCTCAACCTGTGGGCAATGCAAGATTTCAAGCAACTCTTCAGAATGACGGATATGTCGGATCAGAGCATCCGTGACCCGGTGCCATTCCTCACGAGGCAACAGCGTTGCCGTCACTTCAGTAAGGCACTCTGCCTGATGCGGATTGGCATTCGACAGCGGCCGACCTAACACATCCCCTGCACTCCAAAGCCCCAGCGTCACCATAGAACCATCTTCCATCCAAGTCGTCGTTCGCACAACCCCACTCTGAATTTGCCAAAGCTGGTCAGAAGGTAATGGCAGTTGGGCACGACGACCAAAAACAGAATAAGTCGGCTCAATAGACAAGCTAGGACTAAGCATGGTGAGAGTCATGGGCAAAACTTCCAGGATGAGGCAGCTGATAAATCGGTGTTGGTCGCTTGATGACTGATGATAAACCAGATTGAAATAAAAGTACAGTTCATCGACTGACTAACCGTAGATTCATCTTGCTATAACAATAATTCAGTAAGCCCTGCCGCCTAAAGTTGCAGCGATACAAAAACCTACCGACTCAAGCCAGAAAACTTTGAGTAGGCGAAGTCTACACAGACGAACTTTGCTACTGGAGCCGGGGTTTTAGCCGCCAGACTCCTTATGAACTTCTAATCTTAAAAGGGCGAACGACGGGACTCGAACCCGCGAGTGGTGGAACCACAATCCACTGCCTTAACCACTTGGCTACGCTCGCCACACTGCGTATTGCATTGCCTATTGTAGCACTGCGATCGCCCCTGATTCAAACACTTAGATACTTAACCGGAACACAATCTCTATATTTACTTGTCATTTAATCCAGAGAACGCTTAGGCTTAGCGAGAGAATCAGAGTTTGATCCCATGAAAGGTATAACAATCGGGGCTTCTATAGTTGGGTTAGCGCTGGTCGGAGTAGGAGTCGTGATGGCAGTGACCAATCCTGGGCAAGCTGCCTATGATGATTACGCAACGGCTCAGTTGACTGAATATCTAGAAGAGAACGCCTGCAGCAAAGCACCCAGCTTCCTGGAAAACCTGCTTCAAGCCCAGTGCGCTGAACTGCTGGAAGACAATCAGGACGAAATTAAGCAACTCATTTCTGAGAGTACAGAGCGCCAAAACTTCTTAATTCTGAGTATCTACAAGACTAATTTGTCTGTAAGTAGCTTGCTCCCTACCTACGAATTTGAGACCGTTGGCATATTTCGAGACTTTTACACTTATAAAGCGAGACAGCAATAGGAAAAGGATGAGAGCGATGTAGTAGCACGTCAAATCCAGCGAAGGTTGAGCAGACAACCAGGATATTGGTAAATGCAGAAGAAATTTGGGATGCAAAACTTCAGTTTTGCATCCCAAATTTCTTCTGCATTTATGAGCAAAAATACCCCAAACAGGTGAGCCACTCATTACCTATTTGAGATTGTTATAGAACCCTGCAAAGTAACGATTCAGCAAGGCTTTAAAGATGAAGATTTTGTTGCGAATCGAGCGCTCTACAGACTCTTCTGTATATTGTTTCAGACAGACATTCTCGTGTCTTGCACCCATTTTTTTGCTACTTTGTTTGCCTGGGAATCTGTTATGAGCAACTATATCTTAAAAGTTACAGCCGCAACTCCACTCAAGCTCAAAGCTGAACCTGCTATCAACTTGCCTGACACTTTCAAATATCAGCTTGAAGCGGGGACTCAGTTGCCTGTTGCAAGCTGCGGCAAATATCAAGAAATTCATTATCGAGTTGCTTTTGGTCAAGATGAGCAAGGCAACCAAGTTGCTTTTCCGGGACCAGAAGGTACCCTGCGTAACACCTGGCTAATTTTTGTGGGGCACTGTCAGTTACTTAATGCAGACGGCACCCCTGTTCGCTTTCCTCAAGATCAAGGCGTTTTGAAGTTAGAGACCTTTGTGGGAAAGAGTGACAAGCTGTTAATGAATGCGATTACGGCCGAGAAGCTGTTATCCGCTCAAATTCAAGAACGGCTGATTTCTCTTGCGCTACTTGATCCGCCAGCCGATGGCAAGTTTGGGCCCATATCCATTGCCGCTCTCAAAAACTTTCAGGCACGGGTAGGGCTTGAGCAACAAGATTTTTTAGATGGGCCAACCGCAGAGAAGCTGCTCAGAGCCAAACCAGTCAGCAACTCTCAGGTCAACAACTTTCAGATTAGCAATAGTTTGGCCAGTCGAGTTATTCAGTATATGCAAAGGAAGAATTACAAAATCTTTCATGGCAACCAGCGTTACAACATTGTCTACATTGAGGGAATGGATTTGGACAGCACCCTCAACAATGACAAACCCAATGCCTTTAATGATTTACGGCTGGTCATCGAAATTGTAAATGGAGTTCCAAAACTGGTCGGTAAATGGGAGGCAACGACAGAACCCGGCAAGAAATATACGCTTAAACCGATGAGCGTCAGAGGTGCAGCCCGAATCAAGTTTGGGCAGTATAAAGCTTGGCAGATGGGGTTCCACAGAAGAGACAAGCGACATCCTGCTCTAGTTCAAGCGGGAAAAATTCCAGTTCACCGAGATTTGAACAAGGATTATTCACGGGCGGGAGACTTAGTTGAGATTGGTCTGTTTGGCGTTAATCAGCATCATGGCTACAGTGCGTCTCGCAATGATGTAGGGGGACATAGTGCGGGTTGCCTCGTGGGACGCTCTATAGAAGAACACAATCAGTTCATAAAACTGATCAAGCGAGACCAACGCTATTTGGCAAATCGAGCCTATATGTTTGAGACAACCATCATTCCCGGAGATGAACTGGTTAAGCATTTTCCCCCAGGCTGAGTCCTATTAGGACAAGATGATTTTTTGAATGGATCTGTAAAAGCTCTAAGTGCTGCAAGAATATTCTCAGCAAGATGGGGCGATCGCCAGTGATTTCAAAGCTATATCCAAAAATTCTGCTTCGGAGTGTCATTCTCCTAGTCTGCTGTCTGGGGCTACTGTTGAGCAGTTGTGCCGTGCCTGCTGGCGCAACCACCAGTGATGGTGTGTATCACTATCGCACGGTTCACAATGGTGACGGCATTGGCAAATTTTACATGGGCAGACACATTGCTCAAGTGATGGGGCATCGGGGCGCAGCCTGGCTAGAGCGTCCTAGCCGCGAATGGGAAGAGCGTCCGGCTCAGCTAGTGGATCAGCTTGACTTGCAGCCAACCGATGTCGTTGCTGATATTGGAGCGGGAACGGGGTTTTTTAGCTTTCGGCTTAGCCCACTGGTGCCACAGGGAAAGGTGCTAGCAGTAGACATTCAGCCCGAAATGCTGGATATTATTGCTTTCCTCAAACAAGAAGATCAGATTGACAACGTGGAGCCTGTTTTAGGCAGTGCAACAGACCCAAACTTACCTGCTGAGGGGGTAGATCTGGTGATGATGGTTGATGCCTACCATGAGTTTGAGTATCCTCGCGAAATGATGGAGGCGATTGTGCGATCGCTAAAACCCGATGGACGAGTAGTTTTAGCAGAATATCGGGGTGAAAATCCATTGATTCCGATCAAGGGGCTGCACAAAATGACTCAACGGCAGGTACGCAAGGAAATGCAGGCAGTAGGGCTGGTCTGGCAACAAACAAAAGATGTTTTACCTCAGCAGCATTTGATGTTTTTTGGAAAGTCCCAAAGCTAAAGGATGAGAGATATGTATCAGTTCTGAAGTTGCCAGGGATAGACTGCATTACAATGCCAGAGTAAAGCCGAAGGAACTCAACCAAGCTCCCTGCTCAGAAGCCGTTTAATTGTTTAGAAGCCCAGCGTTTCGCCAATTCTGTTAAAGGTGTCGTGTATGTTGGAATCTGATGGTCAATCCGAGCGATCGCGCCGTCGGCGCATACCTCCTCAACAGATGAATCAGCCGTCTCAGCTGATTCATCTGCGTCGCTCAGAGCAGGGACAAGGGAATTCAGGAGATGCTGCCAAGGGTGGATTGCGTCCTGTGCGCCCTGTACTCGCACGGCCAGAGCGTCTGACCCGAACTCAGCGTTCAGCGCGCCATGCTTTCAATCCCAACACTTCACCGCCAACAGATACTCGATTTAATGTTCGCCATTTACTGTTTGGCAATACGTCTCGTTTGCCTGCGGCTAATGCCAGAAAAGAGCTACCGCCTCGGCTCCAGTCACGTATCCCTGATGGACGCTTGACCGATCAGCCTGTTAACTCACTGGCTTTTCAACCCACACCGCGAGTATCCCGTGCGGCTGTGCGGCTAGAACCGGTGCGGCGTACCCCTCCAACAATTGGACGGCATCGAGCACTGGTTCGTCCGGTGCGTCCAGACAGCCGTCTTGCTCGTAGGGAAGCAACTCCTCTGAAGGTAGGGCGGGTGCGATCGCGCCGACAGCGTAACCTTTCCCTCTCTGCTCAAACTGAGCGTCGGATTGAGCGTCGTCCTGCCCGTCCTACATCGCCGCTGGTGTATATCGTGCGGCTGCTGATTGTGGGAGTTGGGTTTGGGGCGATCGCTGGGACGTTTCTGGCAATTTGGAATCCTACAGCTCAACAGACAGCTAGCAATCCTCAAACTACAGCTGGGCTAGGGCTACCCTCTCAAATGGAGCAAACGGCTGCAACTTCCCTCAGCCGAGATGCCACACCCACCAGCCTGGAAGCTTCCCCAACAGCCCTCACCCCTGCTCAGGAAATGACCGCCTTGGGCAACACGTTAAAAACGCTTGCTGCCCGTCAACCAGAGTTGAATCCGGGGGTATTTCTGTTTGACCTGGATACGCGTGCCTATCTTGACCTGAATGGCACAACGACAATGCCCTCTGCCAGCATTATCAAAGTGCCCGTTTTGGTGGCATTACTTCAAGAGGTAGATGCTGGAAATATTCGACTGGATGAGATGCTTACGCTGGAAGCCTCTGACATTGCGGAAGGCTCAGGCGACATGCAGTATCAGCCACCTGGCACTCAATATAGTGTGCTGGAAACGGCGACCAAGATGATTATCATCAGCGATAACTCGGCGACCAACATGCTGATCAATCGGCTGGGAGGAATTTCCTCATTGAATCAGCGATTTCAGGGATGGGGACTAACCGCGACCGCCATTCGCAATCCTCTACCCGACCTGGATGGAGAAAACACCACCAGTCCTGAAGATATGGCGAAGCTATTAGCTGCCGTCACTCAGGGAGATCTGCTGTCGCTGCGATCGCGCGATCGCCTGCTCGAAATCATGCGTCGCACTGAAACCAACACGCTGCTACCTCAAGGATTAGGTGCAGGAGCGATCATTGCCCACAAGACGGGTGATATTGGATCGCTGGTCGGTGATGTTGGTGTCATCGACATGCCTAACGGCAGACGCTACATCGCCGCGGTCATGGTGCGCCGTCCCACCAATGACGAACGCGCCCAAGAGCTAATTCGGGAAGTCTCGCGCGCCACTTATGAATATCTGAATCAGGCATCTGCCAGTGCAAACGAGGCAAGAAGGCAGTAGGCTCACACAGTTTTGTCAGCAGTTGCACCGAGTCCATCTATAGAGTAGCGGTAGCGGTAGGGGCGAAGCATTCGGTCACAATCCCTGTCCCTGAAGCACAATTCTTTTGCCGAATGCTTCGCCCCTTGTATGTAAGCGCCAGCATCAGCGAGACTGCTGATAGACCCTGTCAGGAGTGAAGTACTCTGATTCGCCCTAGGGATAACCAAGCCTGTACGTAGATTAGACCTCAGCCTGACGGTGCGCTTTGTTTCCGCTCCAGCGGAGTCTGAACAAGTATCACAGAGTGGTTTCAACTAGACCACTACCCTGCATTGACAAGGACAGAACCGCAATTGGAGTTGCCTCTTCTACGTCAAAGGAGTGGATCAGATGGAGTAGACTTCCTGCATGAATCAAGAGGCATGTGCCAATTCATAGTTGAGTAAGCCAGCAATCAGGTTCAAGCGCAAGCCAAACCGTTTTCTGCGGTTGCGATAACGTCCTGCAAA
>NZ_JACJPJ010000078.1:0-3486 GCF_014696015.1 Oculatella sp. FACHB-28 | reverse complement strand
GCGCCAAGGATAGTAGGATTCGAGAAATTGTCGCCTGCACTGCTTACACTTGTAGCATTGTCTCCCTCGACGATGCCCGTTCTTAGCGACTTGAGTTGAATTACATTGAGGACATTTCATTCTTCTATCATGCCAAACCAAGCATTACCCTTGCAGCAACGCCGCTGCTATTAGGTAGAGTGCAACTGCAAGCACAAGGGCACTGGCGATGGCAAGGCAATACTCAGACCGCCACCGTTGCCTTCGATGCTTTTTCGCTGCAAGCAACCGGGCTATTTCACCAAGCTGACTGGCAACTTCCAGCTTTGCACATTCCGGTGCTAGAAGGGCTGAGACGAGAAGCGACCTGGCAAACGTCTTACCTTGACTCAGATTTGCGGATCGGACGTGGGGCAACGGGTAATTTATTTGTGTTTGCGCGGTTGCTACGCAGTTCCCCCGTATACAAACCCTAATTTGCTGTAGAATCACGTCTAACTTAGGCTTTATGGCAACTATTGAACTAATAAGCTTGAATGGTGTTGCCGCAGCAGGTCAACAAATACGATCCCGATGATGTGTTTCATTCGACGATGGGACATCTTGCATTACAGCACAACAATTAGCTGCTCTGAAGATGGAGCTAAATATAGGACAAAAAACAAAACCCCGTTAAAAACTTTGATTTTTATCCTGTACTTAGAGCGGTTATAATCAACAGCCAATGAAGCAATAAACCCAGCTCAATCCATGCAAGCTACCTTTTTTACCACCGTTCTTTTACCAGTCGGTCTAGCGATCGTGATGCTAGGCATGGGGTTAACCCTTCTACGTGATCTCAATGGCAATCGGATTTTGGTTTGGTCAGTTGTTTAATCTGAAATTTCCCCAGCGCATTTGTATTGCGATCGAGGTAGGAATTCAGAATGCGACGTTGGCGATCGCCATTACTGCTGGGCTGTTAAATAATCCCGATATGGCGGTTCCTGCTGCTGTTTACAGCTTATTTGCATACGGCACTGCCATTTTTGCTATCTTCTATGGCAGAAGAACTGCTCAAAGGATTTATCAGGAAGAGATATCATGAGTAAATCATCTAATCGTTGATTCAATCCTTTCAAGTTTGATTTCCGGTTTACCCAAAATTTTGATCGTTAGCGGAATGTCCCCAAAACAAGTTTGCTAACACCATAAGAATCTGACAAATCGCCGTAAGAATCTGAAAGCAATTAAGCATTGCAACTCATTATGCTTTAGATAGATAAAACAAAATTGGTAAGGACTCGATCTTGATCAACTGTTAAACCATTAGAAGAAATGACAATGACAACCTCTCATGATCTATTGCTTAAACCTGATCAAGGAAAGATAAACCTTTAAGGAGAAGTCATGGAATCTAGTCAAAGTGTCGTCGTAGAGCGACTGCAACAAGCACAAAACGCGCATGATCTGGAAGCATTTTTAGCCTGTTTTGCACCTCACTTTCAGGGCGCTCATCCAGTCCATCCCGAAAGGGATGAACTGGGAATTGAGCATGTCCGTAGGAATTGGTCTGCTATGTTCCACAACATCCCAGATTTTCACTCCGAGTTACTCCGATTGACAGTTGAGGATGAAACGACCTGGGCTGAGTGGTATTGGTTCGGCACCCAGCGTAATGGTTCGCAGTTTGGTATGCGCGGGGTGACCATTCTTGGCATACAAGCAGATCAGATCGAGTGGGCACGCTTGTATATGGAACCTGCGTAAGTGGGTTCAGTTGCGATACTTTTTAGAGGTCAGTGCGTGCCTTTGCTACCTCACCCTAAAGATTGCAATGCTTACCCATAGAGCAGTTATATAGGGTATGGACATCAGCAAAGTCGTGATTGATTGTATTAATGATTAGCAGTTTTAGCACCACCTAAGAGGTTTTCATGCAAAAAATAAAATATTCCTCCTCAATATCTTTAACACCTGCTCACAAACTCTCAGTTCGTGAATTGGAAGTTTTGAAGCTCATGGCAGAAGGTCGAAGTAATTCTGAAATTGCAGCCCATCTATATCTGAGCCACAACACTGTAAAAACTCATGTACGTGGGATCTTCAACAAGCTTGGAGTTGACCATCGTGTACAGGCTGCCGTAGCCGCTTTACGTCAAGGGCTAATTTAAGAGGTTTAATGATGGCTTCTGGGACGCTCGTTTGATGAAGCCGTTGGATTAGGCGCAACCCAGGAAGAAATTGGTATTCCTGAAATTGGCTCAGAGGGCTACACAATCCCTCCAGAGTTACAGGCGGGTTTCTATGGCATTGCTGATTTTGGCGAAACCGCACCCGCATATGTGAACGTTCAAGATACACCAAAAGCATTGATCGCGGTTGAAGGTGCGAATCACTATAGCATTACTAATCAAGATAGCGATCGCGATCCCATTCTACCAACGCTGGATCAAACCCTAGCAACTGAGGCGTTCGGACGCTGGGGTGGACTGTTTCTGCGATCGCATCTTCTCCATGATCAAGACGCTTTTGATTACGTCTACAGTACAGGCGACAACCTTGATCCAAACGTGAGTGTGATTAGTCAAACTCCATTAGGTTAAATCATTCCCAACCAAACAAAGGTGCATCATTGCAACCTAACCTCTAATCTCGACCTCCCAACTATTTATTTTTGGTGTTCCTACCATGAAAGTCGCTCACTTCCTAGTTTCAAGTCTTGTTGTGGCTTCTACCATAATTGGAGTGGCGATCGCTACCGTCGATCAATCCACACCGATCGCCAGCGTCCCAACTCCTTCCTCATGGATTGCATCTCCCTCCACGCTGGCCTCAATGGCTTTTACTCCTGTCCATTACACTTCTCCTACGCTCGAATCTGCTCAATCTGACTCAACACCACAGTCTGAATCGCTCAGCAGTCAGTCACCCCTCACACTCAATGGCATTGGTCCAGTGCGCGTTGGCATGACCCTTGCTGAAGCCGAACAAGCGGCGAGGGTTCCCATTCCAGCAGCAGATACCGATGACAATGGTTGTGGCTATACGCAGCCGCAGGGCATTGAGAACCTGCTGCTTATGGTGACAGACAACCAAATTGCTCGCGTGGATGTGGTGCGCGACAGCACAATCAGAACCCTCAACGGTGCGGGTATTGGCAACACCAGAGCCGAAATTGAAGCGATGTATCCCGGACAAATCGAAGTGTCACCGCACGAATACGTTCAGGGTGGTCATTACCTGACCTATGTACCAACCGATGTGAGCGATCGCAACTACCGTATTGTGTTTGAAACGGATGAAAACGACATTGTGACTCGATTGCGATCGGGCAAACTTCCAGAAGTAACCTGGGTTGAAACCTGCTTCTAAGCGTGAGTTACTTACCATCAAATTTGCTAGCACCATAAGAAGAAACTGTCAGAACTGAGTACTCAAATCACCGCTTTTTTATCACTTTTTTGTATTGTAAGCTTCCTCTTCATTGCCTTCGATTAAATCGCTTGAAATAACTCTTCTAACTCA